>JAYSTO010000068.1:0-3085 GCA_043719675.1 Gammaproteobacteria bacterium | reverse complement strand
ATTAAAAATAGATCAGCACAAGGCCGCGCTCTGGGGTGTGTCTCAGCTCACGATAACGCAGGCGATCCATACCGCGTTGCAAGGTGAGGACGTCAGTTACTTGCACACCGGCAACATGAAATTCCCCCTGCCGATTCGTTTGGAATACGGCGTGGAAAATAAATCACGGGTGGACGATGTGCTGCAACTGCGGGTGCGCAACAACAAAGGCCAATTAATTGCATTGGCCGATCTGGTTGAACCGATTGAATCCAGCGCGGAACAGGCGATCTATCATAAAGATTTATTACCGGTGGTGTTTGTCACCGGTGATGTGGCGGGCAAGATCGACAGCCCGTTGTACGGCATGTTTGCAATCGATGCACAATTAAATACCGTGGTGAGTGCGCAAGGGGAGAAGCTGACCCATCATTTTATTTCTGCGCCGGAAAATCCTTATCACTACGGCATCAAGTGGGATGGCGAATGGCAAGTGACCTATGAAACCTTTCGTGACATGGGCATTGCCTATGCAGTGGGCTTGTTGCTGATTTATTTTCTGGTGGTCGCGCAATTCCGCTCCTATGTAATCCCACTGATCATCATGGGGCCGATCCCGTTGACCTTAATCGGCATCATGCCCGGTCATATGCTGGCGGGCGCCACCTTCACCGCCACCTCGATGATCGGCATGATTGCCCTGGCCGGGATCATTGTGCGTAATTCCATTTTGCTGGTGGATTTTATTAATCAGCAGCGGCGTGAGGGTATTGCGCTGGAAGAAGCGGTATTGCGTTCGGGCGCGGTGCGTGCCAAGCCGATTATTCTGACCGGCTTGGCGGCCATGCTGGGCGCTTTCTTTATTCTGGATGACCCCATCTTCAATGGCCTGGCGGTGGCATTGATCTTTGGGATACTGGTCTCGACAATCCTGACGCTGCTGGTGATCCCGGTGTGGTACTACGCTTATCTATATGGGCGCGAGGCGAAGGTGTGACGCGATACGCATTGCTATTGCCTTTTCGCCCAGAGTTGGTAATATCCAAGCCCTAGTTTTATCAATAATCCTATAGAATTTAATTATTAATTTATAACGCAGATTGCAGAAGGATTAGTTATGTCCGATAGACGCTTACAAGTGTTCCACACAGTAGCACGTCTGCTGAGTTTCACCAAGGCCGCCGAAGAGCTGCACATGACCCAACCCGCCGTGACTTTTCAGGTGCGGCAACTGGAAGAACAATTCAATACCCGTCTGTTTGATCGCACGCACAACCGCATCAGCCTGACCGATGCCGGCCGGCGTGTGTATGGTTTTGGCGAGAAAATTTTTCAGCTGTATAGCGAGATGGATAATGCCGTGCGTGAACTGACCGGCGATATGAGCGGGGTGCTGATTCTCGGCGCCAGCACCACGATTGCAGAATATATGTTGCCGGTGTTACTCGGTGATTTTAAGGCCAAGCATCCGGAAGTGACGATTCGGCTCAAGGTCGCCAACACCGATGGTATCGTCTCGCAAATTGAGAACAACGAAATTGACCTGGGTGTGGTGGAGGCCCCGGTGAATAATAAAAACCTGGTGGTAGAGGTATGCCGCACCGATCAACTGGTGTTGATTGTGCCACCGGGCCATGAACTGGCAAAAGAAAACAACGTGTCGATCAAGCGCATGGTGGATTATCCGTTTATCTGTCGTGAAGAAGGTTCCGGTACACGTGAGGTAATGATCGAAAGCATGATTGCCGCTGGCGTTAATTTGTCGGATTTGAATATCACGATGGAATTAGGCAGTCTTGAGGCGATCAAAGGTGCGGTCGAAGCAGGCATGGGCGTGTCGATATTATCCAAGGCAACGATATTAAAAGAGCTGCGACTGGGGACCTTGGTGGCGATCGATACCGATCCGATCATCAGCCGACCCTTTTCATTTGTGCATCAGAAACAGAAGTTCCGCGTGCGCTCCATGGAGGAGTTATTGTCGTTCGCCCGCAATTATTGTAAATCACATCAAGGCTGATACGGTTCTTGCCTGATTTTTTACCGACAGAAATTGACGAACAAAAGAAACTGGACGTGAACAAAGAACAAGAACAACAGCTGTTGGATTATTCCAAGGAACTCTCTGACACGGATATGCATACCTTATTGCGGTTTGCCGCTTTTTTGGTGCAAGCCGAATCACCTGCACTAGCTATTGCGAATCAACAAGTCAAGGTGGATATTGCCACGCCAGGCACCATTCCTCGGCCCGCACAGGAACGGGTGGTCGATGCAATCAAACGCCTGGCGGAAACCTATCCGATGCTGGATAAAAAGAAATTACTCGGGCAGACCGCCGGGATGGTTGCTGAACACGTCATGGGTAATAAACCGGCGCGCGAGGTAATTGATGATCTGGAAGCCAGTTTCCGGCGTGCCTACGAACTGTGGATACAAGCGCAGGGAAAAGACGCGTGTTAAAAGTTTTTAAGTCCTGGTATGAGCGTAATTTCACGGACCCGCAAGCGGTGTTTTTATTATTCTTGCTGGTGTTATGTTTTACGGTGATATTGATCTTTGGCAACATGCTCATGCCGGTGTTTGCTGCGATCGTGATTGCCTATTTGCTTGAATGGTTTGTAAAACGATTACAGCGTTATGGGTCAAGCCGTGTTATTGCAGTGTGGTTGATATGGTTTGTATTTTTAGCGTTCTTGATTTTTCTGGTGTTCGGCATCTCGCCGCTGTTATCAAGTCAGATAGCGGATTTTACGCCGGAATTATCCCACTATTGGGCACAAGGGCAGTTGTTTCTGACAGAGTTACCAAAAAAATACCCGGTGTTTGACGAGAAACAGATGCAACATCTGGTCGATGACATGAGGACCATGCTTGGCGCACTCGGCAAAGATTTATTGTTCGGCGGCTCACTCAAGTCGATCACCTCCGGGTTTATCACCATGATTATCTATTTGGTCCTGGTACCGTTGTTAGTGTTGTTTTTTCTTAAAGACAAAACGCTTATGCTGGCCTGGATATGCCGGTTCCTGCCGAAGGAACGGACACTAATAGCACAGGTCTGGACGGAACTCGATCTTCAATTGGGTAATTACATACGCGGCAA
>JAYSTO010000067.1:0-6991 GCA_043719675.1 Gammaproteobacteria bacterium | reverse complement strand
CCAAGGGCAATAAAGCTGTGCCTTCCACCGCCATGGGTGAATTGGTTGCGCAAGTGGGCAAAACCGATAAACGTTACGTGGTGACCAACGCCGATGGCAATGAAGCCTCAGGCATGAAAAACATAAATGATGCCTTGAAGATCCGCCACCCGACACGCGATGCGTTATATAACCAGGAACCAACCGGGCAAGTTTATGAGCCCCTCAACGAAGATGCCTGTGCCGGTTTTGCTGCCGGGCTGACCTTATTTGGTTCGCGCGCCATCTGGCTATCGTATGAATCCTTCGCAATCAATGGCTGGCCGATTATCCAAACCGTCACGCAGGCAATGGCGGAGTTGCGGCGCAAAACGCCGTCGATTGTGGCGATGTTTACCGCCGGGGCTTTGGAACAAGGCCGCAACGGCTGGACCCATCAACGTCCGGAAATTGAAAACTACTTCGCCGCCATGATGCGCAACGGCAATGTCTATCCGTTATTTCCGTGTGACGCCAATGCGATTCAAGTTGCCTACGAGTATGCAACTGATAGTGTCAACAAAGGCATGGTAATCATGGCATCGAAAAGTCCGCTACCGGTGTATATGAGTATTGAAGAAGCACGCGTTGCCGTCCACGAAGGCGCGGCAACGATTTACGAATCCGAATCTGGAACGAAAGCGACCGTTGTGTTTGCTGTCACCGGTGACATGGTCTTGCTGCCGGTCTTCGAGGCCAAGGATAAACTGGAGGCACAAGGTTATCGTGTGCGGATTGTTGCCGTCGTGAACCCGCGTCAGCTGTATCGACCAACAGATGTCGCCTGGAATACAGTTTCCTACCCGGATGATAAATTCATGACAGATGCGCAGTTTAATACACTGTTTGATGGCGATGTGTTATTGGCGGTCAGCGGTGGCCCCAGTGCATCATTAGAACCAGTATTGCTACGTAGCCGCGCGCCAAACCGTGATACGATTTGTTGGAAACGCGGTGAGACCACCGCCTCTGCCGCTGAGATCATGGAGTTCAATGGCATTACCGCCGAGGTTATGCTGCAACGCGTTAAACAATTTACCAATAAGCGTTAAGACTGTTTGCGTATTACCTGCGAGAGGTATCATGCCTGAAACAAAGATCATTGTGCTGGATGATGACCCAACCGGATCACAAACTGTCCACAGCTGTTTATTGCTGACACGTTGGGACGTCGCCGCGCTCAAAAAAGGTTTGCTGGATGCATCACCTTTATTTTTTGTGCTGACCAACACCCGTGGCATGAATGCCGAACAGGCCGCCACCTTGACGCGCGAGGTTTGTATTAGCCTCAAACAAGCCCTGGCCGAATTAAATACAGCAGGTCATGTGATTCAGCCTATTTTGGTGAGTCGTTCTGATTCGACCTTGCGTGGTCACTACCCGATTGAGACCGATGTCATCGCCCAGCAACTCGGGCCGTTTGATGCGCATTTTCTGGTACCGGCTTTTTTTGAAGGTGGCCGCATCACCCGGAATGGCAGTCATTACCTGATCGTTAACGGCAAAGACGTCCCTGTCCACCTCACTGAGTTCGCCAAGGATTCGGTGTTTGGTTACCATCACAGTTATTTACCGGACTATGTTGAAGAAAAAACCCAAGGTCGAATTAAGGCACGCGATGTTGTGCAGTTCCGGCTGGGTGATGTACGTGGTGCTTGTCTGAATCGATTGATATCCTTATCGGCAAATGTCTGTTGTAGTGTGGACGCTGAGACCCAGGCAGACTTGGATAATTTCTGTCGACAATTGTTAACCGCAGTGAATCAAGGCAAACGCTTTTTGTTTCGCAGTGCGGCAAGTCTGCTGACATCATTAGCAAAACTGCCACCACAACCCGTGTCCGCACAAGATATGCAACACTATGTCCGCAATGCCAAGCCGGGTGCGGTTATCGTCGGCTCGCACGTCAACAAAACCACTTTGCAATTGAAGCAGTTACTCAAGCTGCCGGGGGTTGAAGCCGTTGAGGTAGATGTCGAACGGATAGAACAGGATCACCCGATTTTACTGCAACACCTTTTAGCAACCATACAACAAGCACATGAAAACGGTAAAACACCCGTCATTTTTACCAGCCGCACCGAAAAAACCTTTGTCGATCAAAAAACTCGTCTCGCCTTTGGCGGGATGGTGTCGGCCTTTTTAATCAACATCGTGCGCAACTTACCCGCCACACTGGGTTTTTTGATCAGTAAAGGTGGCATTACTTCAAACGACGTATTGAGTTCCGGTCTGGAGTTGCAGTCCGCACGGGTATTGGGCCAAATCCTCGCAGGTTGCTCGGTGGTGCGCTGCCCCGCCGATCATCCGCGTTTCCCTGATTTACCCGTGGTGATCTTTCCGGGTAACGTCGGTGACGAACAGGCACTGGCTACTGTCTATAACCGTTTAACTCGTTATACTACGAATGCTGCCGATAGCGCTGCCTAGCAGCCTGTTAAAATTTAAACCCTTCAATCATCGCGAACGATCATGTTAAACCATCAACAAACCGATCACCGTGCATTACTAAAGGCACTGCAAAAATTACTGCCTAACGCTGCAGTGCTGCATGAGGTCGAAGACTTGCGCCCATATGAGTGCGACGGCTTATCCGCCTACCGTAATTTACCGTTGCTGGTCGTATTACCGGAAACCATCGAACAGGTTCAGGCGATCATGCGTTACTGCCATCTACACGATGTCCCGGTGGTGGCGCGTGGTGCCGGTACCGGTCTGTCCGGTGGTGCCTTGCCGAATGAACACGGCGTGTTGCTGAGTCTGGCAAAATTCAAACAGATATTACACATTGATCCCGCGCGGCGTATTGCTCGTATACAACCCGGTGTGCGGAATCTGGCGATCTCGGAGGCCGCCGAGCCCTTTGGACTTTATTATGCGCCAGACCCTTCCTCACAAATCGCCTGCACCATCGGCGGCAATGTTGCAGAAAATTCCGGTGGCGTGCATTGTTTGAAATACGGACTGACTGTCCACAATATTCAGCAACTCAAGATTGTCACAGTAGCAGGTGAGCTGTTAACCATCGGTGGCGCAGGACCCGATTCACCCGGTTATGACCTACTGGCACTCATGACAGGATCAGAAGGCATGCTCGGCATCATTGTTGAAGTCACGGTTAAATTACTGCCCAAACCTGAGCGTGCGCAAGTGATTCTTGCCGCTTTTGACGACATCATCAAGGCCGGAAAAGCCGTCGGCGACATTATCGCCGCCGGAATAATCCCGGCGGGACTGGAAATGATGGACAAGCTGGCGATTGAAGCGGCGGAGAATTTTGTGCATGCCGGATATCCACTGGATGCACAGGCCATTCTATTGTGTGAACTCGATGGCACGAATGCGGAAGTATCGGAACATGTACGTACTGTGCGTGACATTCTCACCCGCAGTGGCGCCACTGAAGTACGCACTGCAAAAGATGAGGCAGAGCGCCTAATATTCTGGAAAGGGCGCAAGGCCGCGTTTCCGGCAGTGGGACGACTCGCACCTGATTATTATTGTATGGATGGCACCATACCGCGCAAACATTTACCACGTGTACTGCAAACCATTGCCGATTTATCCAAACACTATGACTTACGCGTCGCCAATGTCTTTCACGCCGGTGACGGTAATTTGCATCCATTAATTCTATACGATGCCAATCAGCCTGGTGAATTGCAACGCGCCGAACAGTTTGGTGGCAAGATTTTGGAGTTGTGTGTGGCGGTGGGCGGCACCATCACCGGCGAACACGGTGTCGGCATCGAGAAAATCAATCAGATGTGTGTGCAATTCAATTCCTTGGAACTCACCCAGTTTCATGCCATCAAGGCGGCCTTTGATCCTAAGGGTTTGTTAAATCCAGGCAAGGCGGTGCCCAGCTTACACCGCTGTGCGGAATTTGGCGCGATGCACATCCATCAGGGCAAGCTGCCGTTTCCCGAGCTGGAACGTTTTTGACTGCCCGTGGCAATATGATTGATAACGACATCAGTAGCGTATTGCAACAACACGTCAACACCGCCATCAGAACAAGAACAGCCTTGTGTATCCACGGCGGCAACAGTAAATCTTTTTATGGTCGGCAACCGGTGGGCGAACCGATTGATATCCGTCCGCATGCCGGCATCATTAATTATGAACCGACCGAACTGGTGATCACCGCGCGTAGTGGCACTCGTATTCAAGACATCGAACTCTTGCTCGCCAAACATAATCAAATGCTGGCGTTTGAACCCGCGCAATTCGCCGGGCAAGCCACCCTTGGCGGCACCATCGCCTGTAACACCTCCGGTCCTCGGCGTGCGTACGCCGGAGCCGCGCGTGACTTTGTGCTTGGTTGTTCTGTTCTCAACGGCCGGGGCGAAATTCTTTCCTTCGGCGGCGAGGTAATGAAAAACGTCGCGGGTTATGATGTCTCGCGTTTAATGACTGGTGCACTGGGCACCCTTGGTATCCTGTTAAGCGTATCGCTGAAAGTCCTGCCCAAGGCCGAAGAGGAAATCACACTGGTGCAGAAAATCGCTGCTACAGCAGCACTCGACGCGATGCACCGCTGGGCGCAATCACCAGTACCGATCTCCGCCACCTGCTTTGTCGACCAGCAACTTTATGTACGCCTTGCTGGTACACATGGCGCAGTATCAGCGGCACAACAGCTGATCGGCGGCGATGCACTCGCCGCGGGTAATTTATTTTGGCAAGGCATTAACGAACAACAACATGCCTGTTTCCAATCGAATCGCCGGTTGTGGCTACTGTCTATCGCCTCCAACACGCCGCCGATGAATATCGACGGTGCTTGGCTTTACGAATGGAATGGTGCGCGACGCTGGTTATTAACTGAGGTCGATGCAGACACAGTGCGCAATGCAGCAAGCACTGTCGGCGGTCACGCCATGCAGTATCGCAACCATCCAACCCGTGATGAGGTATTTCAACCGCTGGACGAGGTTTTACTGAAACTACATCAGCAATTAAAATTGGCCTTTGACCCTCATGGCATTTTCAATCCGGGCCGGATGTATCAAGACTTTTAATAATTCAGACAAAACGAATGACTAATTCATGCAAACCAAGCTGAGCACAACATACCGGCATACCCCAGAAGGCCAGGAAGCGGAAGCCATCTTGCGCGCCTGTGTGCATTGTGGTTTTTGCACGGCCACCTGTCCAACTTATCAATTGCTGGGCGATGAACTGGATAGTCCGCGCGGCCGCATTTACCTGATCAAACAATTACTCGAAGGCGAACCGGTCAGCGCCAAGACACAGTTACATCTGGATCGTTGCCTCACCTGTCGCGCTTGTGAAACCACCTGTCCCTCCGGTGTACGTTATGGTCGGCTGGTGGATATCGGCCGTGAGTTAGTTGACCGAAAAGTTCCGCGCAGCCTCATTGCCACACTCAGCCGTTATTTACTGCGCCAACTGATTCCACACCCAAAACGGTTTTCAACATTACTATCCCTTGGCCGACTGGTTAAACCCCTGTTACCGCGCACACTAAAAAATAAAATTCCCGTTGTGCAAACCAAAACCCCTTGGCCACAGCAATCGCATGCTCGGCAAATGCTGGTACTCGAAGGTTGTGCGCAACGTATTGTCAGTGCCAACACCAATGCAGCAACCGCACGTGTGTTGCATCGAATCGGTATTCAATTACTCACTGCGCCCACGGCAGGGTGTTGTGGTGCGCTCAGCCAGCATCTCTCCGCTCATGAAGAGGCCTTAAACTTCATGCGCAATAACATTGACGCCTGGTGGCCGTTTATCGAACAAGGCATCGAGGCGATCATTGTGACTGCCAGTGGTTGCGGCACGATCGTCAAAGACTACGGCGAATTATTAAAAAATGATCCCATTTATCGCGACAAGGCCAAACGGGTTTCGCTATTAGCAAAAGACATCAGTGAAATACTGCGTGACGAAAATATCCCAACCGCTAAATTAAAATCGGCCACTATCAGAGTCGCCTTTCACAGCCCTTGCACTCTACAGCACGGCCAACAAATCAATGGCGTGGTCGAAACCATGCTCAGCAATGCCGGTTACACGCTCACCGCTGTCGATGATGGCCACCTGTGTTGCGGTTCAGCGGGCACCTATTCAATATTACAACCCCGGCTTGCACAACAACTATTGGCGAATAAACTTAGTGCCTTGACTAATGGCAAACCAGATATCATCGCCACGGCGAATATTGGCTGTCAGCTGCACCTGGCCAGCAAAGCAAACATACCGGTGAAACATTGGATCGAGTTGTTAGATAATGTGCTGATCTAAGACCGGTTGATTCGAGCTCGCGCATGCCTGCACATCTAAGGTAAAAAAAAGGCCAGCATATACTGGCCTTTCTGTTTAGTAGTTACGGGGAAACGTTACTTCTTGTTCATACAATTGGCATAATAACTTACCGTTGCAGGCCAATCCGAGAAAATACCGCGCACACCGACATCCTTCGCCAGCACGTCGAGCATGACCATGGTGTCGCCATCGTTATTGGTCACCTCTGTGGTTGATTGATAATAATAACCACCGCCGTCTTTTAACAGACCAGAGCGTTCCAATGTCCAGGTAATGATATCCAAACCTGCCGCTTTGGCAGCTACGGCATAACCGGATGGCACGATCTTTTTGTTACTGTCAAGCGTCACCAGTGCCCACATCGGCGGTGCAATGATCCGCACCCCTTGTCCCGCTATTGCTGGCATACCCGCTACCGCCGTAGCGTAACCACCGGCCTGATCAACACGCTCGTCGAGAAACACCGCCTGTTTACCGAACTCCGGTTCATGCTGGATCCAATAGAGGACGTCGTTGAGATTAAATGACTGGGCAAACACATTTTCTGCTTTGACACCGGCATTTTTGTAGTCATTGATCATTTGCTGTGCATAATCCTGTTGCGTGTAGGTGCCTTCATACGGCATGGCCACGCTCGGTGCTTTGAGTTCCGGCGTCATCTTCACGCCCAATTGTTTGAACA
>JAYSTO010000066.1:0-3089 GCA_043719675.1 Gammaproteobacteria bacterium | reverse complement strand
CACCCGGATAACGTTGCTTCATCTTGGCCAACTCAACTGCCTTGAATTGTTCATGCACAACACAGGTGCCTTGCCATAACAACATGTCGGCCCCGGTGCTACGCTGCACGTATTCACCCAGGTATTTATCCGGTGCCCAGATTAATTTTTTACCTTGGTCATGTAGATGTTGTACCACCTCTTTAGCGATGCTGGAGGTCACCACCCAATCAGCGCGGGCCTTCACGGCCGCGCTGGTGTTGGCATAGACAACCACTGTTCGATCTGGATAGGCGTCACAGAAGGCAGTAAAGGCCTCTGCCGGGCAGCTTAAATCCAGGGAACACTCGGCACGGAGGGTGGGCATGAGCACCCGTTTTTCCGGACTGAGAATCTTGGCGGTTTCGCCCATGAAACGAACTCCGGCGACGACCAGGGTGCTGGCGGGGTGGCGGCGCCCAAAGCGTGCCATTTCCAGTGAGTCTGCAACGTAACCCCCAGTATCCTCGGCGAGTCGCTGTAGTTCACTATCGGTGTAGTAGTGGGCAACCAGAACGGCATCCTGCTGTTTTAACAAGACCTTGGCGTGTGCGTACAACTGATCGCAGCTATTATCGGTGTGGGTGACCGGCGAGAGGGTGACACTCGACGCCAGCGAACGGATATGGGCATAATCCACGCGCGGTATAGGAACAGTTTTAGTCATGTCTTATGCGTCCTTGTGCCGGGCCTTACAAGATTTAAGAGTATGCAAAAACCTTCATCATAAATAGGGTGCCTTTAGGGATATAAGCCTAGGTACCGAAATATACAAGGATAAAATGGGAAAAATGCTGTGTATTCAATGTATTATTTGATAAATTTAAACTAGATTCACGTGTAAAATTCCCTGATATTTGTTATGGTTGGGGGCAAATGGAGACTGACTAGACATCAAGTGTTATGGAAAAAAGCAAGATTATCGACAAAATTCAGAAATGCCTGCGACTATCGCAGTCGGGCAATGTGAATGAATCCGCATTGGCACTCAAGCACGCTCAGGCCTTAATGCGCAAATACGATATTGCCGAGTCCGAGGTGAAAGACCCTTCGGTAACAGAATCTACGGCTAGTAGTGCCGGTTATTACAATCCACCTTATTGGGCCATCGCCCTATCTGAATTGGTTGCCAAGGCCTTTGAGTGCCGTGCCTATGTAAGCCGATGCGAGCAAGGACCGCGGTTTCGTTTTATGGGCGTTGGGGCTAGCGCTGAAGTTAGTGCCTACACCTTTACGGTGTTATTTCGGCAACTGCGCTATGCGCGTCGGCAGTATCTACATGAATTGGCTTTGGCAGACACATTAGAGCGTTCCAGACGCGGTAATGTGTTCGCTCAAGCATGGTTATATCGTATCGCGCAGACGGTGTCCGATTTTGTTCGCAGCCCCGACATCGAGGTAGCGATTGATGCCTATGTGCAAGAACACTATGGCGAGCCGCTTGCCTCAGAGCGCCTGCCAGCCACTATTGATACAAAAGACTATGAAATAATCATGTCGGGAATGAAGGCCGCAAATCAGGTGCTATTGTGTCGGCCCATGTCGGCCGATAAAGAAGCGGGGGCGTTCCTCGAGGATGTAAATTACGCTTAATTTCGTTATTATTTTAAAGGGCTTGAGTGTAGTATCTCGCGCACAGGTAGCGGTTTTGAGTATTTTTTCAAGCAAAGAAAGCTCACTCCTCCAGCAAGTGTCCAGTGGCAGGCAGCGCAGATGAGGCAAGATTGTGGCAGCAACCCTCAGTTATACAATTGAAGACTCACCCAAACGGGTGCCGTGCAAGTCGGTATTAACCCTTGGTCGCGATAAGAGCTGTGATATCGTTTTAGTCGACTTAATGGTCTCGCGTAATCACGCCATGATTCGCCGTATTGGTAACAGCGATTATTACCTGATTGATGGTGGCAGCTCGAATGGAAGTTATATCAATCAACAACGTGTAACCACCCCGAAACTGCTTAAACACGGTGATCGCATTACAATTGCAGATTTTGAATTTTTGTTTGAGCAGGAGAAACAGGATATGCTTCCTGCTGACACTTTTTCGTTACAGGAAACTATCGTAAACAACAATCCTCAGATCAAGCGGATTACGATTTTGGTCGCTGATATTCGTGGATTTACCTCAATCTCGGAGCGAGTTCAGATTCGTACGCTCACCCGTATGATGAATTCCTGGTTCAATGAGGTAAGCGATGTGATCATTGCCAACGGCGGGATTGTAGACAAATTTATCGGTGATTGTGTCTTTGCCCGCTGGGAGGCGGATGAAGATGAACATAGTACGGTCATCAATGCCTTAATTGCAGCGGCGGCAATCAATGCCGTGACGGAGAACCTAAATAAAGAGTTTGAAGAAGTGCCCGAACAGCTGCGCATTGGCGTTGGCATTAATACGGGTGCGGCAGCGGTAGGAATAGGTGCAGAGCAAACCGTGCTGGGTGATGCCGTCAATATTGCCTTTCGTTTAGAAAGCGCAAGCAAACTCTTAGGTAAGGATATTATTCTAAGCGAAACGGCATACAGGCACTTACCGAAGGTGCTATGGAAAGATCAGTGCCAGAAGATAAAAGTGAAAGGGAAGCGTGACTTGGTACGTATTTTTGCCTTTGATTTTGGCCAGGTGGAAGCCATTTTAAAGCAGGTAAAGAATCATAAAAATTAAATTATTTAGCGCAAAAAAATTCGCAGGTCTTCTAACGCATCTTCCATGGCAATCTTTATCTGTGACAGAATGCGGCCAGCCTCGTCTGCGTATACCCAGTCAGCATGGTTAGGGTTGCCGGAGCATAGCGCGGCTTGACCTTTTGCCAGGATGTCCACTTTTACTGCGGGAATAAATTGTTCGAGAAAGACATAGGCCTGTGACAAACTGTCACGGATTTTGGGTTCAATGTCTTCCAGTTCCCATAAGAGTGTTTGAATAGCTTGTTTAATAATTATTTTGTCGTGGGGTAACAATAATTCAGAGTGTGCATTGTTGGCATTGTCCAGCTGAGCAAGGAGTTGGCCATAGGCATGAATGATGTGTTCGGCTTTCGCCAGCTTGTCTGCGATAAGGTCTGCCATGT
>JAYSTO010000065.1:0-3111 GCA_043719675.1 Gammaproteobacteria bacterium | reverse complement strand
CGACGATGGCATCGGTCTCGGCGTAATAACTGCGGCGTTCGGAGTGACCGACAATCACATATTTACATTTAAAATCCACCAACATCGAGGCGGCGATTTCCCCAGTATACGCACCCTTGGTTTCGGTGCTGAGGTTCTGCGCACCCCAGGCCAGCTTGCTGCCGTGTAATTGAGTCGCCACGTCAGGCAGATAGACATAAGGGGCACACACGGCCATCTCTGCGGTCTTGACCTCACCTATACCGGCTAACATACCATCCAATAACGCTTTGATACTGGATCTGGAACCGTTCATCTTCCAGTTACCGGCTATAAATGGTTTACGCATCGAATACCCCAGGGTGATACCGCTAAAAAAGAGCGCGAAAGCTTAACGTCCACAGGCCAATAAATCAATGTAAAGACCACTGAAAGTGATTGGATCGAGGGTTATTTTTAGGTACCGACCGCCGTCCGCACGGCATCAGCCAGCTCATTGGCCAACACTTGCACTAAACCGGCGTCCTGCCCCTCCACCATGACCCGCACCACCGGTTCGGTTCCCGAGGGGCGGAGTAATACCCGTCCTGTGGTGGCGAGGCGCCCTTCGGCGGCACGCACGGCATTTTGAATCTGCGTATTCTTATGTACGTCCGTCTGCTTGGATATTTTTACGTTAATTAAGGTTTGCGGGTACTTAGTCATGACCGAGCGCAGTTCATGCAATGATTTGCCGGAGTCCGTCATCGCCGCTAGTACCTGTAACGCCGAGATAATCGCATCGCCGGTCGTGGTCCGATCCAGACAGATGATGTGTCCCGATGACTCGCCACCAATCACCCATTGTTTGGCTTGTAATAATTCCATCACATAACGGTCACCGACCTTGGCACGTTCAAAACCGATCTTACGCTCTCGCAAGGCATGCTCCAAACCAAGGTTACTCATTACTGTACCAACCACACCACCTTGCATCCGCGCGGCACGCAACCGTTCATTGGCAATCACAAACAACAATTCATCACCATCGACCAAATCACCGTGGTGATCCACCATCAGCACCCGATCACCGTCGCCATCCAGGGCGATACCTAAATCGGCATTTTGTTCTTTGACCGCTTTTTGTAATGCCGCCGGTTTGGTTGATCCGCAATTCAAATTAATATTTAAACCATCGGGTGATGTGCCGATCGTGGTAACCGTCGCGCCCAATTCTTCAAACACACTCGGCGCAACATGATACGTCGCACCATTGGCGCAATCCACCACGATACGCAATCGGTTTAAACTCATTGAATACGGTACCGAGCTTTTACAAAATTCGATATAACGGCCATCGGCATCTTTGACGCGTGTCGCCTTGCCTAAATTCGCAGAGTTGTTGGTTTGCATCGGTTGGTCGAGCATTTTTTCAATCTGCAGTTCAACTTCATCCGGCAACTTGGTGCCTTCCGCCGAAAAAAACTTGATGCCGTTATCATCAAAGGGATTGTGCGAGGCGCTGATCACGATGCCGGCATTACAATGCAAGGTACGCGTCAAATAGGCAATGGCCGGTGTCGGCATGGGGCCTAACAACAACACATCAACGCCAGCCGCGGACAAACCCGCTTCCAGTGCCGACTCAAACATGTAACCGGAAATACGCGTGTCCTTACCAATTAACACCTTGCTGGCACCGGTCTGGCTTGCAAACACCTTACCTGCCGCCCAACCCAGACGCATCATAAAATCCGCTGTAATCGGTGCTTCACCTACGCGTCCTCGAATCCCATCGGTACCAAAATATTTACGTCCCATGCAATGATCCTTCTGGCTTAGATAAATGTAATACAATCCTGTTTAACCGCCTATGGCGTGGACAACACCGCATCCGTCATCCGAATTGCATGAACCGTTGCCGCCACATCGTGTGCACGAATAATACGCGCTCCCAGCCAAACCGCCAATGCTGCCAGCGCCACACTCGCCGAAAGGCGTTGATCAACCGGCAAATTCAACACTGCGCTGATCATGAATTTACGAGACACCCCCGCCAGCATGGGTTGATTAAGACTCGTGAACTCCGCCAGGTGGCGAAATAACTGTAAATTATGTTTTAGCGCTTTGCCAAAACCAAACCCCGGATCCAATAAAATCTGTGTTGATGGCAGCCCCGCCGCAACACAGGCATCACGGCGTGAAATTAGAAATTCCTTCACTTCTTGTACTACATTGGTGTATTGCGGCTGTTGTTGCATGGTACGCGGCTTGCCTTGCATATGCATCAAACACACCGGTACCTTGAGCTGTACCGCCGTTTGCAAGGCCTGATCCGCACGCAAGGCATAAACATCATTAATAAATCTGGCACCCGCCTGCACTGCCATGCGCATCACCTCGGGCTTACTGGTATCAATGGAGATGATCACATCCAGTTCGTTAGAGATTGCCTCGATCACCGGGATGGTACGATCCAGTTCTTCTTGTACGCTGACTGCGGCCGCCCCGGGGCGGGTGGATTCGCCACCCACGTCGATAATACCTGCACCCTCAGTGACCATTTGCCGCGCGTGCATTAACGCCGCATCGCGCGTGACAAATCGTCCTCCATCAGAGAACGAATCAGGCGTCACATTCAAGACTCCCATCACTTGTGGCTGCGTTAAATCAAGAACTTTGCCCGCGCAATCAAGTAGCATATGTGATCAATTGTAAAGTGTGTACAAACAAAAAGCGGCGGTTTATTAAACCGCCGCTGTATTTTTCCCGGCTACTGCCTACATACCACGTGTCACCGGATTAATGTTCGCTCGCTGTCCCACCAATCTTGCCTTCCTTCTTATCATCACTCGCGCTCTTGGTTTTACTGTTACCACCACCACTCAGCTTTTGATCCTGATCATCCCAACCATCAGGTGGACGCGGCGTGCGACCCGACATGATGTCATCGATCTGCTGACTATCAAGCGTTTCATATTTGATGAGCGCTTCGGCCATCGCGTGTAATTTCTCGAGATTGGATGTGAGGATATCCTGTGCCCGGTGGTAATTGCGATCAATGATGGCACGGACTTCTTCATCGATCAAATGCGCCGTTTCATCCGACACGTTTTTATGCTTTGTCACTGAATGACCGAGGAACACCTCGCC
>JAYSTO010000064.1:0-7094 GCA_043719675.1 Gammaproteobacteria bacterium | reverse complement strand
ATATCAATGTCGGGTCAAGATGCAACAGTGCCTCCTGCAAGTGTTGATTGAACCCGGCAAGGTCTGCGTGTACCCGCAACAACACAGTTTTGATTGGCGCCAGATTATGTTCCGTAGCCCGGCTACCGTCAAAAACCAGCGTAAATGCATCGCGTATTTTTTCCATGCATAATAAAATCACATCACTAAATCGCGAGTCGTACGCAACCCGATCAGTGCGCATGTCGTCGAGGATGTCTTCCAGGCGATGGACAACCTCAGAGAGTTCATTTAACTGCATCATGCGCAGATTACTTTTTACCGAATGCAAGGCGCGAAACAGGGCGTGCAAGCCGTCATGCTTATCGCCTGCGCGTTCAATATCGATGAGAACACCCTGAATATTTTCTACGGCATCGGTAAATTCGGCGCGGAAATCCGCGACTAATTCCGGATCAAATACCGATTCTCGCGGGGGGTGGGCTTCGGGTTCCATGGCCTATAGAATCGTTGTTTGTTACTGTTGATATATTTGGGCGTGGGGTAGAATACAAGCTTGGTTCATCGTCACAGAAGTTGTATTACTGCTATGCCCACCCGCCTTATGTTCACTGATACCGTATATTATCGGACTGCCAGACCTGAACCTGAGAACTTATTTCACAATTTTGCTATACCCCTTCCTCTAATCTGCGAATAGCCATGCCTGACTCCCTCGCTGGCTTGTATTCAGCCCTGGACACCGTCTTACCCGCAGACCGTAACACATTACTGCGCCGGATTAAGCGGCTGCAACATCACCACAACAGCGATCCGCAGGTGCTGGCCGCATTGGTCCAGGCAATTCACACCGCGCAGGCGCGACGCGAACAACGCCAACTTGGCTTGCCCAAACCCGACTACGCCGAACCCTTGCCCATTTTAGATAGGCGCGATGAGATCCTCGCCGCCGTGCGTACCCACCCCGTTGTCATCGTCTGTGGAGAAACGGGATCGGGCAAGTCCACGCAATTGCCCAAGCTCTGTCTGGAGTTGGGGCGCGGTGTTAATGGTTATATCGGCCACACCCAACCGCGGCGGCTGGCGGCACGCAGCATTGCCGAACGGCTGGCCTATGAACTACATAGCCCGCTGGGTCAACACGTGGGTTACAAGGTGCGGTTCAAGGATCAGGTCGGCCCCAACAGTTATATTAAAGTCATGACCGATGGCATCCTGCTGGCGGAAACCCAGACCGATCGTTTATTTCATCGTTATGACACGTTGATCATTGACGAGGCGCATGAGCGTAGTCTGAATATCGATTTCATTCTTGGTTACCTGCGTCACATCTTACCTCAGCGTCCTGATCTGAAGATCATTATCACCTCCGCAACAATTGACCCGCAACGCTTTGCCCGTTTCTTTACCGCTGCACCGATCATTGAAGTCTCCGGCCGCAGTTATCCGGTAGAGATCCGTTATCGTCCACGTTTGCCGGATGAAGAGAATGTCACCCCCGATATTGCCCAGGCGGTGGTGAATGCCGTGGCGGAATTGCATCAGGAAGGCCCCGGTGATGTGTTGGTGTTTTTACCCGGCGAGCGGGATATTCGTCAAACCGCCGAGGCCCTGCGTAAACAGCATCCGCCGCACACCGAGATACTGCCCTTGTATGCGCGGCTGAGCATCGGTGAGCAACAACGCATCTTTGCGCCACACAGCGGCCAACGGATCGTACTGGCCACCAATGTCGCGGAAACCTCGATCACGGTACCGGGGATTCGTTATGTGGTCGATACCGGACAGGCACGCATCAGCCGTTACAGTTACCGCAACAAAATCCAACGCCTGCCCATTGAAAAAATATCGCAGGCCAGCGCCAAACAACGTGCCGGTCGCTGCGGCCGTGTCGCCGCCGGTATTTGCATCCGCCTGTACGATGTCATGGATTTTGAAGGTCGTCCGGCATTTACCGATCCGGAAATCCTGCGCACCAATCTGGCCAGTGTCATTCTGCAAATGTATGCCTTGCGCCTGGGTAAGATCGAACACTTTGATTTTTTGGATCAGCCGGATGACAAACAAATCCGTGATGGTTATCGCCTGTTGGAAGAAATCGGCGCGTTGCGTGACAACCAGCTCACCACTTTGGGTAAACAACTACCGGTCCTGCCGCTTGACCCGCGCCTGGGCCGTATTGTGTTGGCCGCACGTGATCGGCATTGTTTACAGGAGATATTGATCATCGTCAGCGGTTTGAGTATTCAAGACCCGCGCGAGCGGCCAAGTGACAAGCAACAGCAGGCACAACAAGCACACGCCGTCTTTACTGATAAAAAATCCGATTTTATTGCCTTGATCAACCTCTGGAATTTTTATCAGGAGCAACGTCGGCATCTGTCTAAAAATAAATTGCGTAAACTCTGTAGCGAAAAATTCCTGTCCGCCACCCGATTCGAGGAATGGCACGAGGTTCATCAGCAACTGCACAGCCAACTGAGTGAGCAAGGTGCACAGTTCAATCAGCAACCGGCGGACTATATTGCTATACACAAGGCCCTGCTGACCGGCTTGGCCAGTCAAATCGGCATGCTCGATGAAGAACGCAACTACCTCGGCCCGCGTGGTATCAAATTTCAACTGTTTCCGGCCTCGGGCGTGAGCAGCAGCAAACCTAAATGGATAGTGGCCGGTACCCTGATGGAGACCGCGCAGTTATATGCACACACCATCGCGGAGATCGATCCGGCGTGGGTGGAGGAAACCATTCCGCATGTCATCAAACATGATTATTTTGATCCGCATTGGCAGGCAAGTACGGCGCAAGTCGGTGCCTATGAACGTGTCAGTTTATATGGCCTGGTGTTGTGCGCTAAACGCCGGATTAATTTTGGCCCGCTTGAGCCAACGGTGGCACGTGAGATTTTTATCCGTGAAGCGCTGGTACACGGCCAGTTTAAAACGACTGCGCCTTTTTTCCTGCACAATCAACGTTTGATCGGCGAGATCGCTGCACTGGAAGACAAGACACGTCGACCGGATATCCTGGTCGATGAACAGGTGTTATATGAATTCTATGATCGACAGTTGCCCGCCGATATGTATTCCGGCGCGCAATTCAACCCCTGGTATGAGGCGGCAGCCAAAGATAATGCACAATTATTATTTTTAGATAAGGCCTCTGTCATGCAACACGCGGCCACCCACGCCAGTGAGGCGCAATTTCCCGACGTCATGAACATGGGTGAGTTACGCCTGCCACTCACCTATCACTTTGCTCCGGGTGAAGAAGATGACGGTGTCACCGCGCACATTCCACTGACAGTGTTGAATCTGATCCAAGAGGCGGCGTTTAGCTGGCTGGTGCCGGGCTTACGCCAGGAAAAACTGGTGGCCATGATCAAGGCATTACCCAAATCACTGCGCCGCCATTTTATCCCCGCACCCGATTATGCAGAGGCATGTCTGGCTGCAATTGACTCCGTGCAGATCCCGTTTAACGATGCCGTGACACAACAGCTCTGCCGCATGAATGGTGTGGAGATGAGTAATACTGTCTGGGATACCAATGATCTCCCTGTGCATTTACGCATGCGTTATGTCATTCTGGATGATCAGGGTAAAACACTGGCGCAAGGCCGTGATCTCAGCGCGATCAAGACGCAACTCAAGGTCAAGACCCAACACATCTTTGATAAAAAACTTACCTGGCAATTACCCCAGGGCAGCTTTACTGACTGGCCGTGTGAGAGTCTGCCGCAAACACTGACACAACAACAAGCAGGACAAACCATCACGGGTTATCCCGCCTTTGTTGCAGATGCCGGTCAGATCAGCGTGAGTGTTTTTCCTGATCAGGCGCAGGCCCAGCAAACCATGCGTCATGGCCTGCATACTCTGATTAAACAACGCCTTGCCAAGGAATTAAAATATTTGACAAAAAATCTTCCCCATTTAAAAACAACTTGCTTGTGTCTGGCGGCCCGGATTGATTGCGCCACCCTCACCGAGGATTTACTCGATGCGATTATTTATCAGGAATTTTTTGATAAAACACCGTTTGATTATTCCCAGCGTGAGGCCTTTGAGGCGGCATTGACTCGTGGTAAACCCAATTTAGTCGATGCCGCCAATCAAATGGCGAATAACCTGCATCTACTGGCACAACAATATCAAACCGCCTGCGCTCAATTGGCCAAGCTGACAAATGCTGATCTTCTTCAAGATGTTAATCAACAACTCGAGTATTTGGTTTATCCAGGATTTATTTCACAGACACCGCCGTTTTGGCGTGAGCATTGGTTGCGGTATTTAAAAGGTATTAACGCCCGCCTGGATAAGGCCCGCCACGATCCACGTAAAGACCAGTCAAAATTGGCCGAGGTCCGCGATTTCTGGACGCGCTTTATCAAACTGGGGATGTCGCCGCAACAGCAACACACGATGCATAGTGAGTTAATAACTTATCGCTGGATGATCGAGGAATACCGGATCGTGCTGTTTGCGCAGGAATTAAAAACCGCAGTGCGTGTCTCCGCACAGCGGCTCGAACAACAGTGGCAGGTCGCCGCAGGTAAATAAACGCTGCGGCTTATTTACGACAGTCTGGCGGAGTTTGCCCTTGTTTCAATACATCAATCGACTTAATCTGAGTGCGGCGAACTGCAAATTCAGCACTATCACCCGTACTGTGCCATTTGCGTTGCAAGTAGAGATTATTCGCATCAAGTCTTTTTAGAATCCCACAACGTTCAACTTTATTGTTCATCACAACGATAAAATAACGGCCCATATATTTATTCGCCTGGCTGTGTTTTATTTTCGTCGTCGGCGGTGGTGCGGTGGTTTTTTTGACTTGCAGCGGATCAATTGGTGCATCCGCGTGTTTGGCGGGTAGTGGCCGTTGCACGGTGGGGTTTAAAATTTCTTCCAGTGGCACTTGTGCCTTGGCCATGTCGGTTGGTGCGGCAGGTGTTGTTGTCGCTGGTGAGGTAGTACCCTCTTTATTCGGTGTCACGGCGGTCGGCGCGGCGGTTTGCGAATTTGGCCCGGTGTTCATGGCGGGCGAAGACATCTCCGAGGGTGACATCATCCCTGACTGTTCATATAAAGCATCCAGTTCTTTTGTATCCATCGTCGCCACAGCGACGCCGGCTAACACTGCGGTAGCGAGATAGAGCAGGAACGGTAGTTTCACGTCACGGAAATACGCAATGCCAAAGGCGATGACGGCGAAGGGAATAAACAACACGAGGATACCCCACAGCACACTGCGGGTGAACCCCGCTATCACCAACCACAGAAAGAACAGTAAATTGATAATGATCATCAACCAAAACAATTCCATGCTACCTACCTCGTTGAATTATTTATCGCCATAACCTGGCTGGGTCCATGTTATACATAGATATAGTATGAATAATCAATAGCCTAGCACAGACTAACTTAAAGGTAATAGCAAAAGGCGGATTATATTGCCAGCATGCCGTCCAGTTTGCAGCCGGGAATAATCGATACCTCGCCTCTGCCAACGGGATTCGTTAGGATCGACCACATCATGCACACACTGACGCCTGTAATGGATACGACCAAGACGCCACCATGCCCTTCACAAGCCAAATCCATGTTTGGTGCGGCAATGCTGTCTGTGTTGCTCCTGTGTTGTGCCGCTGCCTGTACGCCTATTCCCCCGCATGCTCACGAACCGCACAATACTCGCATCGTGCCACCGATCCCATCTCTGACTATCATGCAAATCCAGGGCAGTGAGTCGAGCTCGGCCTATGTCAATCAACGCATTCGCACTACCGGAATTATTACCTTATTCAGCAAAGACCAGCAACATTTCTGGCTGCAAGACCCGCTGGGTGATAACAACCAGCACACCTCCGACGGAATTTTTGTGGCTGCCAAACAGAGTGTGCCGCATGACATCCCTCTTACGGTGGGTGACCACATCCAATTCACTGCGCTGGTTCAGGAACGGCAGTTTACCCCTGCCTTGCAGTTGACCATGCTCAGCGCACTCACGGAAGTAAAAATCATCCGCTCACAACAACCACTGCCCACGCCTGTCATGATCAAAAACGTACCCGATGTTTCCATCCCTGCGGCAATACAATTTTGGGAACGTCTGGAGGGTATGCGCGTTGCCATCCAGGATGCCACGGTGGTTGGTCCGACTAATCGCTATGGCGAATTTGTGATCCTCACTAAGGACAATATGCAGCCGGGTTCTGGCTATGAGATAAAAAATCATCATCTATTGCTGCGTACCCTTGGCAAAAATCAGGTCGACTACAATCCCGAGCGGATCATGATCGATGACAACAGTCAACTCCCGGCTTTAAACGTTCGGCCGGGTGATCGTATCACCACTTTGCGCGGGGTTGTACATTATAGTTATGATAATTACAAGATTGAACCGGAAGTGATGACGGCAGAGCAACAACCGCCGCCTGCGATCCCTGTCACTGAAGCAACCACAGTCCAACATAATCTGAGCATCGCCAATTTTAATCTGGAAAATTTCTTTGCAACGCCAGACAAAGGAGTAGCAAAAAACGGCCCATCTAAAATTAACAATAACGACTTCAATCGAAAATTAAATAAATTAGTACTGGCAATAAAAAATGAACTACGGCTACCCGCTATCATCGTGATACAGGAGGCGGAAAACATACAGGTATTGCAGATACTCGCCGATCGTATTAATCACCACACCGGCGCCCGCTATTCAGCAGTATCTTATGCATCCAGTGACCGGCGTGGTATCGAGACGGGTTTTCTCTGGGACACAAATAAAGTTACTTTGCTTAAAGCATGGCAACTGCATACACCACAAACTTTGATGGCATTTGGTGATCACAGCGCAAGTCCCGGGCGTGAACCCTTGGTCGGGCGCTTTCGTCTGCATAACCAGGAACTGCTGGTCATTGGCAATCACTTTAAAAGCAAGCGCGGTGATGATCCGTTGTTTGGCATACACCAACCGGCACAACGTCCCACCGAAGTACAGCGCAAGGCGCAGGCGCGCGCAGTACGTGATTACGTCAATGAATTATTAGCAGCTGATCCTGACGCATTGATAGTACTCAGTGGTGATTTTAATGATCATGCTTTTGCGGAACCGG
>JAYSTO010000063.1:0-7106 GCA_043719675.1 Gammaproteobacteria bacterium | reverse complement strand
CCGTTGAGCTTCTCCAGTTGAATATCGTCGACACCTTCGCGATGCAGCAGCAGGCTGCGCACATCCGTTTTTGCCAAGGCAGTGACTTTAACGATTTCCGGTACGGTTGTACCGGGTTTGAACACCACCAGCAGCACCAGTAGCCCAAGCACAATGAGTAAAGCCAGATTAAGCAGGGTGCGTGAGGCCAGTTTGATCATAATGGCAATTAACGTCGACGGCGGCGTAGCCAGATAAAGACACCGGTACCGATCAGCGTGGCCGGTAAGGCAAGAAAGAAAAATGCGCCGAGTAATGCCCAATTGGTTTCCGACATCGTCAGCTTGGAGCCTGGCGCGGTGGTGGGCGGGATATCAATAAAATTATCATCCTGGGCCAGCCAGTTAATTATATTTTCACCCAATTGCTGATTACCCTGGTTACCGAGGAAAGCGTTCGAGAGGAAGTCGCCATCACCCAATACCACCAGACGTTGCATTTTCGCTGCTGTTTTTTTCGGTTTGTCCGAAGGTGTATCGGTGCCGTTGTTGATCTCACGCTGACCAGCAACACCAAAATTGATCGGGCCTTGTTTATCCACCTGTTGATCAAAACGCACCGCTTTGGTCAGTTCGCCCTTTTCCAGCCAACTGTTGGCGATGCTGTGCAGGATCGGGCTATATTGCCAACCGGCTTGATCCTTGGTTTCAATCGCGGCGACACGTGGAAATAAAGTGATAAAGGAAAAATTCTGGGTAATCACGTGAGATGGATATTCAGCAGCCATGACAATAGTCGGATCCTTGATGCCTACCGTGCTGACTTCCAGATCGATGATGATCCCTGGTTCATATTTAATTCCCAGGTGTGTTGCTAAGGCAGGTAAATTAACTTTGCTCAGTGGATCATGCAGCCACAATAAGTTACCACCGCGATCCAGGTAATCCTTAATGAGTTTAATTTCCCAGTCTAAATAATCGGTTTCCGGACCGGCGATGGCCAGCACGGTGGTATCAGCGGGAATGGCGCGTTCTTGCGCCAGATTAACCTTTTTCGTCGGCAAGCCTTTTTTGCCGAGGTTAGTAAAAAAAGCGCCGAGGTCGTGATTGGCTTGGCCAAGCGGATCACGTTCACGATGGCCACTGACAAAAACAATTGGCCGTTGTGCACTGCGTAACATGCGTTGCAGGCTGTTAGTGAGACTGGTTTCATCAAAGCTGGTGATGTGTTCGCTGCGGTTAGTATAGTTTGCGATCATTTCACCGTTCATGCGGATACCCAGCTCGCGCACGATATCCGGGTTGGTAATGGGATCAACAAACTTCAATTCGATATTGGCTTTGTGTTTTTGGTAGCGCTTGATCAAGTCTTTGACACGTAGCCGCTCCGGTGAGGTATCGCCGCCGCTTTGGTAAGAGGTAATCAGCAGCGGTTCGGGCATGCGCTCCAAAACTTTAATACTGGCCTCGGATAAAGTATGGCGCCCGGTGGCGGTCCAGTCGAATTCTGCGTGATACAGCACAGAAGCTGTCGCGAGCAAACCCATGACGGCCAGAAATAAGATCAAGAACGCCCAGCTCTGCAGGCGTAACTGACGGCGTGATTTTTTATTAATATCCATAAATAATGTTTTATCGCTGCAAGCGATCCCCATCAAGACGACGAATGCTTAATACCATGAAGGTAACGATGACGATAACAAAGTACAGAACATCGGTGCTGTTGACGATACCGCGTGAAAACGACTCATAGTGGGTCAGCATAGAGAGGTAAGACAGGAGATTAAATACACCTTCACTGCCGGGTGAGTTACCGGCCATATTAATGATCCAGAGCAGCAACAATACGCCGAAGGTGCTGATCGCCGCAATGGTTGGCTGTGCGGTGAGGCTCGACATAAACACGCCAATGGCGGCAAAGGCCGCAACCATCAAGATGGCGCCCAGCAGCAAGCTAAAGAATAAACCGAAGTCGATACTGCCAGCAAATAATAACGACAAGGGCATTAAGCTATAAATGAGCGTCATGATGATAAGAAAGGCAAGCACGCCCAGATATTTGCCGACCACGATCTCCGTCATTGACAGCGGTGCGGAAAACAATAAAGTCAGGGAACGATTACGGCGTTCGTCGGAGATCACCCGCATGGTGATCAGCGGTACCACCAGCATCAAGATGATGGACGCGCTACTGTACAGCGGTGCGACAACAAAGTCAGTCACCCCCAGCGGCATGGCGTACATGTGCAATCGCGCTTGGTGGGTCATCAGAAAATCCTGTAAGGCAAAAAGGAACAGCAGTGACAAGATAAACTGCACCACGCCGATGACCGACCACGCCAACGGTGATAAAAACAGGGTGCGCAATTCGCGTGCGGCGATATGAAAGATCATGCGGCTTGTTCCTTCTGTGTCGTCGCTGCGGCAACGCCGATCTCCTTAGAGGTGATTTCAACGAAGATCTGCTCCAGGGTTTTGTATTCGGGGGTTAATTCACATAAACCCCAATGGCGCTCGACGGCGATCTTGGCAATCTCATTCGCCGGTTGTTGCTCTGCGGCGTGTGATAAACGAAAACGCTGGCCGCCAAGCGGTTCGACATGGTTGATCTGCGGCAGATTTTGCAATGTCTCTGGGGAGGGCGGTGTTTGCAAACCGATAATCAAACTGGTGGCACGGGTTTGTTGATTCAGATTGATCATGGAGTCGTTATAGACCAGGTGACCGCGACTGATAATTTGCACATGATCACAAGTCATCTGCACCTCCGGCAAAATATGCGTGGAGAGGATCACCGCGTGTTCTTTGCCAAGTTGCCGAATCAAACTACGGATTTCGCGGATCTGAATGGGATCAAGACCGACGGTGGGTTCGTCGAGGACCACCACAGCCGGTGAATGAATGATCGCCTGGGCGATACCGACCCGTTGTTGGTAACCCTTGGATAAATTACCGATCAGCCGATGACCCACGTCGGTAAGGCCGCAACGTTCCTTGGCGGATTGCAACGCGGGTTTGATCTTGTCTTTGGCCAGACGATTGATACGCGCACAAAAACGCAAATATTCATCTACGCTCAGCTCACGGTACAACGGTGGTTGCTCGGGCAGGTAACCGATTTGTGCCTTGGCTTGTTTGGGTTGGTCGAGTAAATCGATGCCGCAGATCTCAATGCGACCGGCGCTGGGTGCCAAATTGCCGGTGATCATCTGCATGGTGGTGGATTTCCCTGCACCATTGGGACCGAGAAAACCAAGCACTTCACCGCGACGCACCTCAAATGCAATGGCATTTACCGCCTGCAAGGGACCATAGTGGCGGCTTAAATGTTCTACTTTAACAAGTATGTCAGTGCTCATAGGCTTCTTGTAGGGGTCGTGTGCCAACAGATAACGCCAGGGTGATAGCCAGAACGTTATCGCTGCCAATTATAGGCAAGTGTACTCGGCTGACAAGCTAATTATTAAACGCAGAAAAAACCCCGCAATGGCGGGGTTTAGTAATGACGACTAAGTCAGCAAGAGCAAGTTACTTGATCTTGCCTTCTTTGTAGATCACATGTTTACGTACAACGGGATCAAACTTCTTGATTTCCATTTTTTCCGGCATAGTACGTTTGTTTTTCGTGGTCGTGTAGAAATGACCCGTATTTGCGCTGGAGATCAAACGGATTTTTTCCCGAATGTTTTTCTTGGCCATGCTGTATTACTCCTTAAAACTTTTCGCCACGGGCACGCAGATCAGTCAATACTGCGTCGATGCCCTTTTTATCAATAATACGCAGGCCCTGACGGCTGATGCGCAGATTTATCCAGCGATTTTCTGTTTCTACCCAAATGCGATGGGTATGCAGATTCGGCAAAAAGCGACGCTTGACTCTATTGTTCGCGTGTGAAACGTGATGACCGACCAGGGGTCGTTTTCCAGTGATTTGGCAAACGCGCGACATAATGAATTCTCCAAAAACATATCGATACAGCAAAAGAGGGCGGATTTTACTTAACTATAGGGGTTGCTGACAAGCGAAAGCTGACATTTTTATTATAACCAGCCACGTTCGGCAAAAGATACGCACTCCCCATCCCCCACCACCAGGTGATCCAGCACCTGGACATCGACCAGGGCCAGCGCCGCGCAGAGTCGTTTGGTCACGTCCCGGTCGGCCTGGCTGGGGGTGGCGACGCCGGAGGGGTGATTATGTGCGAGGATCACGGCGGCGGCGTTATGGCGTAGCGCCTGTTTCACCACCTCGCGTGGATGCACTTGTGCCCCGTGGATGGTACCGCGAAATAACTCTTCAAAGGTCAGGCAGCGATGGCGATTGTCCAGGAACAGGCAGGCGAACACCTCGTGCGGGTAATCGCGTAGCCGTGCCTGTATATAGAGCTTGGCTTGGGCCGGGTCGCTGATGGCATCGCCTTGTTGCAGAGTTTGCCAGAGATGGCGACGACCCATTTCCAGCACCGCTTGCAGCAAGGCATATTTAGCCTGGCCCAACCCCTTATGCTGGCAAAAGGTATCCAGGTCAGTGGTCAACAGGGCGCGCAGGCTGCCAAATTCGTGCAGCAGTTCACGGCCCAGTTCGACGGCGGATTTGCCGGGAATGCCGGTGCGCAAGAAAATGGCGATCAATTCCGCATCAGAGAGGTGGCTGGGGCCTAAGCTGAGTAAGCGTTCACGGGGCCGCTCCATGGTGGGCCAATGACGTATTGACATAACGACCTCCTTGTCGTTGGGACATCTCTAAATAATCCACTTTTTAGAGAGGTTCCCTAAATTGAGAAAATAATTGCGTAGTCGCTACATTAGGCGAAGTGCAATGGAAAACGCAAGTCTATAATGGAGACATTGCCAGTAAGGATTCTTATGCTCGAACGTCTCATCAATAAAAATATTCTCCTGGGGGTCACCGGCAGTATCGCCGCCTATAAGGCTGGTGACATAGTGCGGCGTTTACGCGATGTGGGCGCCACAGTGCGGGTGGTGATGACCCGTGCGGCCACCGAGTTCATCACGCCGATGACCTTCCAGGCCTTGTCGGGCAACCCAGTGCATTTACACCTATTGGATGCAGAAGCGGAGGCCGCCATGGGGCATATTGAGTTAGCGCGGTGGGCCGATGCCATTTTGATTGCGCCAGCCGGTGCCGATTTTCTCTCCCGCCTGCGTCAAGGCCGAGCCAATGATCTACTCGCAGCAGTATGTTTGGCAGGTGATGTACCCCTGGCGGTGGTGCCCGCGATGAATAATAAAATGTGGACCGATCCAGCCACCCAGGAGAATATCCAGACCCTTAAAACCCGCGGTATCTTGGTTTTTGGCCCGGATACAGGTAGTCAGGCTTGTGGTGAGACCGGTGCGGGGCGTATGCAGGAACCCGCGACGATATTGCCGCAATTGGCCGAGGTATTTACCAGCGGGGCCTTATCCGGCCTGCGCCTGTTGATCACGGCCGGTCCGACTCAAGAACCCATCGATCCGGTCCGATTTATCAGCAATCACAGTTCCGGCAAGATGGGTTATGCCTTGGCGTCGGCTGCAGTGGAGGCTGGGGCGCAGGTCACGCTCATCAGTGGCCCGGTTGATTTATCCGTGCCCAAGGCGGTCGAGGCAATCCAGGTCAGCACCGCGTTGCAAATGTATGAGGCGGTCATGGCGCAACTGGTGCGTACGGATATCTTTGTTGGGGTAGCGGCGGTGGCGGACTATCGCATGGCCAGCGTGGCCGAGGATAAAATCAAAAAGACGGCGGATACCCTGACGCTCGACCTGGTGCGCAATCCCGATATTCTGGCTGCCGTTAAACAACAGGCACCGCAGATTTATTGTTTGGGCTTTGCGGCCGAGACGCGTGAGTTGTTGACGCAGGCGCGCGCCAAGTTGCAGGATAAAGGCGTGGACATGATCGCCGCTAATTGGGTCGGTGAGCATGCCCAAGGCGGTGGATTTGCTAGCGAACATAATGCGGTAGTGTTATGTTCGTCGCAGACGGAAATAAAACTGAGCATGGCACCCAAGGCAAAACTGGCGCGGGAGATCATAGCCCACCTGGCGCAGGATTTTCGCCGCTGGCAACAAACGCATAAAGATTCGGCGCAGATTTTGCAATTCAAAGGCAACACGCGCAGTGAAAACTAAATTATGGTTTGGCATCGGGTAACATTTTTTAGGAAGAATGTAACTGGCAGTTAAAACAAAAAAGAGGGAGCAGGTTGTTGCATGTCAAAACATCCAATTCAATTAAAGATTCTCGATGCGCGTATAGGTAAGGATATTCCACTGCCCACTTACGCGACCGACGGCTCGGCGGGCATTGATTTGCGTGCTTGTGTGGCAGCACCATTGACGTTGCATCCGGGAGAAACCCACTTGATTCCAACCGGGATGGCGATACATATCGCGGATCCAACGTTGGCGGCTATTATTTTACCGCGCTCCGGTCTGGGGCATAAACATGGCATCGTCCTGGGCAATTTGGTTGGCTTGATTGATTCAGATTATCAGGGCCAGTTGATGGTGTCGTGTTGGAATCGGGGTCACGAGGCGTTTACCATTGCAGTGGGTGACCGTATCGCGCAGATGATCTTTGTTCCGGTGGTGCAAGCGGCGTTTGAGATTGTACCGGAGTTTGTACAGAGCCGACGTGCAGACGGCGGCTTTGGTCATACCGGGCGAGCCTAACCTAAAATTCACATACAACTAAACAGGATTGTTTATGGCACGACGTAGAAGGAACCGCGCGCGCCGCGGTGTACAGCAGGGTAAGAAGGGTGGCCTAACACTCAATACCGTCACCTTATTGGCATACATGTTTTCCGTTTTGATCCTGGCGGCGGGACTGTGGGTCAGCCAGCAATTATCTTACTCACAAATTCTTTTTCAACGCGAGGCCGCAGCCGGGGCAGTGGCCAAGAGCGTGGCCTATCAATTGACACAAGCGGCGGCTTCGAATGTTCATGCCCTGGAAAGTATGGCGAACGATCCGGCGTTAGCGACGTTACTCGAAAATGGCGATCAAGCAGCCGTAGCGGCGCGTGCTAAAGAACTCAAGGGTTCTTTCCCGATGGCCCTGGATTTACGGATTGCCAAAGTGGTTACGGCACGTGTGAACGACGCAGTGCAACCAAG
>JAYSTO010000062.1:0-7119 GCA_043719675.1 Gammaproteobacteria bacterium | reverse complement strand
ATTTGTTTTTTTAGCTCTAATTTTACTGCTTCTGTAATCTTCAACTTATCCACCCCGCTGTCCACATAACCGGTTACAAAGCGATGTCGTAACAAATCGGATTAAATGACATATTATTCAGCATTCCCCACCCATTTTGTACGAGACAATCGATACAGGCAATGTTGCCGAAGCACACTACCCACCGGCACACTGGGGTGTTCAAATTTTTCCGCTGCCTCCTGCATACCAAGCCTTTCCATCACTGCGCGAGATCTTCGATTGTGAACTGAAGTAAAGGACACAATTTCAGGTAACCTGAGTAACTCGAAACCAACACGAAGAGCGCCCCTGGCTGCCTCCGTCGCAAAACCCTTTCCCCAATGCGCAAAGGCAAGACGCCAGCCAATCTCAACACACGGAGAAAACGGAAGCTCAGCGACCGGTGTATGCAAACCGACAAACCCAATAAACTCCTGTGTTTGCTTCGTTTCCACCGCCCAGAAACCCCAGCCACGTTCAGCGATAAGCAATTGGCAACGGTCCGCTATTACATCACTGCTCGCACGATCAAGCGGCGCGGGAAAGAACTCCATGACATTCGGGTCCGCGTTTAGTGCAGCAAACGGATCGCGGTCCGCTGCACACCATTGCCGCAAACGCAGGCGTTCAGTGTCGAACTCAATCAGCTCGGCCATAGGCTTCGATGCTTACTCATGATGGTGCATAACAACTGAGCTCACAAGTGAAAATGGAGCGCGGCGTAAATTGCAATTTTTGGAGCGCCTGGTTATGCATTGTTAAACAATAACGCATAGAATGGCGAATTACACCATTTTCTTCAGCCATGAGATCGTATCCTTGACTATCGACTTCGGGCTTAGCTATTTCTATTGAACAACTACCCTCAACCCAGGAGAGTTTACGTAACTCACCAATAAACAAATGTTCAATGAGCTTTTCTCGGTACGCTGATTTTAAAAAGTGCTTTTCCATTCTGTTTTACGCATAACGAATAGCTTAGGCGGCGCACGATAGCGTACCCGGCCCGCCTGGAAGGCGGGCGTACTTGTTTGAATTGTTAGGCGTTACCTGCACTACGCTACTTCCCCCCCACAATTTAACCACAAGACTCCATTGTGCAAGACCTCACATGCCTGCTATCAAGACCGCCATGAGCGAACCATGTGGCACTAAGAGAGAAAGAAGCGAAGTGGGAAGGCCTGTGAATAGAAGTGCTAGATGTGCGTTTACTCCGGCATCGCCAATATTGAATATAGTGATGAGAATGTTGAATATCACCCATGCACCGTATCCCCCTCCGACAATGACAAATGTTTTTTTCATGTATTGCTCCTAACGCAAAGCTCAGCCGAAGACAAAGCGCGTAGCGGTTTGACGGTCGGCTGGAGCGCTTTGTTGGCATCTGCCGTTGTATCGCTTAACGTTCAATTCCGATCTCCTCCGTAGGTTCGGAAAAGCCTTTGTTGTAGATCACGGGCATCCGCCTCTTCCATTTGCTCCATGTGTCGTCCTCTGTAATCAGATCAGCCATGAAATGCGCAACATTAATGCGGCTGGTCTTGCCCGCATTGAAAATAGCGCTGCGAGTAGGCGATGGATGTACATCATACTCGGTGACGCTGTTTTCATTGACGAGCGTATCCGGCCTGACAACGGCCCAATCGATTACATTATCGTTCAAGCTGCCGTTGGTTCGCAGATAATCCGCAGCCTTCTCGTTGTCTATGTGTGGTGGCAGTAGTAGGCGAATCAAGCTGACCACACACCGCTGGCCCAACGAGATCAGTTCGTCAAGATCTCGGTTGCTGTTGCCAGCGGTATTCATCAGTACGAATTTAACGTGGTCCCGTGGTTGAGATGCTCGGATAGCCTCGCACAGACGACGGGTTGCATCTGTCACCAGCTTCCGGGGGGATCCGTAAATGCCCTTGAAAGTGAGGTTGTGCCCCAAACACGATGCGACCGCCGTACTACCACTTACGTGCTGGGCCATTTCGTCATCACTGAGTTTGAGGAGGTTTGCATGGACGATGGAAAGCGAACCATGATTTCTGAGAGCGTCAGGCAAACTTCCAGGCGATCGGACAACCGCTTTTACCCTCTGGCCGCGACTCAGTAATTCTTCCACGAGCAACCGTCCGGTTGCTCCACTGGCACCAACTACCAAAACCGTCATCAATTGCTCCCCGTTAATGGATGCCAACGTAGAAGTCACCGGCGCTGCGCGGCTTTATCGCGCAGCGTCCGTGTGGACTGCCGGGTTGGGCCTTTTGGTTTCACGGCAGTGTTGGTAGATATTTCTGTAACGCAGTAGTTACTGCCTGCCGTTTTGGACCTTTCATGAGTCTCACCAAAAGCTTCTTGTACTCACCATTGGCCAATCCAAGTATTCTTGAAATCCGTGCCGGGAGACTCTTTCTGTTATATACGCGGAGAAGCTCATCTAGACTGTTGGAAGCAATTGCTTCGTCGAATTCGCTCTTGCATTCGCCATAGATCACATCGACGTCAATCCTGCCCAGAGTTACGTCGAGTCCGCTTGTTAATCCTTGCTTGTCGTTGGATGACTTTGAGAATGCGCCCAGCAAATATTGAATGCGCCTTTCAGCCATTGACGATATTTGCAGCTCAAGTTCACTTGCCAAAGCGGAGCGTATGTTTTGTGCGACATTCTCAACGACTTGATTGGGGTCTTGCGTGAGATGTTCCGCGACAACCCTTACAGCCGACTCAACGCAAAATATGTTTTCGATTTCCGCGACAGCAATGGTTTCAATGCCATGAGCCGAGAGGGCTGCAACTTCGTCTGAGTCCCTGTAGTCGCTATCGATGATCCCGACGGCATCCATGTGGTAAAGCGCAGCGTTATTTCGTAGAGCCTTCGTGGACTCAATGACTTTCTCGCAGCCTCCTCTAGGTATGACGTGATAGTTTGGATAGGCGATCTGATAGATTGTTACATCAAGGCTTCCCGCGTCACCCTCGCAAAACAGGATCTTTTTCCTGCTCCCAATGACTTCAAGAATCATGTTCTCAGGCAGGGATTCTTCGTCAGGAACTTCGTCCCACGTCCAAGCGTTGTTGCCGCTGTAACTCTTGATCCAAATCTTGTTTGCATCAGTCCGCGATGCGGCGAAGTCTAGGTCGTGTGTGATGTAGATAATTGTCTTCGTTTGGGAAAGCTCTTCGACCTTATTCCAAAGCTTGTCCACCAGAGACTTGTGAAGGTGAGTCTCGGGTTCGTCCACAATAACTATGGAGTTGTCTGGTGCGCATAGGCATTGGCCTATTAGATACAGAGCGACCCGCTCGCCATCACTCATTTCCTTACCGTGATATTCGGGCTCGTCGGTCTTCTTGACGAGAACCTTCCCGTCAAAGAACTTAATTTCCCGATGGGGCATGATGTCACCCCATATTTTGACGATGGTATCGATTGGTGCGTCGGCGACCGGGATGTAACTTTGTGATTGCCTAGTATTTTCAGTGTGCTTTCGATCTCGATCCGACGACTTGGCAAACAACAGTGACAACAGTTTGTCGTAGTCGCTAAGGAGAAATGTGGCAGGCGTTCCGCCCCATCGATCATGGATTTTTCTACCGACAGCGGCATGCTGATCTGAACGGCCAAAAATCAAATCCTTTTCGGCCTGCTCTAGGTTCTTGAGTTGTGCGAACTCGGGGATGGTAAGTACCTTCTGAGCACTTATTCTGTGAAAGGTGTATTTATTTTGATGACGTTCCTCTATCCAAATACCTAGACGAGTTTTACCAGAGCCATTCGCTCCGATCAGAACAACGTGACCCGAAAAATCGATTTCCTCGGGATCACCGACTCCGATTCTATTCGGAAGCTCAATTACGAAAGTCATTTACTTTCCCTGAAAGGCCCAACAGTTATATAGACGACCGTTCACAATGTACCTTGTTATACGACCGGTCATAAAAGTCGTAAAACGAGGTAAATTGCGAACGGCTCGGCTTATTCTTGCTCATGCGGTGATTCTGCCTCATAACAGGCACAAAGAAAAGGCTATCTCAGGGTTTTACTTTCACTAAATGCTATAGCTATCGACATGGCTGAATAACTCGTGGTCCGTAGGTGCGGGTTCTAAACCCGTCCTGCTGAATCTACTTTAGGTAATCCTGTATCAATGGCGGATTGGAAACAGCAAGGACAGATTTGGCACCAGCATAGGCGGGTTTGGAACCCGCACCTACGAAATGTACGAGTCGGTTTCGGCCATTGCATTGCTTTACGTCTTGTGGTTTTCGGTGGCATCAATCGCCATTTTTAGGCTTATTCAATCCGACGAATGTCGGCTGCCAAGCGCTTGTTAATTTACTGGATTCCGGCGCGCACGGCGTTTGGTCGGAACGGCGAGATGCCGTTGAATTGATAATGGTCGCAGGAAGGTAGAGTTGCGTCGGGAACAGCAATCGAGTTACCGCGGGGGATTTCCATACGTGGCGCAGCTCAAATCCGCCTACCTCCTTTTGCAAAGGAGGAAGATACAGGAGTTTTTCAGAGGAGAAACAATACACCGCCCGCATAAATTATTTTTACACAAGGCGGATAACCAGTGGAGAGTTGCGGGCATTTGCCGCCACTGCCGGTTTGAGTGTGGCAGGTGGTGCATTGCCCAGGGCTGGAAATACTATCAAAAATATTGGTCTGGCCCGCGTTTTGTGGCCAACCTGGATATACCATGGGGTCATAGCAATCATTTGCTCGCAGATCCAAACCGTTTAAGGTTTGTAAACCCAGCGCGGTATTGGGGTGACGGCTGCTAACTTGGGTTTTCACGTTACCCGTTGCGCACGCCGATCACCGTGATTTTTTGCAGTTGGTGTTTGTGACGTATTCACACGAGTATGGCTATTTAGGAAAATTCTTGCCGCACGTTGAATAACTTATATTATAAATGATGGTGAATAATTTCATTTCATGACCCATCACCATCATGCCGTACAAACTGGTTCCCTCATGCAATAATCTCTACCGTTAGAATCTATACTTTCACGCACAAATTGATCATGTATCCGCAGTCCACAGACCAGCATTATCGACCCAACGGATCGCGGCGGCATACCAATACGCTGCGCCAAACAATACTGTGCCAAATGCCAATGGCTCATATAAGAAACTGGCAATAAAAAACATTAACCCAACAACCGCAGAACCGACCTCATAGGCCAATGCCGTTTTTCTTGTGCTAATTGACCACAAGGCATGTTTTACCCAGAACGGAGCACCTGCCCACGCTTCGTTTTCTTTGTTCAGCATGTTGTACTCCTTAACAGATACCGGTTGAACGGAGGATTAGGAAGCATTCTGGTCGTTCTTACCAAGATAGGCTTTCCCACAATGAAAAAAAAAGCCCATTGGAAACGCACAACTAAACATTGGTTTGAGCAGTACCCCGCTCATTTTCGAGCAATAGGGACAAGGGCTACATGCACAGATAACACCTAGAATAATCCCAGTCATAAGCAACCCATACCCAAGGAGGGGAAAGGTTTTAGTAATTGCGAGCACAATACCCACAAGTGTAAAAATCACGAAACTATAAAATGAGTATTTCATATGTTTCTTTTTTAACTGTATAGATTCTGTATCCATAATTTGTTTCGATAATTCCTAATAGTTATATATACGACCGTTCATAATCTACCTTTTCCTGTCGCAAAATCCGTAAAATAAGGCGCGTTGCGAACGGCCATGTTTCATTTTAGCCATGAGGAGATTCTGCCCCATAATTGGCGCAAAGAAAAGGCTGTCTCAGGGTTTTGCTTTGAACTTAAATGCTAAAGATATCGATATCACTGGGTAACCATTGGTCTGTTGCTGTGGTAATTATATTGAAACGTCAGCTAGCTGGCCGTGATACCGTCAGCGGTGCGTTGCGAATCCGTAGGGGCGGGTTCTAAACCCGCCTATGCTGGCGCCAAAGCTGCTCTTGCCGTTTCCAATCTGCCGTTGATGCAGGATTACCTAAGGTAGATTCAGCAGGGCGGGTTTGGAACCCGCCCCTACGGAATTTTATGAATGTGCAAATCGGTTTCAGTTGTTGAATTATTTAACGTTTGGTGGTTTTTAACAGTGTCAATCGCCGTTTTTAGGATTATTCAAACCGACGAATGTCGGCTGCCAGAAGTCTGTTGATTTACTGGATTCCGGCTCGCACTGCGTTTGGCCGGAAAGACGAATTACAGTTGAATTTTTCGTTTTTCAAAAACCAGAAAAACAAAACCGTCTGACCGACGGTTTTGTTTTGTGTCTGTTTCTTAGGATCTGAACTACGTTGTCATCCACTACATCACTCTCATATATTAGTGTGGCAACAACCCATTCACCATGCTGCTCTGCACTTGTTTCTGGCAGGCACTGTAACCCGATTCTTTTTTTACCACATCCATGATGTCTTTGGCCTGCGTGATGCCGTTTTTCGCTGATTTTTCCAACCAGAGCACGGCCTCGCAGACATTACGCACGCCGTTGGTACCGTTTGCGTATAACGCACCCAGGTTGTATTGCGCCATGGGGTCGCCACCTTGTGCGGCCTTGCGCCACCATGACTCGGCCATTTCGGTATTTTGTGTGATGCCATGGGTGCCTAACGCATAGACAATACCCAAGTTATATTGTGAATCCACGTTGCCTTGTTCCGCAGCACGTTGCCACCAGCTGATGGCGGCACGGATGTCGATCTCAACCCCATCGCCATTGGCATAAGCCACACCCAGATTATGCTGTGCGTAATGATGCCCCACCAACGCTGCCCGCAGATACCAATGCGCTGCGATGCTGGCATCGTGTTCAACACCATCGCCGCGATCATGTAACATACCGAGCTTGAATGCCGCGTCGGCATGATCTTGTTCAGCAATGCCCTGCCATAACCGATAAGCCAAATGAATCTCACCGGCATCATAGGCTTGATTTGCCTGCGCATATATCTTGTCAAAATTGGCCTGGCGATAGCCAATCTGTTTTTCCGCGATGGCTAATTGCGTGGATAAAAAAGTGGTGGATGCGGTAATGTCAGCGATACGCGCCTGTGTGACGTTTGAGATGCAGCACAACATCAAAACAACCGCGGTTAATAACCCCCA
>JAYSTO010000061.1:0-3132 GCA_043719675.1 Gammaproteobacteria bacterium | reverse complement strand
ATTGGCGTTGACCACACTCAGACGAAAACCTTCAGTACGATCCATGCGCACCTCGGGAAAGTTCACCGAGTTTTTGATGTTGCCGTTTTCGAGAAAATCGCGGACTTGCGTGGCGACCATCGATGCACAATTGTCTTCGGCCTCAACGGTGGAAGCGCCCAAATGCGGCAAGGTAATTACCTTGGGGTGGTTCTTCATCAGGTTACTGGGAAAATCGCATATATACGCATAAATCTGCCCGGACTTAATCCCGTCACTCATGGCCTGCTCATCGACAATACCCTCGCGGGCAAAATTCAACACCACCACGCCCTTCTTTAAAACTTTGAGGCGCTCAGCGTTGATCATCTTACGCGTTGCATCCACCAGCGGTACATGAAAGGTAATAAAATCGGCCTTGGCAAACAAGGCATCAACGGAATGCGCCTTTTCCACACTCGATGATAATTGCCATGCCCCTTCGACGGTAATGTCCGGGTCGTAGCCAATCACACGCATGCCCAATTCAATCGCCATGTTCGCCACATTGCGGCCAATCGCACCCAGACCAATGACGCCCAAAGTGCGACCGGGTAACTCGAATCCGGCAAATTGTTTTTTGCCCGCTTCGACCTGTTTGTGAATCGATGCGTCATCACCTTGCAGCTGTCGCGAAAAATCCCAGGCTGCGCAGATATTACGGCAACCGATCAACATACCGGCCAGGATTAATTCTTTTACTGCATTGGCATTGGCACCAGGAGTATTGAACACCGCGATGCCTTGTTTGGATAAATTCGCAATCGGAATATTATTTGTCCCCGCTCCAGCACGGCCAACAGCCTTTAACGTCGAGGGGAACTGCATGGCATGCATGTCGAAAGAACGTAATAAAATCGCATCCGGATGACCGATCTCCGACGCCACTTCGTATTGATCTCGCGGTAGCCGTTCCAGACCTGCCACCGAAATATTATTTAATGTTTGTATCTTGAACATGTGTCACACCCGCGTTGTTTCAACCGTTGCGTTTGGCAAAATCTTTCATAAAGGCAATCAAGGCATCCACACCAGCCTCCGGCATGGCATTATAAATGCTGGCGCGCATACCGCCGACCGAACGATGTCCTTTGAGGGTCGTCAAACCCAGCTTAACTGCCTCGGTTAAAAACGGCTTATCCAACTCAGCGTTGGGTAAAGTAAAAGGAATATTCATCCACGAACGGTAAGCCGGATCAACCGGGTTGCGATAAAAACCGGAGCTGTCGATTGCGGTATACAGTTTTTTGGCTTTGCGTTCATTCAGTTTCGCCATACCCGGCAACCCGCCTTGCTGTTTGATCCACTCAAACACCAATCCGGCCAGATACCACGCATAGGTCGGCGGAGTGTTGATCATCGAGCCATTGTCGGCGAATTTCTGATAATCCAATAAGGAAGGCATATTCGGCACGACCTGGCCGATTAAATCCTTACGTACGATCACTACGGTTAAACCGGCAGGACCAATGTTTTTTTGCGCCCCGGCATAGATCACGCCGAATTTACTGACATCAATCGGCCGTGACAAAATCGTTGACGACATATCTGCCACCAATGGCACGTTGCCGGTTTTTGGAATCCACGGGAATTCCACGCCATGAATGGTTTCATTCGGTGTGTAGTGCACATAAGCCGCCTGAGGATCCAGCTTCCAGGTATCCTGTGCCGGTATCGTGGTGAATTTTGTCGGCTCGCTATCCGCCGCGACATTCACCTGACAAAAACGCTTTGCCTCTGCCACCGCACCCTTCGACCAGGAACCGGTTTGAATATAATCCGCGCGGTTTTTGCCGCGCAGTAAATTGATTGGCACCATCGAAAATTGCAGTGTCGCACCACCTTGCAAAAACAACACGGCATAGTCCGCGGGGATGTTCATAATCTCACGCAGATCCGCTTCGGCCTTTTCAGCGATGCTGATATATTCTTTGTCGCGATGGCTCATCTCCATCACCGACATGCCTGAGCCATGCCAGTCCAACATTTCATCACGCGCACGTTCCAAGACGACTTGCGGCAAAATGGCGGGGCCTGCAGCGAAATTAAATACGCGTGACATTGTGATACGACTCCTTGAAAAATAATGACGTAACGAGCTTTGTAATCCCTGAATTTCTTTTTTGTCATTGCTCCCGTTGGTCGAAATGACAACTATTCAGCGACAATTGTTCTGCTTACCGATCAGGCCTCTTCAGCACCATCTTGTTCACTGGCAATGCGTTCCACACCGGTCAGCTTTTCCTCTTCCGACAAAGTAATCAGTCTGACGCCCTGGGTATTGCGACCCATCACCGAGATTTCATCCACGCGCGTGCGTACCAAGGTACCGCCACTGGTGATCAACATGATTTCATCATCATCACTGACCAATTCGGCGGCAGTGACTTGACCATTACGTTGCGAGGTTTGAATTGAAATAACGCCGACACCACCACGGCCGTGTAACGGATAATCCGCAATCGGTGTGCGCTTGCCATAGCCATTTTCAGTGACCGTCAAGACATTGCCTTCACTGGCCAACAACAACGAGATCACTTTTTGATCATCGCTGAGCTTGATGCCGCGTACACCAACCGCATTGCGGCCCATGGGTCGCACGTCATCTTCATTAAAGCGTGCTGCTTTACCGCCGCTGCTAAACAATAAAATATCCTGCTTGCCTGTAGTCAGCTCGACACCCACCAGATAATCCCCGTCGCGCATTTCAACCGCAATGATGCCGGAGGAGCGTGGCCGGGAAAAATCGGTTAACGGTGTCTTTTTTACTATACCGTGCGCCGTGGCAAAAAACACAAATTTGTCTTCGGCGTATTCACGGATCGGTAACAAGTCGTTAATCCGTTCGCCTTCACTCAGCGGCAACAAATTCACAATTGGTTTGCCACGTGCGGTACGGCCTGCCTGCGGCAATTCATACACCTTCAGCCAATACACTTTGCCGATGTTGGAGAAACACAGGATCGTATCGTGCGTGTTGACGACGAACATCTTGTCGATGAAATCTTCTTCCTTTACCGAGGTGGCGGTCTTGCCCTTACCACCGCGACGTTGTGCGGAATACGCCGACACCGGCTGCGCCTTGGCGTAACCTTCGTGTGACAAGGTCACCAC
>JAYSTO010000007.1:0-3602 GCA_043719675.1 Gammaproteobacteria bacterium | reverse complement strand
CATGGCCGATGGTGTCGTTAATGTATTTAAACCGATCCAGGTCGATATATAACAACGCACTTTGTTCATTGCTGCGTTTGGCGCGTTTGACTTCTTCATCCAGTACGTCTTCAATGTATTTGCGATTGAGCAGTTTGGTCAACGGATCGTGATTGGCCTGCCACTTCAATTCTTCTTCGAGTAACTTGCGTACCGAGACATCGCGGAAGGCGATGACGGCGCCTTCTTGCTGGCCGTCGATGGTCAAAGGGAAAATGGTGAGCTCGACCTGAATCGGTGTGCCATCGTGGCGCGTGAAGATCGATTCCACCCCATGTAATTCCTTGCCCTGTTTGATCGCCTGATCGATATACACCAGGTCCGCCGTTTTTGCCAAACTGTTTTCACTGACGTATTTATGAAATAACCCGTTCGGGTGATAACCGATCAAGCGTATATCAAGGCCATAACCCAGTAGCAGCCGAGTCGCCGGATTGACGAAAGTAATGATGCCGTCATTATTGACCCCGTACACACCATCACCCACCGATGACAGAATGCCTTCGAGCCGCGAGCGTTCTTCTTCAACACGTTTACTGGCGCGGATAGTCCGGCTCATTGCGGCAACACGCGCCTTGAATAATTCATCTGACTCGTTTTTAAACATACACTCCACCGCACCGGCGGCTAGTGAGGCGTGAATGACCTTGTCCAAATAAGTACTGGTCAAGACAGCGGGAATGATATTGGCAGTGTGTGGGCTGGAGCGTAATTTTTTGCAGAGTGAATCGCCGTTTTCGTCGGGCATGTAATAATCAATAATGGCGATATCAAATTTTTCCTGCAAAGCTTTATCCATTGCCTCGGTGGCGCAGGCGGCGCTGGTAACCGAGTAGCCACTGCTTTCAAGTAATTTACGAAACTTAACCCGCGCGGTCGGTGAGTCGTCCACCAGGAGGATGCGTACCGGTGTGGAGGCATTGGGGTCCTGACAGATTTCGGTAAATTGATCCGTGAACAATTTGGGCAGTGTATACGCCGCGTCTTCGTAATTGTCCCACAGTAAAAAAGCGGTTTGGTTGCGACCAGAAACCCAGCCGAGTTTGGCTGAACTTGTCTCATGGGCAAGCACCAGCAAGGGCAAGTGCTTAAAACGGGATTCACACAACCGGGTGAGTAATTCATCGGCACTGGTTTGGGTGCTATTAGGCCAGCCCAAGACCACGGCGTCGTACGCCTCGTCGGTGAGGGAGTGCTCCAGGTCCAAGAGGGCCTGAGTGAAATCGGTATGTGCGTCCACGCTGTAGTCGTGGCGTGACAGGAGTTTCTTTAACGCATGGCGCAGGGTTGCCGAGGTCTCAATGAATAAAATCTTCCGCATGCGCTCTCGTTCTCAATAGGCGCGTCCTTGCACAGGAATGGGGTTCACTGCTCTTTGGGGTGTGGTATACGGAAGGTTATCGGTTACAAAACAGGCTGGCTTAATGAATTGTTAATAATAAGGTTATGCGAGGATGGGCAGGTATAAAATAGGCCCGGCCTTTCGGCCGGGCTTAGGGTTTAGCAAAATGAAGTCAGTAGTTACTTACTGGTTATCGCAGGCGGCTTCTGATTATCTGAGAGGGCCTTGGTACCACCAGCCAGCAGTTTTTGGTTGCGTTCGACCAGGGAAGCGATCAGGCCATCAATGCCATTTTGCTGGATATCATTGGCAAAACTGGTTTTGTATGTCGTGATCACGCTCACACCCTCCACCGAGACATCAAAGACCTTCCAACCCTTCTCGGTTAAGTGCATGTGGTAAAGCACCGGTACCGCCTTGCTGTTTTTTGGCGTGACCTCGGAACGGACGATGACTTCTTTTTGATCGCCTTCATTGGTGGGTGTGAATTTTATGATCGATTTTTCCAATTTTTCATCATGGCTATTGAGGTATTCTGATAGGGCCGAGGAATAGAACCGCAGTAACATGGTGCGAAATTCACGAATGAAACGCAGTTTTTGTTCCTTGGTGGCCTCGTCCCAGTGTTTGCCCAGCACCCATTTGCTCGAGGTAATGATGTCGATATTCGGCAGCAATAACTCCTCGACGATTTTCTGAGTTTGGGTGGGATCCGCCTTGATGGCCTTACGTTCCTTGTTGAGAGCGGTGAACATCTTGTCGACGGTTTCCTCTAACAAGGCGTTGGGCGAGGGCTGTTGCGCCTGGACAATGCCGCTGACGGTCAATAGGACGGCAGCGATGAAGTGCGGTATAACACGTTGGCTGGTTTTCATTAATTACCCCGTGGATTGGTTAAAAAAATGTTTTTATTATCTGCTTTGTATCATAGCATTATGATGGCTGCAGGGCTGAATTGGTTCCGCAAAATAAGCGACAAAAAATCCCGCTGAGTACCGGTAATACATTAATTGTAGCAAGGAGATAGACATGAGTTTTTTTGATACAAGCCGTGGCAGTTTTCCGCGCGTACGCATGCGCCGCATGCGGCGAGACGATTTTTCCCGGCGGCTGATGCGCGAAACACAATTGAGCGTTGATCATTTGATCTATCCTTTGTTTATCCTTGATGGCCAGCAACAACGCCAAACCGTTAATTCCATGCCCGGCGTCGAGCGTCTGAGTATTGACATATTGATTAAAGAAGCTGAACAGTGCGTGAACTTAGGGATTCCTGCGATAGCGCTGTTTCCGGTGACAGCCAAAGAGGCAAAATCAGAGGATGCGCGTGAGGCCTACAATCCGGATGGCTTGGTGCAACGCGCCGTGCGCGAGCTAAAAAAACAGTGTCCACAATTAGGGGTGATCACCGACGTGGCGCTCGATCCGTTCACAACCCACGGTCAGGATGGTTTGATCGACAAACACGGTTATGTAGTGAATGATGAAACTGTCGCGGTGTTAGTGAAACAGGCCTTGTCACATGCGCAGGCAGGCGCGGATGTGGTTGCGCCTTCGGACATGATGGACGGCCGGATTGGTAAGATCCGCGAGGCCTTGGAACAGGCGGGGCACATCCACACGCGCATCCTCGCCTATTCCGCCAAGTACGCATCGAATTATTACGGCCCCTTTCGTGATGCCGTGGGTTCGGCGGCGAACCTGGGTAGTGGCAATAAATACACGTATCAAATGGACCCCGCCAACAGCGATGAGGCGTTGTGGGAAGTGGCGCTAGATCTGGAAGAAGGCGCCGACATGGTGATGGTAAAACCCGGCATGCCGTATTTGGATATTCTTTACCGCGTGAAACAAACCTTCGGTGCGCCCACCTTTGTTTATCACGTCAGTGGTGAGTACGCGATGATCAAGGCCGCCAGCGAAAGAGGCTGGTTAAATGAACGCGCCACAGTGATGGAGGCAATGTTGGCATTCAAACGCGCCGGGGCTGATGGCATCCTGACGTATTATGCAAAACAAATTGCGCAATGGTTGAAGGAAGGCGACGCATGTTAAGGCAGGCGGTAAAACGGCAAGCGCTGCATAACAACCGTGTCCTTAAATCTGTTAAGAACCATGCTGTTTTTTGGTTATAAATACCATGACTGATCTTTTTGATTTTGGCGCACGCCAGGATCGCTACGCGGTAATGGGCAATCCCATTGTGCATAGTCGCTCACCG
>JAYSTO010000060.1:0-7147 GCA_043719675.1 Gammaproteobacteria bacterium | reverse complement strand
ACCCGCGATCGTGGAATATCTCACAGCACCACCGGATACGATGACCCTAAAACAGGTGATCAAAATGCTCGGTATCACGCCACGTGAATTGTTGCGCAACAAAGAAGAAGAATATAAGAAAGCCGCATTGGATTCACCAACTGTCAGTGATGATACGATCATTCAGGCCATGCTCACCTATCCAAAATTAATCGAGCGCCCTATTGTCGTCGTCAACAATAAAGCAGTGATGGGTCGTCCGCCGGAAAATGTGTTAACCATTTTACCGAAGCAATAAATCATGGCCGAGATCCTTGTCCTTTATTACAGTCGTCACGGTGCTACCGCCAATATGGCACGGCAAATTGCACGTGGCATTGAACAGGTGCCCGGTGTCCAAGCGCGTGTGCGCACAGTGCCGGCCATCTCCACTACTTGTGAAGCCATCGAGCCGCCTGTACCAGCGAGTGGTCCGCCCTATGCCACATTAAATGATTTACACGAATGTATCGGTTTGGCGTTGGGCAGCCCGACGCGCTTTGGCAACATGGCCGCGCCACTCAAATATTTTATCGATTCCACCAGTTCACTGTGGCTCGCCGGTAAACTCGCCGGTAAACCTGCCACTGTCTTTACCTCGACGTCCAGTTTACATGGTGGCCAGGAAACTACATTGTTAGCCATGATGTTGCCATTGCTGCACCATGGCTTTGTTATTGTCGGCATCCCGTACAATGAAACCGATTTGTTGCACACCAGCACGGGTGGCACACCGTATGGAAGCAGCCATTTAGCGGGAATGAATAGTGATCGCGAATTGAGTGAAACGGAAATCCGCTTGTGTCAGGCCCAGGGTAAACGCCTGGCGATCATTGCAAAGGCATTACACAACCCCGCTACGGCATGACATTCGCCGTCCCTGTACATTCAATCGATCCAGTCTTTAACAAACGGGATAGTCAGGCGCCGTTGCGCCTGGAGTGACGCCGCATCCAGCCGATTGAGTAAATCAAACAAACTGTGCATATCACGCGGATAATGTTTGAGTAAATAGCGCGCGACTTCTTCGGGCAGATCAAAACCGCGCTGTTTGGCACGTAGCTGCAACGCGGTGAGCTTTTGTGCGTCATCCAAGCCGTGTAATTGAAACACCGGGCCCCAGGCCAGACGTGAGACTAAATCCGGTAAGCGGAAGATAATGGATTTGGGTGAGCCGCTGGCGCTGATGCGAATACGCTTGTGTTGTTCACGAATACGATTATAAAGATCAAACAACGCTTCTTCCCAAGGCAATTGCCCTGCGATGGCATGAACATCATCTATACACACCAGATCCAATTGTTCCATACCTTCTAACATGGCTGGCGCTAATTGCTCGTCACCCGCCAGCGGTAAATACGCTGCAGTTTGGCCGGCCTGTGAAGCGGCGTTACACATAGCCTGCAACAAATGTGTTTTGCCACTGGCCGCACCACCCCAAAAATACACCGACATCTCACCTTGGTGGGTTAACGCGTGCAATAGTGCCGCATTATCAGCAGCCACAAAATTGGCATAAGTCGCGGAGTCATCGAGTTGAATACCCAATGGCAATTGTTTTGCTTTCATCGTTCACGCTTTGGAATAAAGTGTACTTGTCATGTAACGCTCATGCAGATAACGCAGCAACACGACAACTACAGCGGCCACTGGCAAGGCCAACAAGATGCCCAAAAAGCCGAACAGCTGGCCACCGGCCATGACTGCAAATATCACCGCCACCGGGTGCAGGCCAATGCGGTCACCCACTAACAGCGGCGTGAGGATCGCGCCTTCAATAAGTTGCCCAAGCCCAAACACAATCGCAATATAAATGAGGTGCGTTGTGTCATGGAATTGCAGCACACCCGCAATGCTCGCTGCCACCAGCCCCACGATCAAACCCAGGTACGGGACAAAACTGACCAGCCCCGCCAGCAGGCCAATTAACACCGCCAGTTCCAATCCGACAATCGACAATCCGACACTGTAGATGAACGCAAGTACCAGCATCACCAGGAGTTGGCCACGCAAGAATGCACCCAATACATCGTCCGATGACTTGGCCAGTTGACTGATCACAGGCGCAATCCGTCGCGGCAACAATTCATGGATCCGTGTAACCATCACATCCCAATCACGCAACAAATAAAACGTCACCAATGGAATGAGCAACAGATTTGCCAACCACCCCACCATGGCCAGACTTGAACTGGAAATATAACTCAGCACTGTACCGAGTACCCCACCGGCTTGCTGCCAATGTGATTGTAAGGAACTTTTTAACGTATTGGCATCCAGGTGTATATCGATTGCAAAGCGGGTTTGCAACCAGGGAATAAATTGGGTTTGCACTACATCAATGTAGCCGGGAATATTATTGGCCAGCAACACCACCTGTCTTTCCAGCATTGGCACTAGTATCACCGCCGCGACGGCTAACAATAAACTTAAACTAAAAAATACCGTGGTCACTGCCCAGGTGCGCGATAAACGCCACTGCTGCAGGCGATCCACTAATGGATCGCCGATGTAGGCAAACAGCGCTGCCACCATAAACGGTGTTAAAATTGGCGTTAACAAATAAATCAGTATACCCAGCAGCAGCATGCTACTGAGCGCCAACCATTTATTTGAATCAGTCATAGGGGTTGTCTCTTTTTCAAACTTTGCATAATCCGTTGCCCCCAAGCAGCAACGTAGGCCACACCGCTGAACGCCGTAGTAAAAGCAACAGCAACGATTAGCACGAGATCAAATTGATCCGGGACATAGGGCATCAACGCTGGTGTGGTGGAGAGTTTATACAGCAATACCAGTACCAGTAAAATTTGCATCACGGTATTTATCTTGCTGATGCGCAGTGGTTGCATCGCTGCATCTTTAACTGCATAGCGATACAATGCCGCACCGATAACAATAAGTATGTCACGCCCAATCACCAACAATACCAACCACAGCGGAACGATCTTGAGCATACCTAACAATAAGTAACAACCCATGAGCAACAACTTATCGCCGATAGGATCAAGATAGGTACCTAATGGGGTCTGCCAGCCAAAACGCCTGGCAAGAAACCCATCCAGACCATCAGAAATACCGGCGATTAAAAATGAGATAAGTGCCAGTTGATATTGCTGCTGCCAAAGAAAATACATGATCGGCGCAACCAAGAGGATACGCGCCATGCTGATAATGTTCGGCAAATGTTTCACGGCGACAAACGGTAAACCAAATCTGGCACCACCGGTGCGACACTGCCCGTCACGACGTTTGCCGGTGACGGCTGACCCTGGATATTTGGCAAATTCTGTGGTGTTTTTTCCAGAAAATCCGACAGCAGGATTTGACTCAGCGCAATAGAACGCGCCAAGCCCAAGCGGCCTACTGATGTTGTCACTTTAAATACAGCGCTATCGGCCTGCACTGATAATAAATTCACCGCCTTGGTTTGCGTCAGTGAACGCAGATACTTCACGGTACGGTTATAATCCGTCAGACTTTTTATATCTTTAATCTGTACCGTGATGATCGAGTCCTCCGCTTGACTCACTTGTGCGTAGCGTGACGCCAAATAATCCGTGGTGCCATTGATCGCCAGATCAATAGCCTGATTCATAGCCACAGCACTGGCGTTCCAATCTTGCTTGCGGCCATCGTGATACAAAGTCCATCGCGCCGTCCACAAACCAGAGGACTCATGTGACAAGCGGCCCACCAGTACCGATTCATTCTGATAACGTTGTGAGGCTTGCAGTATTACCTCTGCAAAATTTCCCCATACCTCACTGACCTGTAATGCAGCACTGTCCGTCACATCCAGAAGTGGATAATGAATGGGTAAACCCCGAATCCGTGCGCGTTCATCCAGTACCGCACGTATCACATTATTACTGCCCTGACTAAATAATTCGCGTTGACCGCGTTCCTCCACCACTAACCAGAGCAAGGTACCGGGACGCGTCTTGTCCCAAATCGGGACATTGTTGTCACGCAATAATTTATTCACCACTACCGGATCAAATTTAACCCATAGTTCGAGTGGCAGCTCAGCGGCGGCACTATATTTGTTTGGTGTTTTATCGCGAAAACGAAATTGTTGCGCGTAATTTGTCGCATTGACCAAAGATCCCTTGATGCGGGGATACTCCTCAGACTCGGCAATATTATTGCGGCCCGAAACCCGCACCAACACTTCCATCAGGGCCAGACGAATGGCGTCATCGCGCTCTTCCCGGTCCTGGCTTCTCACCGGGATGGTGGCTTCATACAAATTCGGTACGGTATCGGCGTACACCACCATAGCCATCGCACACAGCCAACCGCCACACAGCCCTTGATATATAACGCGTAACAACATAGATTTCACATCCCTCTTGATTCGGCCATGCGGAATACATTCCCTGACCGGGCTGAACTTGATAAAATCCTATTATTACCTACCCCACGCCGCTACACAAAGGCCAACCTGAACATATCTACACAGAGAAAGGATAAAAACGTGTCAGCACTCCCTCCCAACGACAAGCAGCAACCTGTTTCGCTGAGTTACCGTGATGCAGGCGTGGATATCGATGCCGGTGATGCCCTGGTCGAACGCATTAAACCCTATGCCAAACGCACAATGCGACCCGAGGTCATGGGCGGCCTGGGTGGCTTCGGTGCCTTGTTTCAATTGGATCTCACTCGTTATCACCAACCCGTGTTGGTATCTGGCACGGATGGGGTGGGAACAAAATTAAAGCTGGCCATCCAAATGGGTAAACATGACAGCATTGGTATCGATCTGGTGGCAATGTCGGTCAATGACGTGATTGTGCAAGGGGCCGAACCGTTGTTCTTTCTCGACTATTACGCCACCGGTAAATTAACTGTGGATACCGCAGCGGATGTTATCAAAGGCATTGCCATTGGCTGCGAGGATGCCGGTTGCGCCCTGATTGGGGGTGAAACCGCTGAAATGCCCGGGATGTACCACGATGCCGATTACGATCTTGCCGGTTTTTGCGTTGGTATTGTGGATAAAGACAAGATCATCAATGGTAGTACCATCGGCACCGATGACGCCGTGATCGGTGTGGGTTCCAGCGGTCCCCACTCCAATGGTTATTCGTTAATCCGCAAGATCATCAGCACCAGCGGTGCCGATCTGAGCCAACCCTTTGCCAACAGCACCTTGGGCCAGGTCCTGCTCGCCCCCACGCGTATTTATGTCAAACCTCTGTTGCAGTTGTTTAGCCAACTGCAAGTCAAAGGTCTGGCACACATCACTGGTGGCGGCTTGCTGGAAAATATCCCGCGTGTCCTGCCGGAGAATACGGTTGCCCGCATTCAAGCCACATCCTGGCAACGCCCCGCCGTGTTTGATTGGTTGCAACAAAACGGCAATGTCACCGATAACGAGATGTACCGTACCTTCAATTGTGGCATCGGCATGGTCGTGATCGTGGCTGCGGCCGATGCCAGCAAGGTTGTACAACACTTCGCCGCGTGCAGTATGCCTGCCTGGCAGATTGGCACCATCACCCCCGGTCAGGGTGATGCTTACGTCAGCATGCAATAGTCACACGGCATGTCCGCCAACCCAGCCATGCCTTTTCCGATCGTTGTGTTGTTATCGGGTGAGGGTAGCAATTTACAAGCGATTCTTGATCGCATCACCGCTGGCACTATCCCCGCACAAATTGTGGCGGTCATCAGTAATCGCGCCGACGCCCACGGCATCACGCGTGCGCGTAATGCCGGTATTGATACCTATGTTCTTGATCCCCGCCAATTTCCAGATCGCACCATCTATGATCAGGAATTAGTGACCCGCATTGATCGCTACGCGCCAAAATTAGTCGTGTTGGCCGGGTTTATGCGTATCCTCACCGCCGCGTTCGTGCAGCATTACCTCGGCCGCTTGATCAATATTCATCCCTCGCTGTTACCTAAACATAAAGGCCTGCGCACCCATCAGCGCGTGATTGAGGCCGGTGATACCGAACATGGCGCCACCGTGCACTATGTCACCCCTGAGTTAGACAGCGGCCCAATCATCTTACAAAGTAAAATATCCATCCAGAAAACCGATACCCCCGCCAGCCTGGAACAGCGGGTGCATGCCGTCGAACACCAGTTATACCCAGAGGTAATCCGCCTCATCGCGACAGGTGCCGTTCAGCTACACGCTGGTACTGTCTATCTGACGAATAAACCGTTAACATCGGTATAACAGCTATACACTCTACGGAGTTAATGTATCCTACCGCACATATACAAATATACAGTCTTCAGCCTTTGCCTGTTATTCGTGATGAATAACGCACGGGCCGATATGCTTGGACAAGGTTTTAATCTGGTATACGAGGTTCATCACAACGACACGTATTTAGGTGTGAGTCAGAACACTTTAATAAAACTCAAGGACGGCCAATGGGAATACCGCGCCGAGCTGGAACCCCGGGGTTTTGCCTCACTGTTTCTTTCTGATCGCATCACTGAGATCAGCCGCTTCACACATAACGCCGGTTTAATCAGACCATTGCATTATTTTCATCACCACCGCAAGGGTGATCGCGACAAACAGAAATACGAGATCAGCTTTGATTGGGATAAAAAGCGCTTATTAAATTCCTCGGCGAATAAACAATTGAATTTGCCAGACTTCACCCAGGACTTGCTGAGTTTTCAACTTTATCTGATGCAGAAGTTGCAACAAACCCCGAACTTCACCTCCCTCACCGTCCCGATTGCAACACGCAAGGATGTCTATGTTTACCATCTGGTGAATAAGGGCGAATCCAAACTTACTGTTCCTGCCGGTAGCTATCAAGCGGTGCGACTGGAATCAGAAGAGCACGATGGTGACCGCTATGTAGTATGGTGCATCAAGGAACTGGAATACCTCCCTGCCAAGATCCAGAAAATCAAAGCCAACGGTGATATCGTTACCCTGGGGTTAACGTCGCTGGTAAAAACTCCGTAAAGAGATGTACCTAGTCATCGGGTGTTTAAAGAGTTCAGCCCGGCTTTCATCGAGAACTCTTAACGCCCTCTTTTACGTCTTTGGCAACGTCACACCTTTTTGCCCCTGATATTTTCCGCCGCGATCTTTGTACGAGGTTTCGCAGACTTCATCGGACTCAAAGAATAACATTTGCGCCAC
>JAYSTO010000059.1:0-7150 GCA_043719675.1 Gammaproteobacteria bacterium | reverse complement strand
AGGCCTGGGCACTGCCCAGCCTGGTCATTGATGCCTTACATGGTGAGAATGCGCAACATCCACGCGCCTACGGCATCATGTTGGCAGTACAACTCGCGCGCAGCGCTGGTATGGGTTGGTATAGTGAACAAACGCTCAAGATTGAACAACAGGCCGCAGAGTGGTTAGGAAAGCCCGTGGCTGACATCAGTCGTGAATGTCATGAGCTTGCCGTGACAGTGGCACGCAGTAATCACTATGAAGGGGTCGTGCACAGCGCCGCTTTATTACCGTTGATCACTGAAGTGTCTCCAACCGCAACCACTGCACCTACCCCCGCTCCACCGCGCCACGCCGATATTTGTTTGATCCCGCAGGTAAATATACTGCGCGATGCGCTGGTGGGCATTCAGCAAGCAGTGCAACAGCAAGCCCCCGTCGAAACTATTTTACAACTGGCAGCGGAAGGCATGCACGATGGCATCGGCCTAAACCGCATTGTCTTCGGCACCTACCATCACGAAGATAAACTACTACAGCCAAAATTAACTATCGGTGCCGACAACGATCCGGTATTTAACCGGTTTGAGGTCCATCTCACGCAGGGACATTTATTTTTTCATCTCATGGAAAAATCGCAGGCCGTGTGTATTCATGACGGGAATCGCAAGGCCTATTGGCAATTGGTCCCCGCTGATTTTCAAAAACTGATTGGCACCAACAGTTTCATGGCGATGTCGATCTTTGTCTGCAACCAGGCCTACGGTCTGTTTTATGCGGACCGCCACACCAGCGCCTGTCAAATTGATAACACCAGTTATGCTTATTTTAAAAAAATCTGCGGGATGGTCATGCAAAGCATCGAACACTTACAGTCCAACAAAACAAAAACCAAAACGGGATAACATACGGTTATTGTCCGACAAATACTTAAAGCGCCCGCCTACCGACAAAGGCATGTTGCAAGGTCGAACTATTCACAAACTCCAACTCGCCGCCCATCGGCACACCGTGCGCTATACGTGTCACCTTGATGGCACGTGTGCTGACCATCTCCGCAATATAATGTGCCGTCGCCTCACCTTCAGCAGTGGTATTCGTCGCGAGAATAATTTCCTGCATGTTCGGTTGTTCCAAGCGTTGCGCAAGTTGATCAAGGCCCAATTCCGCCGGACCAATGCCATCCAACGGCGACAAGTGGCCCATCAATACAAAATACACGCCGCGATAGCCGGTTGCCTGTTCGATGGCAACAATGTCTGCGGGTGTCTCAACAATACACAAGGTAGTCACATCTCGGGCGGGATTGGCACAGATAGGGCAGACTTCATTTTCGGTCAAGGTGCGGCACGACTTGCAGTGTCCGACCTTGGTGGCCGCGGCGTGTAACGCCTCAGCCAATTGCAGCGCACCCTGTCGATCCCGCTCCAGCAAATGATAGGTGATCCGCTGCGCGGACTTGGGACCAATACCCGGCAAACACTGCAAGGTATCCATCAATTGTTCGATTAGTCCTTTGGCCATGGGTACCTAGAACGGTAACTTGAAACCCGGCGGTAAGCCCATGCCGCCGGTCATTCCGGAAACACGTTCTTGCGTCATTTTTTCCACATGGCGCACGGCATCATTCACCGCCGCGGCAATCAGGTCTTCGAGCATGTCTTTATCATCGCTCAACAAACTCGGATCGATAAACACACGTTTCACGTCATGACGACCGCTCATGGTGACCTTCACCATGCCACCACCGGCCTGACCTTCGACCTCCATGTTCGCCATTTCTTCCTGCATCTTTTGCATGTTGGCCTGCATCTGCTGGGCCTGTTTGAGTAAATTGCCAATACCGCCTTTCATTTGTTTTCCTCACTGCTGTGTCGGGATTAATCCACGGGTTGAATGGTGTCAGTACGCACCTGCGCACCAAAGGTTTCAATTAATTTTTGCACGTTGCCGTCGTTCTGGATCGCGGATTGTGCAGCGGCCTGGCGTGCCTGCTGTTGCCGTTGTAAGTAACTCGCCGGGGTATCCTGTTGCACATTACCCAGTTCAATCGACAGTTTCACTGTCCTGCCGAGATGGGTTTGCAGCGCGGACTCGAGGTTGGCGCGACGCTCGTCGGTCAATAAATTTTTGCAGCTGGCGTCAAGCACGAGCTGCACCGTTTTTTCCTCGTTACTGCGCAACACACTGTGCATGGCAAGTTCTTTGACCATGGCGGTTAATTTTAATTGTAAAATAATATTCAACCACTCGGGTTGCGCCACTGTTTGTTCCATTGCTGCGGATGGAATGTTCGATGTGGTTTGTTGCGGTAACGCCGTTGCGGTTGGCGCAGTCGCTGTGGTGTGTTGCTGCGGCGCTGCGGCTTGCGTCTTCTTTATTTCTGTAGGTGGTGGCTGCACCGTTGCGGTGGCAATAAACTTGCTATTGCCAGAATTTGTTTGCAGGTGAAACGCCAACATACGTAATAATGTCATCTCCAGACCCAGATAAGGATTGGGGGCATAGGCTAAATCGCGTCGTCCTAATACACCGATCTGGTAATAAAGCTGCACATCTTCCGCAGTAAGTTGCGATTGCAAACGTTGCAACCGTTCTTGATCACCCATGGCCTCATCATAGGCATCGGGGATCTGCTGCAACAAGGCAATGTGATGTAAACAACTCAACAGCTCGGCAAGAAGCTCGGCATAATCCGGTGAACGTTCAGCGGCATGCTGTAATACCGTGATCAATTGTTTGCCATCGTGCGCGGCAAGTGCATCCAGTAAATCATAGATGTGGGTTTGTTCGATGCTGCCCAGCATGTCGCGCACATCGTGATCAACCACCTTGCCTGCACCATAGGCAATCGCCTGATCAAGCAGGCTCAGCGCATCGCGCATACTGCCATCCGCCGCCTTGGCCAGGCGCTTTAATGCCAGGTCATCCTGTTCGATATGCTCCTGCTGCAAAATATGCGCGAGATGTTTGCGGATCAGCTCCGGATACAGTCGTTTTAAATTAAATTGCAAACAACGTGAGAGAATCGTAACCGGCAATTTTTGCGGGTCGGTGGTCGCAAATAAAAATTTCACGTGTGGTGGTGGTTCTTCCAGTGTTTTCAGCAAGGCGTTAAAGCTGTGATTGGATAACATGTGTACTTCGTCGATGAGATAGACTTTGTAACGGCCCTGCGATGGCGCGTATTGCACATTGTCGAGCAGGTCACGGGTGTCCTCGACCTTGGTCCGTGACGCGGCATCCACTTCAATCAGATCAACAAAACGGCCTTCATCAATCGCCGTACAGGCGCTGCATTGACCACAGGGCGTGGAACTTACCCCGCTCTCACAATTCAGCGATTTGGCCAGAATCCGCGCCAGCGTGGTTTTGCCCACCCCGCGCGTACCGGTAAATAAAAAGGCATGATGAACACGGCCACTGTCGAGCGCATTGGTCAACGCCCGCAGTACATGCTCCTGACCCACCATCTCGGTGAACCGGCGAGGCCGCCATTTACGCGCAAGTACCTGATATTGCATGAACCGATCACTTCAACCTGTGGTGAGGTGCGTCATTCTACCCGGCTAAGCCAACGGCTGCACCCCGTTTAAGGAGGCGGCCCGCACCCGCCCATCTCCGGCACACGCTGCCCTCGCCTCCGCTGCTCCCTTCCGGGCCTGACGGGGTCAACGAGGTGACGTTGCGAAGGGACCGATACGGACCACCAAGCCGGGCATTATAAAGAGAACCACCGGCTGTGGGAGAAAAATTTGCGGGGTTTTGCAGGTTGATAGCATGGTGTGGCGGAGAGGGAGGGGTTCGAACCCTCGATACGTTGCCGTATACACACTTTCCAGGCGTGCGCCTTCGACCACTCGGCCACCTCTCCAAAAACAAATTGCTCGTGGCCAGGCACTCGTACCTGATGCTCACAAGGCGCGGAAGGTTAGCGCAGACCTCCTCGACTGTAAATACAAAACTCATGTAGGCACCCAAAATTAGGTGATAAGTGCCAGGATCAAGACAACCAATTTCGTTAATTGCTTGCCTGAATGGATGCCTGACAACTGGCGTGATCATGTGATCACTACCCGAAAAATAGGCGGCGGTCATTTTCTCCGCCTACTTTGGTTTTTATTTACAGGGTCATTTAACCGCATGAATTATTTTGCGATTTCATTTGTACACATACTCCTACCCATTTGCTAACCCACGCTATAGCAATCAATGTGCCATCTGCGCTTACCTATGTCCCTAGAAGTGTTCGCTCAATCATATATACGAAGTTGCTACATTGGCGAGCGATTTTCAAAACATCATCTTCGGATATTTCTATGGGATTGCCTTCTTTATCACAACCCGCCCTATGCACACAGTCATGCCGAACATGAACAGCCTTAAATAACCACGCTATATCTCCAAAGTCGACATCAAGAACCGACATGTACATAGGCTTAACTTTTTCTAATTTGTGGAAAATAATATCCTTCAAATACTTTGCTACAATTACTTTTACTTGCTCTCCTTTTATGAATATGTCTTTCATTGAAAACGTTTGTTTGGCGAATTCCGGGTCATTTTCGACCAATTTACGCAAGAGTTCGTCACTATTGGTAACTCTATGGATGAATGTTCCTGCCAAATGAGCTTCAGTTGAAGCTATCACATGCGCGTATAACATAACCAGGAGGCTTCTTTTGGCTGATTCTTCTGTTATCTTTGTTATAATCAACTCTTGTACGCTGCTGAGATTCAGTTGAAAAGTAACAAGTTGGGTTCCCGACTTAATCACCCACTCGATTTCATCATCTGTATAAAATGCGACACTATAATTTACTTCTGTTTGCCCACCATTGACAGTTACTACTGCCCCAGAGTATGAATTCGTAATATAAAGTTCATTTTCTGCGCCGCACAAAGAGCATGTAATTACATCATGCTCCTCCGACATACTGTCATTACTTCTTTCTGCTTCGAAATTCGGCTCGGGAACTCCTATATTTTCTGATATTTCATTTTGGCACTCACAAATAAAACTAACTCGCATTATCAAACTCATAAGATTACCATAATGTCATAAATACTACATAATCCGGGCAACGACAGTAGTGTTTTTGTTGTAGTTCCTTGTGCAAAAGGACTTCCTTAGCGAGATTGCTAGTGACCCCACAGCTACTCTTGTAGAGGTATCACCCAAATACCCTTTTCATTTGCCAAGCATGCTAGTCGTTCTTTAAGCCGTTTGAAAACGCTGTTATCGCTAAGCGTGAACACCGGAGTTGTGACAATTAAGGCATGGGCTTTGTTTTCTTTCTGATTCAGGCTGTTTTCAATGGGGTCTTGCACAACAAATACATTATACGATTTAATTACTCTCTGATTAATATCGTGTTTGTTCAAATTTTCTATACTGCATACATCTCCTGTGATCAAGGATATTACACCATCAGTTAAATCAATTTGTGTACATGTTGGGTCATTTTTATTGATGAAGGCTCTATCAACCGATGGCTGTCTAGTTGGATCTGTGAAAGCCTGGCTTGATAGTATTTTCTTATTCCCATTTTTATACATTTCTTCTTTATTAACCACCCTACGATAGAGCGTTTCTTGGTTGCCTACTTTTGGTTTATCAGTAGCATTCATGCAACCAATTCCAAAGAGAGATTATATCCTCTGGTGTGTGTAGTTCTCCCTCATCCATATTAGCCAGGATATCAGATCCCCACACTTTGAGATAATTGGTGGATTTTTTTTCATTATAGATGGTGATTTTATGGGAGCCCTGCCACCATTCAAAAACAATAATGCCTTCTTCGCTCACACTAATATGGGGATGCTTCCAGTAGAAAGCGGATAGATACCCATACATTTTTCTTAAAAATTCAACAGCTCTTTCTGTGTTTTCTGTGGACGGCCTCAAGCTACCATTACCATCCCAATTATCCTGTAACTGCTCTTTCTGTTTTATCTTGTTCATCAATGATAATATTTGCACAGGATAAGCACTTTCACCGCTTGAGGCGGTACGCCTTCTTATATTGTCATGTATGGCTCTAGCATCAAGCGTTGTTTCACGACCGCTTGAGTTGTTGCTATACAGGCTATCTGCAGCAATTAGTTTCATACAAAAAGCTCCCGCGTTTTGTCAGTGATACAACCCTCGAAGATTTCATTCTTACGTTCACGCATCTTCTCCAATGCTTCAAACATTTTGGAGTATTCGTTTTTTTTATAGTGAATTTCTTGAAATAGGTCTATGTCCAACACAATTGAAATGGTGTTAGGTTTTTGCTCATCTGCTAATGCTTGCGTGATGACGGCCTTCGCCCCAATGTCTTTTTGAGACATTAACAGACGCATTGTCATAGCGCTAATGTCCTGTGACAACCCGTCGGGCAGTTTCGGGTACAGATTAAAATAGTCTGATGGCTCAACTATGTTTTGAGGAATAGTAATCAGGTTAATATACCGAATGGCGCAACGTGTTATGGTTTCAGGGCGACATATCTTAACGTACTTGTCCCAAGAGCTTCGAAATTCATCGCGTAAAGTCTCCCACCGCGTATACGGTGGCATAAAACTGTAGGTAAACCCGTCCAATTTGAGCTGCATTACTCTTGTTTTGTTTCCGGTAGTTAGCTTAATGCCAATTTTCTGTGATGAATTTGAAAATTGACTTGCTTTTTTGCCCTGAAGCTCTTGAGAAAACCCCATTTCAAAATGAAAGAGATCCTCTTTAGATGGGAACTGACTTTTTACTTTTTCGCGTACTGTCTCAAGATCGTTCAATTTAAAAGTAGATGGCATTGTGACCTGAACATCAATCAGGGCCTCTACAATGGGCGCATTGTTATAATGTGGCATTGGCTATATTCACTTTAATTTCAGCATCATCTGATTCTTTAGTGCTGTATAAGTTTGTAACCACCGAAGTCTAATTCTAAATACCACTTTTGTGTTGCCCCATTAAGTATAAATTTACCACATTCCAGAGAAATATTTTCTGCCATAACATGGGTAGTAATGCGGGTAGCGAAGAGATGTGAATATTATTTCCATATATTTCAATGTGTTATATATTAAATTGGCGGAGAGGGTGGGAGTCGAACCCACGGTACCCTCGCAGGTACACTTGATTTCGAGTCAAGCCCGATCGGCCACTCTGGCACCTCTCCGAACGCGT
>JAYSTO010000058.1:0-21455 GCA_043719675.1 Gammaproteobacteria bacterium | reverse complement strand
ATTTGAGTTTGAATTCGCCAAAGCGTAACACCTGGGCGTGTAATGCCAGTTCAATGAATTCGCGTTGATAGGTTTGCATGGTGACGATCACATGGTATGTTGGAGACTCGTGTATGATACACGCAAACAGCTAGCGAAGATAAGTCATCCATGCGCATCATCAGTTGTAATGTCAACGGCGTCCGTTCCGCAGAGAAGAAAGGTTTTTTTACCTGGTTAGCGCAGCAGCACGCGGATGTGGTGTGTCTGCAGGAGACCAAGGCGCAGGAAGATCAGTTGCACGACGCGTTTTATCCCAAGGGCTTTCATTGTCACTATTTCGATGCGCAGAAAAAAGGTTACAGCGGTGTCGCCATTTATAGCAAACGCGAGCCGGATAAAATCACGCGCGGCTTAGGCTGGGAGCGCTGTGATACAGAAGGCCGTTATATTCAGGCTGATTTCGGTGACCTCAGTGTTGCCTCGTTTTATTTGCCCTCCGGTTCAGCCAGTGAACAACGGCATCAGGATAAATTAACGTTCATGGTGCAGTTACAAGACGAGCTGAAAAAAATGCGTCGGCGCAGGCGCGAGTTTGTTGTCTGCGGTGACTGGAACACGGTGCATAAAGAAATTGACATCAAAAATTTCAAAGGTAATCAGAAAAATTCCGGCTGTACCCCGGCAGAGCGTGCATGGATCGATAGCCTGTTTAACAAGGGCGGTTGGGTTGATGCCTTTCGGGTTGTTGATCAACGACCCGAACAATATACCTGGTGGTCCAATCGCGGTAATGCGCGGGCGAAAAACGTGGGTTGGCGTATCGACTATCAGATCATCACGCCGGGCTTGCGTGACAAAGTCCGCAAGACGTCAATTTATAAAGAACAGTGGTTTTCAGACCACGCACCACTCACCGTTGATTATGATATGACGCTCTGACACTACCGTCGATGACTACCAATAACACGACACATTCCTGGCTTGACGCATGGAAATCCTACACCAACCCTCGTGTGCTTGGGATGTTGTTTCTGGGGTTTGCAGCGGGCTTACCGTTACCTTTGACCGGCGCCACCTTAACCTATTGGTTACGCGAAGCGCAGGTCACCGCCACCGTCATTGGTTTTTTTGGTTGGATAGGTATATTTTATTCCGTTAAGGTGTTTTGGTCGCCGTTTGTGGATCGCGCACCGATCCCGTTTTTATCCCGTACTCTTGGGCAACGGCGTGCCTGGATATTGTGTTCACAAGCGGGCATTGTGCTTGGTTTGCTGGCAATCAGCTACATTAACCCAATGCACAATATTATTTTATTTGCCTGCGCGACGGCATTTGTCGCCTTTTGTTCCGCCACACAAGACATCGCCGTGGATGCCTATCGTATTGAGGCAGTGGATGCCAGCCTGCAAGCGCCGATGGCGGCGATGTATATAACCGGTAGTCGGATCGCGGCGAGTTTAATTGGTGGTGCGCTGGCACTGTACCTTGCCGAATGGTTCTCCTGGCATACCAGTTACCTGGTGATGATGTTGAGTATGCTGGTTGGCGTAGTCACGGTATTGGTTGTGCGTGAGCCGCCACACAATGTGAACCGACAAACCTACATGGAAGAACAGCAGGTGATTGACTACCTGGAACGCAGTGCACACATATCCGATGCTTGGCGTATTCCAGTCGCCTGGTTCATCGGTGCGGTTATTTGCCCACTGACCGAGTTCATGAAACGTAATCAACGTTGGGCGTTGACGTTGTTAATTTTTATTGGTTTATATCGCCTTACCGATACCGTGTTGGGATCCATGGCCTCGGCGTTTTATCGCGACATGGGATACAGCAAACCGGAAGTGGCAAATATCATCAAAATCTACGGCGTGTCGATGACAATCTTTGGCGCCGTGGCAGGTGGCGCACTGGTGGTGCGTTTTGGGTTGATGCGCATGTTATTGGTTGGAGCAATATTGGCGGCAATCACCAACTTGTTTTTTGCAGCCCATGCACTGCAAGGTAAAGATCTGGCTGGTTTGGCAGTGGTGATCAGTGCCGATAATTTTGCCGCAGGGTTTGCCGGTTCAGCATTCATTGCCTATCTTTCGCGCCTGACAAATACTGCTTATACCGCGACACAATATGCTTTGTTTTCCTCGATCATGACCCTGCCTGGCAAGGTGCTCTCCGGTTTTTCTGGGATTGTAGTGGACGCAAGTAATTATTTTTATTTTTTTATTTATACAACGGTGCTGGGTATTCCCGCCATCGTCCTGGTGATGTATTTAATGCGACGCTACAACATCGACAGCATTACAGAGCCAGCAGCGGAAAAAACATCAGCGTAACACCCGCGTGCAACAGGAATTCTCCTACCTCGCGGCATTATTCATGGGACTGTTCAGTGGCGTGCACTGCATCGGCATGTGTGGTGGGATCGTGACTGCGTTAACCTTGAACCTGGAGTCTGCACAGTCCCCTCCGGCACGATTCCGCCAACAATTTTTTTATAATCTTGGTCGTATCAGCAGTTACACCGTGTTTGGTCTGCTTGCAGGCAGCATTGGCCAGGCTGGCACATTCTTGTTGCACGCGCATACATTACAAACAGGGCTGATGATCATAGCGGCGATCTTCATGTTTATTATGGGATTGTATCTGGCGGGTTGGTGGCAGGGTTTGCTCAAACTCGAACAACTGGGACAACCGGTGTGGCGCCGGTTGGAACCACTGACCCGCGGCATGATCCCGGTACGCAATCTGCAACAGGCCTTTATGGTCGGTATGGTATGGGGTTGGTTACCCTGCGGCTTGGTTTACAGTGTCGCCATTTTTGCCTTGTCCAGTGGTAGCGCGATCAACGGTGGATTGCTGATGCTCAGTTTTGGTATCGGCACGTTACCGAATTTACTCGCGGCAGGCTTGCTGGCGACACCTCTGCTGATGTTGCTGCGGCGTCGTTATGTGAAAACCATGGCTGGCTTGCTGGTGATGGGGTTTGCATTGGTGTTGCTGTACCGTGTTGTACCGCTGATGTAACTAAATTACCAGGATTACAATGTAAGCAGGGGTAACGATCACAGTGATTGCTTGCTTGGACTGATAAAAAAAGAACCGATCTTAGTGATTAAGGCGAGCAGCACCAACCATTTGCTGATGCTGTATAAGTTATGCCACATGCCATTGGTGGCTTTTAACACCTCAAACTCCTTGACGAACACAACTTCACAGGCGCCATTGCCGGTATCCTTGCGTGTGGTGCTGGTTCGCCTTAGCCAGTTGGGTTTGGATAACCAGTGATAATTTATTAGCTGCCCACGCAGGTGGATTTGATCGCCGATGCGGGTGTTGTGGATCATCTCACGTATTGTGTTGTTGTCAGCCAGGAGGTGATTGTTGGATATCTCATCAAACTGGAGGCTGACCCCGTAGGGGTACTGGAAATAACAGATAAAATCACCACTGCTGAATTGCATTTTCTGGTAGTCACTATTACGGATGTTGCTTCCCCAGATGACACAAATGTCTTTGATGTCGACCGAATCCTTGGTGTGCATAATGTCAGTGATCCCGGTGATATCATTATGGGAGACTACCATGCCCCATAATTCATACTCCGCCACTGGCTCTATTGCATACTGTTCGCCACGGTAGGCGAAGGTAAAGGGCTTTTGCGGCGTGATGGTTTGTAGCGGGTCTTGTTTGAGTGCGGGTAAAAGTTGAGTATGGTCTGGTAATTGATCTTTTTGGGTGAAGGCGATAGCCAATAATAAGATACTGCACAAGATAAATAAGGTCAGGGCATAATCAAGCGGTGTGCGCTTACCAAAATAATTAGTGTGCGTGACGCGTTGGCTCGGCGGGATGATCGGAGTTTGATTTACCTTGTAGGCTTTTGCATAGGCGACTCCACACGCCGGACATTGCCAGTCCGGAGTCTGGTGATCGGTGGCTTGGCGTTGATACAGGCATTTCGGGCATTGCATACTATGAACAGCTCATGCACTACAGCAGCCAGCCATTCTCAATGTATGGCATGCCAAATTAGTTTGTCAGTATTATGGTTAACGGGAATTACGCGGCGCTAATGTGGCTGACATTGCTTGTGGCGGGCACAAAGGAGTCGAGCGGACGATTCAAGATGTCCATGAAACCATTGAGCTGTGCTAACTGCGTATCCAGTTGTGCAGTGGCGCGTTCAAGCTCGGCGACACGTGCATGCAGGGTGTCGCGTGATTCATTAATCTTACGCAGACTCTCCAGACGTTTTTCCATTTGATCTTTGTGTTCTCTGATGCGTGCAATCAAGGGCGCCATGGCCGCCTTGCCCCAGGATTCAGCTTCCTGGTGCGCATTAAAAAAGGTATTGCGTGCATGCGAGACCATGGAGATAAAAAACTTCTTGATCACGAAAGTCTGTTCCGTCATGGTGGTGACAGGACTGTTGCGATACGCATCGGCCTCATGATAGAGCCGTTCCATGTCGCGTTTGTATTTATTAATGCTGAACACCTTGGGTTTGGTGTCACTGGTGCCATGCTCTTCATTAAATTTACGGTAGATCAGCTGAATCAAGTTGTTGAGTTTCTCTGTGTAATCAGAGGCCTGCTTGGTGGTGCTGGCAATCACATCAAAAAACTGTTTCATCGAATTTTTCATGCCGATGGTGGTCCAGGTGGCTGCCATTTCTTTGCGCGTGGCGGACATCAGGTTATCCAGCTCACCCAGGCTTAAGATGTTCAACAGTTGTGTGTGGTGATCAGAAAACAATTTCTTGTTGGCCTGAAATGACTCCACGCTCTTGTAGTAGATTGCCTGCTCCTGCCGGGTTTTTTTCAACAGGTGGGAGATGACATCCTCGTTCTTGCCACTGAGGTTCTTGAGTTCCTTGAGTTGTTTGCTGGCGTCGGCCAGCCGCGAGGCGATCAAATCGCGCGATTCTTTAACCATGCCGCCGATCTCGCCGACGATACTGTCGCGCACGATTTCCTGTTTTTTGGGCAGGATATCCGTGGACAAAATGGCTTCGAGCTTGAGGATGTTGCTCTTGTTCAACAAGTCTTTGTCATGGCGAATCTTGGCCAGCAGTCCTTTTTGAGCGGAGACCGGGAAAACACTGCGTGGGTCAATCTCCAACATCTTTGCCGCAGAAGTACATTGCGCCTGGATGGTATTGTTGATAGTGGCTTCGTCCTTGAGTTCATCCCACAAGGTATCGATCTTATTGAGCACCACCAGCCGTGCGTGGCGGGCATCGCTATTTAAGGCCTTCACATGCAGGGTCCACATATCCATGTCGGATTTGGTCACACCGGTGTCGGCGGCGATGACAAAGATGACCGCTTGGGCGTTGGGTAACATATTGATGGTCAGCTCCGGTTCTGAACCCAGAGCATTCAAGCCAGGGGTGTCGAGGATCGTCAGACCTTCTTTAAGCAGTGGGTGCGGGAAACTGATGATGGCGTGGCGCCACATCGGCACTTCGATCTGGCCGTCAGTGACGTGACGTGCATCGCGTTGGGTTTCGTATAAGCCCATGCGTTGGGCCTTTTCGATCGGGACTCGTTTGGTCCGCACTACTTCACGAAAGGCCTCGGCCATTTTTTCCGATGAACTGGTATCCAATGGCATGTTTGTCCAGTTGATCGGGTGCTTCTTCAATTCAGAAATGCTGGTGTCTTCCAGCCGTGTCTCAATGGGCAATAGCCGAATGTAACTCTGGTTTGTGCTGGTGTCGTAAAGCAGCTCGGTGGGACACATGGTAGTGCGACCGGCATCGGAGGGTAACAGGCGGCGGTCGTATTCCGAGAAAAAGATCGCGTTAATCAATTCGGTCTTGCCTCGGGCAAATTCCGCGACGAAGGCGATAGTCAGCCGATCCGACTTCATCTGTTCGATGAGTTCAATCAGGCGGATTTCCAGTTCGGCATCAGACATCCGGTTTTGATCCAGCCACGCCTGATATTTCAGGATGGCTTCCATGACCTGGGTTTTCCAGCGGCCGAAGGCCTGCATTTGATCGGTAAAGCGTTCTGTCGCCATGAAAGTATCTCAGGTATGTGGAGTAAGGTCTTAATCGGGCCCGGGTTTTTAGGACCCCGGTGGTAATCAAAATATACTACCGTAACCGCAGTTCGCCCAGCCAAAGAACAATAATTCTGGCTTTATTGTTAACGGCATCACATTCCAGGATTTTAGGGGGTGATGAAAATATTGTCAGAGACCCGGTCAGACAGGTCGTATTACCCCCGGTGGAAGGGTCTTGGGTTGGTGGATACGGATACGTTTGCGGCGATCCGTCGCGCCGCTGTGCAGGGTCACCTGGTTTTTTGCCACATCACAGAGCTCAGCAAACCAGGCGCACAAATGCGCATTTGCCTTGCCGTCAACTGGTGGTGTGGTAATGCGGACTTTGAGTGCGTCCGCATAGGGGCCGACGATTTCATCGCGTTTCGCGCGGGGTTGCACCCACAAATTCACTACCAATGTCTGATCTTGCCATGTGTACCAAGCAGCCGGGGTCATCAACGCAAGCGTGTTAAGGCGGCGGCATCGATTAAAGGCGCGGCAATCAGATAGTGTACTGCCATGAGCATGACAATGAAGATAAGTGGGGAAATATCAAAGCCGTTGATGGGTTTAAACTTACTCCGAATTGGCCGTAACAGGGGTTCATTCAACTGTAAAATGAGGCTGCCAATGGGGTGGTGGAATGCGATCGGATTTACCCAGCTCAGGATGGTTTGCACTGTGATACTCACGATATAAAAAAAGACAAACTGGTCAATCAACAAGCCGATCGTCAGGAGAAACAAGCCCGGTGAGGAAGGAATATGATGTTGCGGCCCCGGCAGCAGCCCGATTAATACAATTTCACCCAGCTGCAGCACAAACAATAAGATCAGGGCAGCGAGATCGATCCCGCCCAGGCCCGGAATGACGCGACGTAAGGGACGTAATACCGGATTGGTCGCGGTAATCACAAATTGTGCTACGGGGGTATGAAAATTGGCGCGTACCAGCTGCAATAAAAACCGCAGCATCACCAGCAGCATGTAAAGCCAAAAGACCAGCTTAACGATGAACTCCAGAAAATCACCAATATGTCCCATCCGGCTACTTCTCCAATTGTTCGGCCAATTCTACCGCGCGCTCGCGTGCGGCCAACAGGGCACGTTCGACAATGGCATCCAGTTGATTTTCAGTAAATATAGCGATGGCGCGTTCAGTGGTCCCGCCCGGCGAGGTGACGCGCTGGCGCAATACAGCGGGTTCTTCCTTTATCTCCAAGGCCAGTTTTGCGGCACCAAAGGCCGTTTCCATTGTTAATAAACGCGCTGTCTCCGCTGGCAAACCCATGCGAACGCCCGCCTTTTCAATGGCCTCCATCAAATAGAAAAAATAAGCAGGGCCACTGCCCGACAAGGCAGTCACCGCATCCAGCTGCGATTCTGCATCGAGCCACAGCGTCAGTCCCACCGCACGTAAGATGGATTCGGCGAGTTGCCGCTGCTCGGCCGTGGTGTTAGGCGTGGCATACATACCCGTCGCCCCAGCGCGCACTAAGGCAGGGGTGTTAGGCATGGCGCGGACAATGGCACAGTCAGTACCGAGCCAACGTTGCAAGGCTGAGGTGCGGATCCCGGCGGCAATGGTGATAAATAAGGGTACTTTATTGGTGTTAACCTGTAATTCCGTTGCCACCTGTTTAAGGATTTGCGGTTTCACCGCCAGCACCACGACATTACAGGTATCCAGCAGGGCCTGATTACTCACCGCCGGGCGGAGGTTGAAGTCACGCACGAGTGTTGCCAAGTGCGCCGGATCAGGGTCATAGCAACTGATAAGGTATTCGCCCGCACTGCTGGCCTGCAAACCGCCGATGAGGGAACGGGCCATGTTGCCGCCGCCGATGAAGCCAAGATGTTGTGAGTGAGCCATGACTATAAGTTACAGGGTAACGATGGGTAGTGACAAGAAAAGAATAAAAACGGTTACGCCCGTTGCCCAAAAATTGCGGTACCAACCCGGATGATGGTTGCACCTTCCCCTATTGCCGCTTCCAGGTCATCACTCATGCCCATCGACAAGGTATCCAGGGCCAGTCCCTGCGCGTTGATGGCCTCAAGCAATTGGCGCAGTTGGCGCAAAGGGGTGCGCTGCTGCACGGGGTCAGTGCTTGGTTTGGGGATGGTCATCAGTCCGCGCAGTCGCAGGCGTGATAGGCGGGAGAGGGTCTGGGCCAGGGTCAGTACCTCGCTTGGCGCTACCCCCGCTTTACTGCCTTCCTGGCTGATGTTGACCTGAATACAAATGTTCAACGGTGACAGCCCGGCGGGTCGCTGATCATTGAGCCGCTGCGCAATGCTGAGACGATCAACACTATGCACCCAGGCAAAGTTGGCCGCGATGTCGACGGTTTTGTTGCGTTGGATCGGGCCGATAAAGTGCCATTGCAGTGGGTGCGCTGCCAAGGCAGTGATTTTTGGTAAGGCCTCTTGGAGATAATTCTCGCCAAAGGCCATTTGTCCTGCCGCGATGGCCTCCGCTATCGCCGCTACTGGCTGGGTTTTGCTCACCGCCACGAGCTGGATTTGGTCGATACGGCGTGTACTGGCTTGTGCCGCGGTGTTGATTCGGTCACGGACATGAGTCAGGCGTTGTGCGATTGTTGTCATAAGCCTATGCTTTAGTATCAAATTTGGATTAAAGTTATCTTCAGAATCATTATGACGAACCGATAACCGGAAAGCATCCTCTCAATTACATTTCAACAATTAGGTCATTATGGACATAAGTGAATTACTCGCCTTCAGTGTCAAGAACAAAGCCTCCGACTTGCACTTATCTGCTGGATTACCACCGATGATTCGGGTTGATGGCGACGTGCGGCGTATCAATGTGCCACCGCTGGATCACAAAACCGTGCATTCGCTGGTGTATGACATCATGAATGACAAACAGCGCAAGGATTATGAAGAATTTTACGAAACGGATTTTTCGTTTGAGTTGCCGGGCATCGCCCGCTTTCGTGTTAATGCCTTTAATCAAAACCGCGGCGCCGGGGCGGTGTTTCGTACCATTCCCTCCAAAATACTGTCGTTGGAAGAATTAGGTTGTCCCAATAGTTTTAAAGAAATCTGCGATGTGCCGCGTGGTATTGTTTTGGTTACCGGACCGACCGGTTCGGGTAAATCGACTACCCTGGCGGCGATGTTGGATTATCTGAACAACAAAGAGTTTGGTCATATCCTGTCAATTGAAGACCCGATCGAATTCGTCCATGAAAGTAAAAAATGTCTGGTCAACCAACGCGAGGTACATCGCGATACCCACGGCTTTGCCGAGGCGTTGCGCTCGGCTTTGCGTGAAGACCCGGATATTGTGCTGATCGGCGAAATGCGCGATTTGGAAACGATCCGTCTGGCGCTGACGGCGGCGGAGACCGGCCACTTGGTGTTCGGTACCTTGCACACCAGTTCGGCGGCGAAGACCATCGACCGTATCATCGACGTCTTTCCAGCGGCGGAAAAAGACATGGTGCGTTCGATGTTGTCGGAATCACTGCGTTCAGTCATCGCCCAGACGTTAATGAAACGCATTGGTGGTGGCCGTGTCGCGGCGCATGAGATCATGGTGGCCAACCCGGCGATCCGTAATCTGATCCGTGAAGACAAGGTCGCGCAGATGTATTCGGCGATTCAAACCGGGCAGTCCCACGGCATGCAAACGCTGGATCAATGTTTACAGGACCTGGTGGCGCGCGGCATTGTCAGCCGTCAGGATGCCAGGAGCGTTGCAGTAAATAAAGATCAGTTCGGCTAAACTCAAAATAGTAAGGCCAACGCGTAACCTAAGAGATAATACTGATGGATTTTAATTCGCTGCTTAAATTGATGGTCCATAAAAAGGCCTCAGACATGTTCATCACCGCGGGGATTGCCCCCAGTATGAAGATCAATGGCAAGATCGCGCCCGTCACCCAGACCACCCTGACGCCCAGTCAGGCGCGCGAGATCGTGGTGAGCATCATGTCGCCCGCGCAACGCCAGGAATTTGAAGCCTCTAACGAATGTAATTTCGCGATCTCGGCCTCGGGTATCGGCCGGTTCCGTGTCAGCGCCTTTCAACAACGTAACCATGCCGGTATGGTGTTACGTAAGATCGAAACGCGTATTCCAACGATTGAAGAACTGACCTTACCGCCCATCATTAAAGATTTCGCCATGACCAAACGCGGCATGGTGATCTTTGTTGGCGCTACCGGTTCTGGTAAATCCACCTCTCTGGCGTCAATGGTGGGTTATCGTAATAAGAACAGTACCGGGCACATTGTCTCGATTGAAGATCCGATTGAGTATGTGCATCAGCATGAAGGTTGTGTGGTAACGCAGCGTGAGGTGGGGATTGATACGGCAAGCTTTGAGGTCGCACTGAAGAACACTTTGCGTCAGGCACCGGATGTGATTCTGATTGGCGAAATTCGTACGCGTGAAACCATGGACTTGGCGATCCAGTTTGCGGAAACCGGCCATTTATGTTTGGCCACATTACATGCCAACAATGCCAACCAGGCGATGGATCGCATTATTAACTTTTTCCCGGAAGATCGGCGCAACCAGTTGTTGATGGATCTCTCGCTGAATTTAAAAGCTATCGTGGCACAGCAGTTAATCCCCGCGCCCGATGGACAGTCACGCGTGGTGGCGATAGAAATATTGATCAACTCGCCCCTGGTGTCCGACATCATTCGCAAAGGTGAGATCCATGCCTTGAAAGAAATTATGTCCAAATCCCGCGAAAACGGCATGCAGACCTTCGATCAAGCCCTCTATGATTTGTACAAGGCCGGTAAGATCACCTATGAAGACGCGATTAACCATGCGGATTCCACCAATGAGTTACGCCTGATGATCAAACTCGGTGATTCACGCGGTGATGTCGGCTCCATCTCCGCGTCGCTGGATGGGGTGACGATTCAAGAAGCGAACTGATTCTTTGTAATAAAATAACAACGGGGAAGCGAATCACTAAAAAGAAGAGCCCTGGGGTGCAGGGCTCAAAGGGGAGGACACCGTAAATAATTGAGAGCAGTTAGACTGTCGTAGCCATCTGCAAACGTCACCAATGTTCCTGATCCGCGCTCTATCGGTCTGTGCGACTTCGTACATACAGCAATAATGTTTAATCCGGGTGTACCCCATCGTTATTAGCCAAACTAAGAAATCACTCGTTGGTAAGCTGAGTATCGAGCGGATATGTACGCCAACGCACTGAAGACTCGAGAGGGAAGAGCCTACATTGGCGTGACAATTGATAATCCTCAAACCTCAGCTTATAAGGAATTTATTATGCAAGCGCAAATTACCAAATCTCTGCATCCCCTGTGGTGGGTCGTCGGCGTCGCCGTGGTCCTATTCAGTGCTGCAGGCATCGCCACCTACATGGGATGGACTTCCTCCTCGACAGCGGGTGATAAAGCAGCGATCAATGCTCCTGTGACGCAAACATCCAGATCTCATCCTGCTCCTCATCCCGTTGTAGCAAAATGTGTTAACTGCGGCCGGATCGAATCAGTACGGGAGGTAGTAACACGTGGCGAAGGCTCCGGTCTTGGCGCAGTTGGCGGTGCTGTCGTAGGTGGCGTGGTCGGCAATCAGGTTGGTGGCGGCCGCGGTAAGGACCTTGCGACAGTAGCTGGCGCAGTAGGCGGCGCTGTGGCCGGTAACGAGATCGAGAAACGGGTAAAGTCAACCAAGAGTTATGAAATCATCGTCCGCCTTGACGATGGATCAAGCCAGACATTTCATGAAATGAATATGCCGACGTGGCGGCCAGGTGATCGGGTCAAAGTGAACAACGGTACGATTCAATCGTACTGATGAAATTTGTATCGATGCCTGGAAATGCAGAGGTTTTACTCGGGTGACGCGATCGTACGCGTTGAACGTAATCTAAATCAAACAGAAGGAAAATTAACATGTTATACACACTCGCAGTTATATTGATTATCTTGTGGTTCCTGGGGCTCGTGTCCTCATACACCCTCGGCGGTTTTATTCACATATTGTTGATAATCGCCGTCGTCGCCATTCTGTTTAACCTCATCAGTGGAAGAAGAGCCCTGTAACCTTATAAAGGAGTTTTTCTATGGATAAAACAATCGCACTAGCCATTCTTGCTGGGGGTATCCTGCTGGTGGGCTTCGGTATCAGCGCATCGAATTCATTCAGCTCCGACATTTCCCGCGTTTTCACCGACGCGCCAACCGACAAGGCAATATGGATGTTGGTGGGTGGTGTTATCGTAACCATTATCGGGCTGACGGGACTGCTGCGTGGTTCGAGAAGTTGAGAATGGTTGCAATACCGTGACTGACGTTGACATGACGGACACCCTGATGGTGCGATGAAGCTGTTCACACTATAGCGTGTTCGTTCATTGTCGTCGTCTTTGTCGGGCAATGCAGGGATTTTTTTCAATATCATCTAATGCTGTGACTTAGGTCTTTTCTTTCAGTAACAGTTCTTTGTATTACGCAACTCCTTATTTCAGATATCGTCTCGGTTGCTGTTGCCGACGCAACTCTCGGCAACTCGCTCCAGACCTTGTTTACTTCGTCTGCGGACGCGTACTTTCGGCATCCCTGTCGTCATGCAGTGTCATTCACAAATTCCCCCTGTTAATATTGAGCTTGCTCGATACCTCGTTTGTTATTGCCAGTCTTCAGTTTTCTAAACTGATGGGGATACCACCCGTTAGCTCAATAGTGTTGCGGCTCAATGACACTGGCTACCTGATTAAGGGGATAACCTGCACAAATGGCAGAGGACAGGGGGTACCTGTTAACCTGCTGCATAATATGAGCATTTATTGGATGAACCTCTCAAATATGCGAAAACCTAAGCGCGAATAGGTGCTGGCTATATCTATCACGCCGATCCGGGGTTTGCTACACTACGGGCACGTAAAGCACGGTATAGCGACGTTTTGCACGCACCGGCCAATTGAAGGATCGCAAATAGTCCATTATGTCAGCCAACACAGCAGATAGCAGCAAATCCGCCAAACAAAAACCGGGCGTGGTACAACAGAACAATGGCTTTATCACGGTATGGAGCCTGCGTGCGTTATTGCAGCTGAATATATTTGACCGGTTTATTGAGCGGTTCGGCGGTTTTAATAACGCGGAAATATTGCAATCCATCGGCCTGAATGATTTTTATCTTGCCGATGTCGACGCCGATCTTGAGCGCACCCCGGCAAAACGTCAGGCACTGAAAAAACGACTCAACGAACGCCTCAAGCTGTTATCCAAGACCTCACACGCCTCGGTGCAGGACAATATTTTCTCAAACGGCATTGGTTTGTTGAAAAAATCCCTGTCGCTGTCAAAGGCAGAGGTTGAGCTGCTGCATTTTGCCACCATCGCGCCGATGAGTAATGGCTTCAGCTTCTTGTTAGAGGTGATCGGCGATCTCAATTATAGCCAGAGCAAAAATGCCTTGGCGGTGATGCTGAACATACCCTTTGCGGATATCGAGCGGTCGCTGAACGCGGAGGGTGTTTTATTATCTTCAGGCTTGCTGTATGTCACCGCAGGCGAAGGGTATATTACCCGCCTGCATGGCAGGTTTGATTTGCCCAATGGCATCAAACAAGCATTGTCGAAAGAACACAAGAACGATACCTCGATGCTCCAGTGTTTTTTTCGCACCTCGCCCCAGGCCCGCTTGCGCAGCAAGGATTTTGCGCACATGCAACAGGATTTTAACTTGGTGCAAGATTATCTGAATTCAGTGCTGCTGAAGAAAACCAAGGGCGTCAATATTTTAATTTATGGTGAGCCCGGCACCGGCAAGACCGAATTCGTGCGCACACTCTGTGCAAAAAATAAATTCAATCTGTTTGAAATTACCATGCAGGACGCCGATGGCACGCCGATCAGCGGCGCCGATCGATTTGCGACATTGCAATTGTCACAAAAGCTCATTGCCAGTAAAAAGCGCTGTGTCCTGTTATTTGATGAAATTGAGGATGTGTTTCCTACCGCTGAATTTAACATGTTTGGCCAGGCCATTGCCGTGAACAGTAAGAAGGCCTGGATCAACAATTTATTAGAAGGCAACCCGATCCCCACCGTCTGGATCAGTAATACCGTCAATCAAATTGATTCCTCCTATTTGCGCCGCTTTGACTATGTATTAAAGCTACGCCCGCTTACCAGTGCGGTACGCCTGCGGATTATAAAAAAATACCTGCAACATTTACCGGTGAGCGAGAAATGGCAGGCTCAGCTGGCTGAGCAGGAGCATTTAGTCCCCGCGTTAGTTGAGCGTGCGGCCAAGGTCGTCAGCCATTTGAATCAGCGTGATGCGGCGCAAATCGAACAGACCTTGGAAAATATTATTGGTAATACCCTGGAGGTGATGGGTCTGCCCAAAGGGGTGCGCAAGAAAGCGGTGCATAACACCCAGTATCGCCTGGAGTATCTGAATCCCGACGTCAACCTCAGTCGTTTGTGCGCCGGGTTGGCGCGTCGCCCCGAGGCACGCATTTGTTTGTACGGTGCCTCCGGCACCGGCAAGACCGCGTTTGCGCATTACCTCGCGGCGGAATTGCACAAACCGATTCTGCTAAAACGCGCGTCGGATATTCTCAGTAAATGGGTGGGTGAGGCCGAACAGAATATCGCGGCGATGTTTGATCAAGCCACGCGCGAGGGCATGATTATCCTGCTGGATGAGGCCGACAGTTTTTTACAAGAACGCTCCGGCGCACGGCAGTCGTGGGAAGTGACGCAAGTGAATGAGCTGCTGGTGCAAATGGAAACCTTCAGCGGGATATTTATTGCCTCCACCAACCTGATGGACAAACTGGATGCTGCTTCCACCCGGCGGTTTGATTTCAAAATCAAGTTTAACTACATGTCAGCCGAGCAGGCGTGGAATATGTTTACTCAAGTGTTGCAGGAACAGGGCCACGGTTCAAACAAAGACCTGGCTGAGTATCAACAAGCCATCGCCAAATTAGATAAACTCACCCCCGGTGATTTCGCCACGGTGATCCGGCAAGCCTTGAGTTTCGGTCAAGCCCTTTGTCCCGCGCATTTGTTGGAAGGACTCATTAAAGAATGCCAAGCCAAACCTAATTTTAGTAAATCGATTGGGTTTATGTGACGAAAAGGTGCTGAGATTGAAAATGCACTTGGATAGTAGCAAAGACAAAGATATAGCGTATTCAACTATTCTGACCCTTTGATCCGTATTTAAACAGAGCGATAAGGAGGTAGTACATGAAAATGCTTTCCAAAAGTCAATTCACCGCCATTGGCCCGGGTGAAATCTGGAAGTTATACTCAAATGTTAATGGGATATTTCGTGGTGTGGGAATACAAAATCGCCGAAGCTGTTGAAAGCAGATGGACCAAGAAAAGATGACTTTACTATTGTTTATGATTCGAGTCTTGATCAAGAAATGATTTATCCGTGCGCCAATAAGGGACTATCATTTGCTGATTGCATTGCAATGTTGTCCTCGAAAAAGATCGAAGGCTACGTATGGGTGCTTCCAAAAGGTAAAATATTGCCAGAAGGTCTTATTTTTAACGTAAAAGATATTGGCCACCCATTGCTTAATATATCGCACGTCATATCAGTTTTAGATATGACAACCAGGCTGTGTCAATTGGCAGATATGATGGAGCCATGCCAGGTTAAGATCGACAAGACGGGCAATATTATTGAGGAAGTGCCAGGAAGTTTGGCAAAGGCGGCGCAGAGATGGTAAAGCGAGAGGTGTTGATACCCGTTGACCTTGTGAAACAGATTACCGATATTGTTTATAAAGAGGGCTACACGGCATTAATGAATGTGTTCAAAAAAGATCAGCAATTCCCCGTGTTTCTGTGTAAGGAAGAAGCGGAAGCATTAATTACGTTGGCGGTGATTGAAAAGCGAAAAGCGTGGTTAAAGTACCCCCGTTATGACGAAGACCATCCACAGTATTCTCAAGAGCATGAGGAAAAATTTGACGATGTTCAAATGGGAATATACGAGAAAACAATTTATTACGTAGGATCAGCCTTCAAGAAAGGCGAATTCGATCACCTGTTATTAAGTGTCAAGAAGAAATAACCGGAATTTGGCCGTGGTAAATCTGAGGTAAAGATAATACTCGAATAATATGAAATTATATTCCTGCAGCCTGTGGTTACTGCTCAATGACGAGGTTCAGCAACTGCCGACGGGTGGCGCCACTCATATACCCAAAGGTATTTATCGTTATGCCAGCCATGAACAGGCTAATCGTCACTGGCTGGAATGCGTTGTAAAAGGCATGGTGCGAAATGCCTCCTGACGAATACAGCCGCCGCGCCACATTGAATGACCTGAAAAAAATTAAAAGAATGCCAAGCCAAGCCAAACCTAACTATAGTAAATCGATTGGGTTTGTGTAAGGAAAAGGTGCTGAGATTGAAAATGCACTTGGATAGTAGCAAAGACAAAGAATAGCGTATTCAACTATTCTGACTCTTTGATCATCGCTCTCACGCCGCCAACTTATGATGAGGAATTACAATGAAATTATTTACACTATTGATGTGTCTTGTATTTCTTTCAGGATGTGCTGCAGCCAACAAAAAAAAGGATCTGGCTGTACACATCAGCAACACAACCAATATCATCGTTAATGCGGCCATTCCCTATCAAATTCTTGACTCATGTACTCCAAAACATGAATTTGATTTAAATTGTATTATTCAAAAATATTCTGTCACTGCGGGTTCCATTAGTAATACCCAGGACTTTAAACTTGTTTTACGTGATGGCAAGGCCGAGCTGACCGCACTTCGACCCGGAGTCACCCAACTGGAGTTGCAGGGTGTCGTGGTAAATCAATCAATCATCGGCGGAAAAGGCAGAACAGCCAGTGCAAGCAAAACGATACATGCCTACCAGGCAAATAGAATCAAGATGACGCATGACCTAACTTCCAATCCCGAGTCGGTTCCTATTAATTTCAGCAGGTTCATCTATTTTACGGTATTCCACGACGATGTCCCGTTAGCGCTTGACAAGAATATAGTCCCGTTGAATTTTTCTAGAAATATCATTGCCAGTGAAATGCAGAAACAGAATAGTGATCCTGCTCAAGTTGAACACCTATTCAGTATTTTTGGAATGCCTGAGCGCGGTGAAGCAACCATTACCTCAAAATATGATCCCGCGTTCAAACGTGTTTTCAATATGTACGACATGCGTGATATTGTGAACATTGGGTATAATTTTGATATGAATGCAGGAGCCAAAAGAGACAATTATGTAGTAGGAGAGTGGATTAAGGTTTTTTTAACTACCCGCAGCACCGGCTCTTATTCTCAGGAAGGTCGCTTTATTTTTAAACCCAAAATCCTGACGCCAGAATTGTGCGACATAATGTACAGTACGAAGCAGGCAAGTGAAGCACAAGAGGCATCCGTGAATTTTACGATAAAAACATTAAAGCCTGGGCGTTGTAATATCGATGTAGTTCTTATTGGCCAGCATTTAATGTCTAGCCCCAACGTTGTCAAGTCCAGGGAATATCTGCCAGCGGGTAGTCGTGCAGTCAGCACAATCATTGCGGTGGATATCATTCAAAAAAAATAGTAGCCAAGCATGTTGAGATTTATACTAGTGTGTGAGTGGGGTTTGGCCAGGATGCGTGTTGCTGAAGAGGAATAACTGTTCCCATCAAACAAAGGGTCAGAGCAATCGAAAATACACTTCGATAGTCGAAGTAATTAAGACGGAATAACTCAACAACGCTGATCGATGGATTGATATTCATATATTAATAACGACAAGGAGAATGACATGACGGTAACATCGGGGAAAATAGGACAGTCACTTTAAATTGAACAATAAATTGATAACAAGTCTAGGCTTGCCAACTCGTGGCACGGGATACGTCTTCTCCAGCGGGAACACAAAAAGACCAGGACTTACAATTGACTTGACGCTTTAACTACAAAACACCTGATACACATCAAACACTGGGTCATCGACACAGACGTGTTTCATGTAGGGGCCATTATCCGTTTGGACAAGCACGGTGCAACCTCCAACAGCACATGCCAAGCTGACTCACGGTAAATTAAATTCGCGGGCGAGTCTGGCAACGGTTTCGGGCATGCCGTGTAGGTTACAGCAGAGGGTTTTCTGGAAGAAAAGGCGGGTATACTGTTTATAATCTTCACAATGCCGCGCACACCGCACCCAAACCCCATTGTGATTCCTGCAACCAACGCGTCACGTCTTCAGCGGGTTTGGGTTTACATAAAAAGTAGCCTTGCACCTTGTCACAACCGTAGCCGTTGAGCATATGCATAATGCTCTCGGTTTCAATTCCTTCCGCAACCACCATCAAGCCCAACGAATGCGCCAGGTCGATGGTGGAACGCACAATCGCTTGATTGTCTTGATCCTTGTCCAATTCGAGCACGAAAGAACGATCAATCTTGAGTTCGTCGACCTGAAGTTTTTTCAGGTAAGCCAACGACGAATAACCGGTGCCGAAGTCGTCGATGGAAATTTTCACGCCCATCATGTCGAGAGTGCGAATAATCTCCAATGCACGTGCGGGATCGGACATGGTCATGCTCTCGGTGATTTCCAAGCTCAACCACTGTGCCGGTACTTGCCACTTTTTCAGGTAGCCTGCCACCTTACTGGGTAGTTCAGGATCAAGAAAATTGCGCGTCGACAGGTTCACCGACATGCCAATCTGCAGTCCCTGCGCATGCCATGCCGCACATTGGGCCAGGGCAGTGTCCAACACCCACAGGGTCAGGGCTTGAATAAGTCCTTTTTGCTCGGCCAACGCAATAAAATCGTCGGGCGGAATAAAACCGCGTTCGGGATGCATCCAGCGGCACAACGCCTCGACGCTATGTACTTGATTGGTTTTTAAGCCGACTATCGGCTGATAGTACAGTGCCAAACGATTGTTATTGATCGCAGCATCGAGATCAGCAATCAGCTTCAGTCGGTTCGTGCGGCGGGTATTTTCCTCGGTATCAAACACGGAGAAGCCGGTGCCCGCACGCTTGGCGTCGTACATCGCCAGGTCGGCGCTCTTCAACAACTCCACTTCATCCTCGCCGTGATCCGGGTACATCGCAATCCCGACACTGGCGCCGATGATGATCGACGCGTTGTCCGCCATGATCGCCGGTTCCAGTGATTGACATATTTTTTTAGCTACGTGCATACACGCCTCTTTATTGACGTTATGCAGAATCACCGCGAACTCATCCCCGCCCATCCGCGCCACGGTGTCGCTGTCGCGCAACGCGTCGCGTAAGCGCTTGCCGACTTCGCGCAGTACCTGGTCGCCGACGTGGTGTCCGCGTACATCATTTACTTCCTTGAAGCGATCCAGATCCAGCACTAACACACCGAATTTTTGGTTGTCACGTGAGGCGCAACTGACACTGTATTGCAGGCGATCGCTGAACAGGGTACGGTTCGGCAAATCCGTCAGGGCATCATGCATCGACATGTATTCGAGTTCGAGATTTACTTTCTTTAATTCTTCTAACAATCCCTCCAATTGGACTGTGCGGTCTTTGACATCACGCTCCAGACGCGCAACGTAACCGCGCGCTTCTTCCCCCAGATACCATTTTTTTGTCAAGGTCAACGCCATTTGCTTCACTGACGTTGAATCAAAGGGCTTGGTCAGAAACAATAGACGGTCGGTACTGCCCAGCTTGGTAACAATGTCTTCCCAGCTGTAGTCGGAGAACGCGGTGCAAATTACAACCTCAGTATAGGGAAATTCGATCCAGATGCGTGCGATGGTCTGGATACCATCCCAACCCGGCGGCATACGCACATCCATAAACGCCATCGCATAGGGCCGCCCCGCCGCGTGTGCTTTGCGCACCATGTCCAACGCCTCCTCACCCTGGTACGCGGAGTCAACTTCATATTGCACATGCTGGCCCGGTGTCGGAATCGGGCTGTCGGTATCGCCAAACAGGCCAAACTCCAGGTCATCCAGGTCACTATGATCCGCCGCAGCGGTGCACAACACCTTGCGGAAATCTTCATGGATATCGCGATTGTCATCGACCAGTAAAATGCGTTTGTTCTCAATCATATTTTTTACCTGTAGGTCTTCTCAAGCCGATGACGATTGTGCGGCTGCTGTCGTTGACGTGCCCTTGGTTTTCTGCTGCCCGACGCGAACTGTCAGGGTGAAGGTTGTGCCATGTCCCGGCCCGTCACTGTGCACGTGTAATGTGCCACCCATATCCGTCATCGCCAGTACACTGGTGTGGAGTCCAAAGCCGTGGCCGTTTTCTTTCGTGGTAAAGCCGTGATTAAAAATACGCTGCAGATTTTCCGCTGTAATCCCGCAACCGTTATCGGTGATACGGATGAACACGTCACCCGATTCAATACAGCCGGTTTCAATTACAATTTCCCGCGCACGATTGAGCCGGTCATTTTCCGCGGTCGCTTCCTTGGCATTTTTGATCAGGTTGGTCAGCACCTGCAAAAATTTGGATTTATGCAGGTTGCACGCGGGGGTGGCGGTAAAGTGCTTGCGCACATTGACACCCAGTTTTTGCAGCGATACTTCCTGTAGCCGTAATGCATCCTCAATTACCGTTGTCACATTCAACCGATCCATGTGGGTATCGACGCGCGCGTAGGCTTGTTGCGTGGCGATCACATCTTTTATCACCATCAGTTTTTCATTCAGTTTTGCCACTTCGTTCCTGATGGATTTGGTTTCTTCGCTGAGCGCCAAGCCAATTTTTTCGTAGTACTGCGGCAGCATCTTGCCTTTGTCATTGGTCGTAAAAAACCCGCCCAGATCATGCGCATTGTCGCGCAACAACTCGTTCGCCTTATTGAGTCCTGCGACCTTACTGTTATTTGCCACACGTGCGATTTCTTCACCGGATAACATGACGCTGTTGAGAATATTGCCGACGTTGTGCAACACCCCGGTCGCCATTTCGGCCATGCCGGATTTGTGCGCCGCGTAGCGGCGCGTGATGTCGCGTATAACACACACGCGCAATACTTCTTCGCTCTGTTGGATGGCGGTCACAATCAACTCCATTGGAAACTCACGCCCATTGAAGCCCCGGCCTTGATATTCGACCGGCGTAATCCCGCTGGTAATATGAAACACAGAATCTTTCGACTCGTCGTAACTTTGCAGGTTCGCCAGCGTAGCGGTATGGACATCCGCCAACAACAACGCACTATGAATACCCTCCGTATACCGGCTTTGCACAGCAAACATGCGCTCGGCGGCGGGGTTCATTGACATCACGTAACCGCGGGCATTCAAGATAAGGAGGCCCTCGCCCACGCTTGCAAAAATGGTGCGCATACGCGTTTCGCTGCGTTCCAATTCCAGCGTGCGCTGCGCGAGGCGCTCCTCCAGGGATTTGTTCAATTCTTGTAATGAATGCAAGGCCT
>JAYSTO010000057.1:0-3175 GCA_043719675.1 Gammaproteobacteria bacterium | reverse complement strand
AAGGTGATGTTGTCAAAGTGCAAGCCCCCGGTGGTGTGCGTGAATATGAAATAGTGCAAGTCGAATACAAGTAATAGCAAGTTCGATTTATCTTAATTATGCAAACATTTTTTCGCATCACCGATCGATTATTGTTGACTGTCTGGGTTGGTGGTATGTGGGCGGTGGGTTATCTCGCCGCGCCGGTGTTGTTCAAAACATTACCGGATCGGGCGCTGGCCGGATTGTTAGCGGGCAAAATGTTTTATGTCATGGCCATCATCGGTATGATGTGCGCAAGTCTGTTACTCGTTGGCTTGTTCTGGCGATATCGTGAGTTGGTGTTACGACATTGGCAATTCTGGGTAATCGTATTGATGCTGGGACTGATTGCCTTGGGATTTTTTTATGTGCAACCATTGATTGCGCAACTGCGTGAACTTGATGTTGCGGCACGAGAAGCCGCCCATTTCAAACAATGGCATGGTCTGGCGCAAATACTGTATCTGGCGACAACCATCGGCGGTGTGTTGCTGTTGTTGTTTGGAGTGGAGTGCAAACCGCGAATTGTCCGTGATACTAAATATCCGGCAGGGTGATCTTGGGCTTTTTGGCCGGGCGATAAAAGACGCCCAGATGGCCGATCTTTTGGATGACATCGCTACGGGTACGTTGGGCGATTTGTTCGATCAAGCCGTGGCGGATGTCACGGTCACTGGTGTTGACGCGGACCTTGACCAGTTCGTGATGTTGCAGCGCGATGTCTATCTCGCTGATGACATTGTCAGTGATGCCATGCTGGCCGATGATGACGATGACCTTGCGGTGGTGTGCCTGCTGGCGTAAGAAGCGTTTTTGTTTTTCAGTTAAGGCCATGGATATGTGTGTTTTGATGGTGTCTAATAGTCGTTGCGCTAGTGTAACGCATTACCTTGGGTGATCCGTAGCAAAATCAACATGTCTAAATCCCGTTCCAAATCCAGTCAACGCTGGCTCAAAGATCACTTTGCCGATCCGTTTGTGAAACAAGCACACGCGGAGGGCCTGCGTTCGCGGGCGGTATTCAAGCTCAAGCAGATCGATGAAAAATATAAACTGATTAAGCGTGGCGCCTGTGTGGTGGACCTTGGCGCGGCACCGGGCGGCTGGTCGGAATATGTGGCCGAGCAAGTGAGGTCAGTCGGGCGTGTTATCGCGATGGACGTTCTGCCGATGCCTGCCCTGGCCGATGTCACTTTTATCCAAGGGGATTTCACTGAGCAGGCAACTTACGACCAGCTGCTGGCCAGTCTCGATGGTAGACAAGTAGACCTTGTATTGTCGGACATGGCCCCCAATATCAGTGGAGTTAAACTGGTCGATCAACCCAAGTCGATGTATTTGGCTGAGCTGGCACGGGATTTTGCCCAGCAGGTGCTTGTCGCGGAAGGGCATATGCTGATCAAGCTGTTTCATGGTGTGGGATTTGACGATTACGTCAAGAGTTTACGAACTATGTTTGACAAGGTACAGGTCCTAAAGCCAGATGCGTCACGCGCCAAATCCAGCGAGGTCTATCTGTTGGCCAGGCACTATACGAAGTAACAACTATACTGTATCGTAATTACACTGGATTTTATTTGATTTCTCCATTGCATATAGAGGTAACACCTTGAGCGACATGGCAAAAAATATCATTTTGTGGGTCTTCATCGCAATTATTCTGATGACGGTGTTCAAGCAATTGAGCGGGCCGAGCAATGAGAAAGAACTCAATTACTCCGCATTTGTAGCTGAAGTAAACCAACAGCTTGTCCGTGAAGTGACTATTGCGGGTCGGATTGTTTCCGGTGTGCGTACCGATGGGTCACGTTTCTCGACCTATAGCCCGGAGACTGATAATCGTTCTTTAATTGGTGATTTATTAAAAAACAAGGTTGATATCAAGGGCGAGGCCCCAGATCAAGGCCTCTGGACGCAAATACTGGTTTCCTGGTTTCCCATTTTCCTTATTGTTGGTTTGTGGATATTTTTCATGCGCCAGATGCAAGGTGGCGGCGGCGGCCGTGGGGCGATGTCCTTTGGCAAAAGCCGCGCGCGCATGTTGGGTGAGGATCAGGTCAAGATTTCCTTCAATGACGTGGCGGGTGTGGATGAGGCCAAGGAGGAAGTGGGTGAGCTGGTGGAGTTTTTACGTGATCCCGGCAAGTTCCAAAAGCTGGGCGGCAAGATTCCACGCGGCGTATTGATGGTGGGCCCACCGGGTACCGGTAAGACGTTATTAGCCAAGGCCATCGCGGGTGAAGCCAAGGTACCGTTTTTCACCATTTCCGGTTCTGATTTTGTTGAAATGTTCGTAGGTGTGGGTGCGTCACGTGTGCGTGACATGTTTGAGCAAGCCAAGAAACACGCCCCCTGTATTATTTTTATCGATGAAATTGATGCGGTCGGTCGTCATCGTGGTGCCGGTTTAGGTGGTGGTCATGATGAACGTGAGCAGACCCTCAATCAATTGCTTGTTGAAATGGATGGTTTTGAAGGTAATGAAGGTGTCATTATCATTGCCGCGACCAACCGTCCCGATGTTTTGGATCCCGCCCTGTTACGTCCCGGTCGCTTTGATCGGCAGGTGGTGGTGCCACTGCCTGATTTACGCGGTCGCGAACAAATTCTCAAGGTTCACATGCGCAAGGTACCGTTGTCTGATGATGTTGTCGCTAAGATCATTGCGCGGGGTACGCCTGGTTTTTCCGGCGCCGATTTGGCCAATATCGTTAATGAGGCCGCGTTATTTGCTGCACGCGCCAACAAGCGACTGGTCAGCATGGAGGAATTTGAAAAGGCCAAAGACAAGATCATGATGGGTGCGGAACGCCGTTCGATGGTGATGAGCGAGCAGGAAAAGCGCCTGACCGCCTATCACGAGGCGGGACATACCATTGTTGGCCGCACCGTACCGTCACACGATCCGGTTTACAAGGTAACGATTATTCCACGTGGTCGCGCCCTGGGTGTCACCATGTTTTTACCGGAAGAAGATCGATATAGTTACAGCAAGGAACGACTGGAGAGCAGTATTTCCAGTTTGTTTGGTGGCCGTATCGCCGAAGAGTTGGTGTTTGGCGTGGAAAATGTGACCACGGGCGCCTCAAACGATATTCAACGGACCACTGATTTGGCGCGTAGTATGGTGACCAAGTGGGGCTTGTCCGAAAAA
>JAYSTO010000056.1:0-22079 GCA_043719675.1 Gammaproteobacteria bacterium | reverse complement strand
ACTGCACAGTTGACTCAATGTTCACCACCACCCCTTTCTTTAATCCGCGGGAAGGATGTGAGCCCAGGCCAATGACTTCAATTCCATTATCGGGCGTTACTTCACCGACAATCGCCACCACCTTGGAGGTGCCAATATCCAATCCTACAATCAAATTTTTTTCCGTTTTTTTCGTGACCATTCATTACCCCAGCTCAGTCCACCGGCGGTTTGCGCCAACCCACTGCCAGCCCATTGCTATAACGCAAATCAAGGCGGGCAATCTCGGTTGAGCGCGTTGCCAATACTTTGTTATATATCCGTGCAAGTCGCTGCATACGACTTTCAATCTGATCACGCCCCAGCATAATCTCAATACCGTTATTAAGCCGCAGGCTCACGGCGTGACGCGCATCCATTTTGATTTCACTAACATTTATGTTCATCGCTGCAAAAATATCTTTTGCCAATAAATAATACTGCGTTACTTTCTCCTGCATTCCCGCCGGGGCAGTGAACAGCGGCAGGTCACGCGGATAGGAGGACACCTCGGGTATAAAAATAGTACCCCGCATATTAACTAAGCCTCCTGCATTCCATTTTGCCAATGCCTGTTGTTCTTGAACCTGAATCGCCAAAGCATCCGGCCACACACGCCGGACACTGGCCTGTTCAACCCAGGCAATTTTTTCAACCACCGCCTTCATCTCATCCACATTAATCCTGAAATAACCACCATCAATATTGGCAGCGACTGCATCACGCAACATTTTTTCATCCACATGAATAAATTTCCCCAAGGCATGAATCTTTTTAATTGGCAAGCTCTGCGGCTCATTAGCCAGCATCACTAGCCAGCCTAATCCGGCAAAAATAAACAATGCCATGGTGCTGCGCCGTACCCAGCTCCAGTTAATCTGCGCACGCGGTCCCTGCTGTAACAAGATCGCCTGATGATTAGTGCGCGCCAACATCGTCCACCTCTCTTTTAACGCGCACCGTCGTTGTTGCGACTAATGTCTGCGCCAGAATTTGATAAACCAATTCATCGAAGGTCATGCCACGCGCCTTTGCCGCCATTGGTACCAAACTATGATCTGTCATCCCTGGCACCGTATTAATTTCTATCAGGTACGGACGCACTGCCTGATCACATAAGATGTCGACGCGACCCCAACCTTTGGCATTAACTGCCTTAAAGGCCGCCAGCGCAAGTCGTTGTAACTTCGCTTCTTCTTCCGGTGCAAGTCCGCAGGGACAATGATATTTTGTGTCATTGGCAATATATTTTGCTGTGTAATCATAAAATGTTCGCGCCGTCTCCAAGCGAATGACCGGCAGCGGCTCATCTCCAAGAATTGCAACCGTGTATTCTTTGCCTTGAATCCACTGTTCAACCAACACTTCGCCATAATACTTTTCCGCCTCGGCATAGGCTTGAGATAACTGCGCAACCTTTTCCACCTTGGTCATGCCTATACTTGAACCTTCCAAGGAGGGTTTAACCATTAATGGCAGGCCAAGTGTCGCAGCGACATATTCAAGATCTGAATTTTTGTCTAACACCATGTATTTTGGCGTCGGCAATCCCACGCCCTCAAACAATTGTTTGCTGCGCAATTTATCCATCGCCAGGGCGGATGCCAGCACGCCACTACCGGTGTATGGTATCTCCATCACTTCAAGCACACTTTGAATGACACCGTCTTCACCACCCTTGCCATGCAACACAATAAATACACGATCAAAGCTGCCGTGCTGTAACGTTGCCAATAGCGTGTCACGCTGGACATCAATGCCATGCGCGTTCACACCACGCAACTGTAAAGCGGCTAACACTGCCTTGCCACTTTTTAACGACACCTCGCGTTCCGAAGACCACCCTCCCATGAGTACCGCCACCTTACCGAAAGCGCCGGGATCGATCTTCATCTTACTAGCCTGTGATTTTGTCACGGTCATAATCTATTTATTTCTCTTCACCGATAATGTGAACTTCCTGGACTAAACTAACACCCGTTTCCTGAAACACTGTTTCGCGCACGCGGCAAATCAATGCTTCAATATTTGCCGCCGTTGCAGTGCCCGTGTTTACAATAAAATTGGCATGTTTCTCCGACACACACGCGCCGCCGATGCAGACACCTTTTAATCCAGACTGCTCAATTAAACGCGCCGCATAATTACCCGCTGGATTACGAAACACAGAGCCCGCATTGGCTTGTTGAATCGGCTGGCTGGCGCCGCGCTTTGCCAATAATGTTTTCATGGTAGCCTGGCTTTGTTTACCATCGCCTGGTTGCAGACGTAACATGGCTGAAACGAACCACTCACCTTGTGGGCCAGTAACATGCCGATAGTCAATTTTATAATCCGCGGCCTTACGCTGGTGTAATTCCCCGCTGCGGTCGATGGTTTGAACCGCCGCAACGATTGACCATGTTTCACCACCAAAGGCACCGGCATTCATCGCTAACGCGCCACCGATTGTTCCGGGGATGCCACACAAAAACTCGGCACCAACCAGATCATGTTTGGCGCAGTACTTGGCGGCCTTGGGACATGCCACGCCTGCCTCAACATATATCTGATGATTTTCTTTCATCGCCATATTACCCAACACGCCACTGGTGCAAATTACCGTACCATTAAGCCCTCCATCGCGGACCAATAAGTTACTGCCCAGACCAATCCAGACAATGGGCTCTTCAGTGCACAGCTGATTAAGAAAGTTAGACAAATCAGGAATGTCGGCTGGTTGATAAAAACGTGCGACAGGCCCACCAACACGCCACGAGGTATGACTCGACAGTGGTTCATCCTGTCGCATCACACCGCGTAATTTTGTTGTCTGCTTCATACGTACCTGATTCATGCGTGTCAATTTCGAGTCATTTTGTGGTTACCGCAATTCTGCCATGCGCTGCTTTAATTTCGCCGCCATTGCGCCAATATTGCCAGCACCCAACGTCACTAGGATGTCACCCTCTTGCAACACGTGCAGCAAGGCCTGCGGCAATTGCTCAACCTGCTCAACAAATACCGGATCTACCTGACCACGGTGACGAATTGCCCGCGCCAATGTTCTACCATCGGCACCGCTGATTGGTGTTTCACCGGCCGGATATACATCCAACAACAGCAACTCATCCACACCTGAGAGGGCAATCGCAAAGTCTTCAAACAGATCACGTGTACGTGTGTAGCGGTGTGGCTGAAATGCCAGGACCAGTCGTTTATCAGGCCAACCATCACGAATAGCTCGAATCACTGCGTTCACTTCGGTCGGGTGATGGCCATAATCATCGATGTGCATAACGCGGCCTTGGATCACCACCAAATCCTCATAATGATGGAAGCGTCGACCAATTCCGGCAAACTCGGCCAACGCAGTAACCATGGCCTGTTCTGCAATTCCCAGTTGATATGCAACCGCAATCGCCGCTGTTGCGTTGAGCACGTTATGTTTTCCCGGCAGGTTTAAGGTTACTGACAAGGTCTTGCCGGTATCACGCAAGGCGACGTTAAACCGGGTTTTAAATCCTGATTGTTTGATATCAAACGCATGGATGTCAGCATCGGCCGTAAAACCATAAGTCATGATCGGTCGAGTTACCTCAGCCAAGATCGACTTGACGTTTGCATCATCAATGCACAAGACAGCTAAACCATAAAAAGGCAAATGATGCAAAAACTCTATAAAGCTATGCCGTAATTTATCAAAACTTCCTTCGTAGGTATCCATATGATCAGCATCGATGTTGGTAACAACCGCAATCATCGGTTGTAACAGCAGAAAGGACGCATCACTCTCGTCCGCCTCCGCGACGAGGTAACGGCCTGCACCAAGGCGTGCATTGCTACCGGCGCTGTTCAGCAGGCCACCAATTACAAAGGTAGGATCAACGCCGCCTTGTGCAAGAATACTGGCAATCAAACTGGTGGTGGTGGTTTTACCGTGTGTACCGGCTATTGCAATTCCGTAACGAAACCGCATCAATTCAGCAAGCATCTCCGCGCGCGGCACAACCGGGATACGCAGATGATGCGCCTCAACCACTTCGGGGTTTGCCGATTTCACCGCACTGGAGACAACGACGACATCACTGCCAATGACATATTCCGCTGCATGACCACTATTAATGGTTGCTCCCATGGCTTCGAGGCGTTGCGTGACTACATTGTGTTGCAAATCCGAACCAGTAACGGTGTAGCCCAAATTCAACAGCACTTCAGCGATACCACCCATGCCTGCGCCACCAATGCCGACAAAATGAATGCGCCGAATCCGGCCCATACCAGGTTCACTGACGCTGGGCGCCAGATCAGTGAGACGGCGTTTGTTGTTACCCACGCGCCACCTCCAAACAAACTTGCGCGACAGCTTGTGTTGCATCTGGTTTACCTAAACGCCGCGCGACATTTGCCATTTCCAATAAACGTGGACGACCCACCGCTAACAAATCACGTAACACCGCGCCAAGGTGAGCCGCGGTCAAGTCCACTTGCTGGATCAAAATTGCCGCATTGGCATCCGCTAAATAATGCGCGTTGGCCGTTTGATGATCATCCACCGCGTGCGGATAGGGCACCAGGATGGAGGCCAGCCCGACATTACTCAGTTCTGAAATTGTCATCGCCCCGGCACGGCAAATGACAAGATCCGCCCATGCGTAGGCCTCTGCCATATTTACAATGAAGGGCTCAACGCGCGCCTCTAAATTGCACTCTTCATAACGTCGCGCGGTGGTAATATTTTTTTGTTTACCCGCTTGATGCCAAATCGTTGGACGAAGCTCTTTGGCCAATGTTGCAATAGCAGCAGGTACCCGCTCATTCAACGACTGTGCACCCAAGCTGCCGCCGATAATCAATAAACGCATTGCGCCCTGATGCGAACCATAACGTTCATCCGGAGGTGCGATCGCTGTAATCAACTTTCTCACTGGATTACCTGTCTGTTGTGTTGACACGGTATCCTTGAAACTATGCGGAAAGGCTTCCAACACGCGGGTTGCCAACATCGCTAACCAGCGATTGGTCATACCGGGAATGGCATTTTGTTCATGTACAACCAGGGGCCTGCGCAGCAACCAGCTTGCGACACCACCTGGACCTGTCACAAAGCCACCCATCCCCAGCACAACGCCCGGGCGAATGCGCCGGCAAATTCCAATTGCCTGCCATAATGCGAATGACAATCGGAAGGGTGCCAATAGCCAACCCAACATTCCATTGCCGCGTAATCCTTTAATGCTGATATAGTTAATGGCAAAACCTGCGCGCGGCACCAGCTCGGCCTCCAATCCATGCCGTGTCCCCAACCACTGGATGTGATGTCCATGCACGCGCAACTCTTCGGCGACGGCAAGTGCAGGAAAAACATGCCCGCCAGTGCCACCGGCCATAATCAAAATTGTGCTCGCCGCCGTTACCATGCCTTTTGTTTCAACCTTTGTGTATTTCGATCATCACGACGTGTTTCATAATCGGCACGAATCAACAAACCCAGTGCCATACACATCACCACAATGCTACTACCACCATAACTCATGAACGGTAACGTTAACCCTTTAGTCGGCAACACACCCATGTTGACGCCGATGTTAATAAAGGCCTGCAAGCCTATCCAGATGCCCGTACCATACGCAACGTACCCGGCAAAAGGGCGTTCACGTTTCTCAGCGCTGCGCCCGATGCGTAACGCGCGCAGCACCAGAACGGTAAATAACAACATCACGATCACCACGCCCACCAAGCCTAGCTCTTCGGCCAACACTGCGAATAGAAAATCGGTGTGTGCCTCGGGCAGATAAAATAATTTTTGTACACTGCTGCCCAACCCCACACCAAACCATTCGCCGCGCCCAAACGCAATCAACGCCTGCGTCAATTGAAAACCACTATCAAAGGGATCAGCCCAGGGGTTCATAAAAGCCGTCATTCGTTGCAATCGATACGGTGATGTCAATGCAAGCACCAGCAACACGCCTGCAACACTGACCACCAACACCGCAAATTGTGCGACCCGAACACCACCGAGCCACATCATCATCACCGCGGTGGTTAGCATCACTGCTGCTGCACCAAAATCAGGTTCGAGCAATAGAAACATTACTAAGATCACAAACAACGCTAATGGGCGTAAAAAACCACCCAGGCTTGTTTTTATTGCATGTTGTTGCCGCACCAAATAGCCGGCTAAGTAAATAACCGCAAACAATTTTACAAATTCGGAAGGTTGCATATTAATTCCAGCCAGGCTGATCCACCGTGCACTGCCATTCACGGTCCGTCCCAGTCCTGGAATAAATACCAGTAGTAATAAAATCAGACTGAGTGCCATTAACCAAGGGCCTAACGATTCCCAAATTCGTAACGGGATGCGTGTGATGATGAGCGCGATGCTTACGCCGAGCCCGGTATACATTAATTGCCGCCATAAAAAATGGAATGCATTACCGGTCTGCTTTTCCGCCACCGACACCGATGCAGACCCCACCATGATCAATCCCAGGATGATCAATGCCACACTGCTGCCAACCAGCCAGTAATCCATCGGCCAGGTTTTACTATCGTGGCGCAACTCACCATTGAAAAATCGATGCATATATAAATTAATATCTGCGTTCATGGGTTGTGCGCCTTAACGCGTTGCATGAATACCTCACCACGATGTTCATACCCGGTAAACATGTCGAAGCTGGCGCAGGCCGGAGATAACAGTACAGCATCCCCGGCTTGGGCCAGTAACTTTGCCTGGACAACGGCTTCATCCAAATCCTTGACATAAGTGAATGGCACTGCCCCGTCAATGGCAGCCGCAATCTTCGTTGCATCCTCACCTAACAAAAATACATGACGAGCACGCACCGCCAATGGTTCACGCAGTGGTGAAAAATCCTGGCCTTTACCCAGACCGCCCATAATCACCAATAATTTATTCGCCGGGATCCCGGCAATCGCAGCCAATGATGCACCGACATTGGTACCTTTTGAATCGTTATACCAGGTCACACCGTCTTTCTCTGTTAGCCATTGACTGCGATGCGGTAATCCTGGAAATATGCGTAATGCATTCAACATGGCCGAAATGGGCAAATTTACCGCCGTGCCAAGCGCCAGCGCAGCCAATGCGTTAGCAACATTGTGCTGGCCTTTGATCTTCAGATCTGTAACGGGAAATAATTTGTCGTCACCACGCGCCAACCAGTTTAATCCGGCAACATTCAACACACCAAACTCGTGATCATTCTCCGGCTCTGATAATTTAAAACGGTATACCGTTCTATCATCGGTTAATTCTTTCGCAAACGCGTTTACTATCGGATCCTCTGCATTAATCACAACGACACCATTACCATTAAAAATGATGGCCTTGGCCTGCGCGTATTCCTTGAGCGAGGAATACCTGTCCATGTGATCTTCGCTGATGTTTAAAATCGTACTTGCCTGTGCGTTCAATGAATAGGTTGTCTCCAGCTGAAAACTGGACAACTCAAGCACATACACATCCGGACTACTTTCTATTAAATCCAATGCAGGTATACCTAAATTAGCGCCTACACCCGCCGAATAGTTTGCTTGTCGTACCATTTCACCAACAAGCGAGGTTACCGTGCTTTTACCATTGGAACCGGTGATCGCAATCACCGGTTTATCCACACAACGAGCGAATATTTCAATATCACCCAGTACTTCTGCGCCACGCTGCACGCTTGCAATGATGACCGGCGTTTGAATCGATATCCCGGGACTCACCACCAGCATATCGACATTGGCAAAGACTTGTGGATCAAATTCACCAAGGAACAGCGGCACATCAGGATATTCTTCCTGCAATTCCTTCAACCCGGGGGGCAACAGACGACTGTCGGCCACAGCAAACTTCACCTCGCGCCGTTGCAGAAAATGCACACAGGACATACCTGTTTTGCCCAGGCCAACCACCAACACACGTTTATTGGTAAATATCTCCGGGCAAACCAAGCTGTCTTGTTTAATATCCGCTGCTAACATATCGTCGCTCAATTAACGTATCTTCAAGGTTGCCAAACCAACCAAAACCAAAATAACCGTTACAATCCAAAACCGTACGATCACGCGCGGCTCCGGCCAGCCTTTTAATTCAAAGTGATGATGCAGCGGCGCCATTCGGAATATTCGTTTACCGGTGAGTTTGAAAGAGGCCACTTGTAAAATTACCGAAACAGTTTCCATGACAAACACGCCGCCCATAATAAACAATACCAATTCCTGCCGCACCATTACCGCTACTACACCTAACGCCGCACCAATCGCCAGCGCGCCAACATCACCCATGAATACTTGCGCGGGATAAGTGTTGAACCAAAGGAATCCCAAACCCGCCCCCACTAATGCGCCGCAAAAAATCACTAACTCACCGACGCCAGGCAGGTATGGAATTGCCAGATATGCAGAGAATGCCTTGTGGCCGCTGGCATAGGCAAAAATACCCAGCGCACCACCGACCATCACACTTGGCATGATCGCCAGGCCATCAAGACCATCGGTCAGATTGACGGCGTTACTCGAACCGACAATGACAAAATAGGTAAACACGGTAAAGGCAATGGCGCCCATAGGCACTGTCACATTTTTGAATAAGGGAACAATCAGTGTTGTCTCCAGGTGCGACACAGCGCTAAAGTATAAAAACAAAGCGGCGCCCACTGCTGCCACTGATTGCCAAAAATATTTATAGCGGGCAATTAATCCCTTCGGATCACGTTTGATCAGTTTTTTGTAATCATCCACCCAGCCAATGATGCCAAACATCAAGGTTACCGCAAGTACCACCCAGGTATGGCGGTTCGTTAAATCTGACCACAGTAAAGTGCTAATGCCCACCGCCACCAGGATCAAAGCACCTCCCATCGTTGGTGTACCGGCCTTGGATAAATGTGTCTGCGGGCCGTCACTACGTATCATCTGACCTATTTTGTAGGTACTGAGCTTTCTAATCATCACCGGACCGACCAGAAAAGAAATCAACAAGGCAGTCAACACGCCTAGAATTGCACGCAAGGTCAAATAACCAAAGACGTTAAACCCGCTATAATATTTTTCCAGATATTCTGCCAAATGGAATAACACAGACTAACCCTCGCCTTGATTGACCAGTGCATTGACAATATTTTCCATTTTCATAGACCGCGATCCCTTAATCAATATAGTAACATCCGCCGATAATTCTGCTTCGATAGCATTTATCATCGGCGGTTGCACATCAAACACCATCGCATTCTGACCAAACTCCTGTGCTGCATAACGCGCAAATTGGCCGACGGTATAGAGTCGCTTGACACCGGACTTTTTTGCATAACTTCCGACTTCACGATGTAATGCCTCCGCATCTGTCCCTAACTCGCCCATATCACCCAGGGCAACATAGTGCTGTCCTGGAAAAACAGATAACACATCCAGCGCCGCCTTAAAAGATGCAGGGTTTGCATTATAGGTATCATCAATAATACGGCTGCCGCTTTTCCCCGATTTCATTTTCAGTCGACCTTTCACTGCTGACATACCTTCCAATCCATACTTCACGTCAACCAAACTGCAACCCACGGCCAAGGCAGCGGTGGTTGCTGCAAGTGCATTCATGATGTTATGTCCACCTAACAAGTGCAGTTGCACATCGATCTTGCCCTGCAGCGTTTGGATATTGAGCGCACTACCGTCATTATTCACATACCAGGTAGCACTGACATCCGCCGGTTGTTGCAGACCAAACGTCAGCATCTTGTTATCTTTGCACAGCAACTGCCATACCTTGGCAAAATGATCATCGGCATTCACGATGCCAATGCCATTACGGGACAGTCCACCATATATTTCGCCTTTGGCTTGCGCAACGCCCGCGATGCTACCAAATCCCTCCAGATGCGCTGGTCCTGCATTGTTAATTAACGCCACATCTGGTTTCACTAATCCGGTGAGATAGGCAATTTCGCCGGGGTGATTGGCTCCCAACTCGATCACAGCAAACTGGTGTTGTGCGGTAATCTGTAATAAAGTCAGTGGCACACCAATATCATTATTCAGATTACCTTGCGTCGCCAATACCTTGCCACGTTGCGAACAAATTGCTGCAATCATTTCCTTGACGGTTGTTTTTCCATTACTACCGGTCACCGCAATAAATGGGATCGAAAATTGTTCGCGCCAGGCATGAGCTAACATACCCAATGCCTTGCGTGCATCAGCTACGATAATTTGCGGGACGGGTAATGGTAATTGCCGTTCAACCATTACCGCCGTCGCACCCCTCTGCACTGCATTTGCGCAAAAGTCATGTCCATCAAACTGCTCACCCGACAATGCGATATACAAATCACCTTGTTGTATTTTTCGCGTGTCGGTACTCACCCCGGAGATGATCGCAGCGGCACCCACCAGCTTGGCGTTGGTGGCGGCAACAATTCGGTCCAGCGACCAATTAAAACTATTCTGCATGTTCACCCACCTCATGCAGATATTGCTTAACGACAACAGCATCATTAAACGGTAATGTCTTCTCGCCGATTTGTTGATATGACTCGTGGCCTTTACCGGCGATTAACACAATGTCGTTATTACGGGCATTGGCTAAGGCATAACGAATCGCCAGGCCACGATCTGGCTCGATCGTGACATTGGCGGGGGCTGGCATACCGGCAACAATTTGCTGAATAATTTCCGCCGGGCCTTCATGACGCGGGTTATCGCTGGTAACAATCACATGATTTGCCTTGGCTTGCGCAATCGCGCCCATGATTGGGCGTTTGGCCCGATCGCGATCACCACCACAGCCAAACACACACCATAACTGTCCACGCACATGATCACGTAATGCATCCAAGGCCTGTGCCAAGGCATCCGGCGTGTGGGCATAATCGATCACGATGGCCGCGTGCCGAGAGCTGGTAACCATCTGCATACGTCCCGCAACCGGTGATACCTGTGACAAATAACTCAGCGCATTCGACAATCTGATTTTGTGATGGAGCAACACGCCGAGCGATGCCAGGATATTACTGATATTGAAACGGCCATACAGCGGCAAACTCAGATCTCCCTCACCAAACGGTGTGCTGACATGGCAGCGCATACCTGATGCATGATATTGGATATTCGTCGCAAAAATATCCGGCTTTTCTAACTGTGTAGAAATACCATAAGTGAGCACTTTCACATCATCCGCGATTAACTGACGTAAACTTGCGCCATGCGCGTCATCCACATTGATCACCGCATGTTGCAGGGTCGGCCAACTAAATAATTTATTTTTGGCATGCGCGTAACTTGCCATGTCCTTGTGATAATCCAGATGGTCATGGGTGAGGTTAGTAAACACCGCACAATCCAGTGAAACACCATTGATCCGTTGTTGATCAAGCGCATGCGATGACACCTCCATCGCCACAATATTCGAGCGACTCTCACGTAAGCTGGCAAGCCATTGTTGCGTTGTTATACCATCAGGGGTAGTGTGCTGTGATTCATGTAACTCGCCGGGGAATCCCCAACCCAAGGTTCCGATCACGCCACATCGTGTAATCTGATTCATCGCCTGCGCAATGAAATGGGTAGTTGAAGTTTTGCCATTGGTACCTGTCACTCCCACCATGTACATTGACTTTGATGGACTCTGATAGTAACGGTCGGCAAGAACGCCGACCATTTGAGTTAAATTGTTTAGCGCGAGACACGGTATACGCTGTCCGGATGGCGATATTCGCCACGTCAACGGCATTGGTACTGTTGTACGATCGCTATCCCATAAAACTGCAACAGCACCTTGAGTGATTGCTTGTTCAATATAATGACGTCCATCATTTACTTGACCTATACAAGCAAGAAATACATCACCCTGCTGCACTTTGCGACTGTCCATGATCAAATTTCCTACCAGACGATCGGCTTCTGGTGAAAGTGACACAAGACCATCGAGTAATTGACTCAGATTCATACTCAACCTTTGCTTTAGTGCACTCATCATGGCCGTCCCTCCAGAATAGCCAGATGTGTTTTCGTTTCCAGAATCACATCCGGAGGAATATCCAATAAACGCAATGCGCCTGACATCACACTGGCAAACACCGGCGCCGCCACTTCCCCGCCGTAATATACTTTTCCTGTTGGTTCATGAATGGCAATGACCATCACCAAGCGTGGTTGTCTGGCAGGGGCCATACCTGCGAACACCGACAAATATTTGTCATCCGTGTAACCGTCCGCGCCAAGTTTTTTCACGGTCCCGGTTTTGCCCGCCACCCAATAGCCAGGGATATTTGCTTTGGTGCCGGTGCCGCCATCGGCAATCACGCTTTCCAACATGCTGCGTACTTGTCGCGCAATCTTGCTATCTATGACTTGTGCACCGTCCACTGACGATGACTGTAAGAGGAAGCTCACCGGTTTGCGTTTACCATCTGCGGCTAACACCGAATAGGCGCGCGCCAGTTGCAAGGTGGTCACCGACAAGCCATAGCCGTACGATAACGTCGCACGCTCTATGTCACGCGAATAACGTGTTTGCACAATTTCACCATAGACCTCGCCGGGAAAACCGCTATTCGTATGTTCACCAAAACCAATTCGCTGATGCATAGTAAAAAGCGATTCAGGTGAAATCGTCAGGGCAATCTTGGACGCTGCTACATTACTGGATTTCTGAATTACACCCAATAGGTTAAGCCTGCCATAATCATGAATATCTCTGACAGTGTGAGTACCAACATGCATCAATCCCGGTGAGGTATCGATAATACTGTCTGATTTAAAACGGCCTGATTCCAACGCCGCCGCAATAGTAAAGGGTTTTACTGTTGAGCCTGGTTCAAAATTGTCGGTTACCGCCCGATTGCGCGAGCGATAACTTTCATACTCTTCACGATTATTCGGATTCAATGAAGGTTGATTCACCATTGCCAACACTTCACCCGTTTGTACGTCGAGTATCACCGCCGATGCTGATTTTGCCTTGTGCGTGAAAACGGCCCGTTTTAATTCGCGATAAGCAAGATATTGTAAGCGTCGATCTAAACTCACTACCAAGTCTTTACCCGGACGCGGTGGTTTTTTCAAATCGACATGCTGGATTATCCGTCCAAGACGATCTTTCATCACCAATTGCGATCCATTACTACCGCGCAGAGATGAATCAAAACCCAGCTCCAGGCCTTCCTGGCCATTATCATCAATATTGGTCAGCCCAAGTACATGCGAAAATACTTCGCCATCCGGATAATAGCGGCGGTACTCACGTAACAATGAGACACCCGCGATATCCAGATCCATGACCTGCTTTGCCATCTCCGGAGTACCATGCCGTTTTAAATATACAAATTCTTTGTCGGCACGCGAGTGAATTAAGCCTTTGATGTGTTGCGGCGTGGTATCCAATAGGCGCGCCAACGAAGCTAACTGTGTTTTGTTTGCATCGAACTGCCGTGGCTGCGCCCACACTGAATCAACCGGTGTACTCACAGCCAAAGGCGCGCCGTAACGATCCATGATCATGCCGCGATGTGCAATAACTGGCAGACTGCGTAAACTACGTTGATCACCCTCCGATTGTAAAAAGTTCTTATTTAATACATGTAGATCAAAAGCACGGAGGATCAACACACCACTTAACAGCACAAAACCTAAGCAAACGCTGATAATACGCAATCGACCAGTGGCTTGATGCACCTGTTCCCTCATGGCTTCACCACCACAATTTCACTATAGTCCAAGGTGCGCATTGCTAATCTTTTCCGCGCAATATTGTCCACCCGGCTATGTGTCGCCCATGTGCTTTGCTCAAGTTGCAAACGACCCCAATCAACATCCATTAAATCGCGTTGCTTTTGTAAATCACGTAATTGCGTATACAACATACGATTCTCGTGTTTGACATAAACCACACCCAAGGCGCTAATGACAATGAGCAGCAACAAAACGATATTAATTAACCGCAATATCATTCCAAACGCTCCGCAACCCGCATTATTGCACTCCGTGCACGTACATTCGCTGCAAGTTCTGCCTCACTGGCGCGGATAGGTTTACCCACCAATCGCCATTTATGTTTAATTTCAATGTGCGCAATCGGTAAATCAAGTGGCAGTTGATCACCTGTACTCATCGCACGCATAAACCGTTTGACGATACGGTCTTCCAGTGAATGAAAGCTAATGATCACCACCCGTCCACCCGGCGCCAGTACATCGTGTAACTGGTTCAGACACTGTTGCAAGTCATCCAACTCGTGATTGATAAAAATGCGAATCGCAAGGAAGCTACGCGTTGCCGGGTCTTTGTGACGCTCACGAGTCGGCACCGCAGCGGCGACAATCGCGGCCAATCTTTGAGTGGTGTCGATGGGTGCTGCTTCACGTTCTGCCACAATCGCACGGGCAATACGCCGGGCAAAACGTTCTTCCCCGTATTGAAAAATCACATCGGCAATTACGCGCTCATCTGCCTGCATTAACCATTCACTGGCGGACATACCCTGCGTGGTATCCATACGCATATCCAATGGCCCACTTTGGCGAAAGCTGAAACCACGTTGCGGATCATCGATTTGCGGCGACGACACCCCCAAGTCCAGCAACACACCATCAACACGACCCTGCCAATCACGTTCGGCGATAAAATCGCCAAGCTGCGCAAAGCTACCCTTGTATATATGGGCACGAGGGTCCTGGCCCAGTTCAGCATGGGCTTGGGCAACGGCAACGGCGTCTTTATCTAGAATCATTAACCGCCCGTCCTGGCCTAGTTGACTGAGGATCATGCGACTATGCCCTCCGCGCCCATAGGTGCCATCGACGTAAAAACCGGTTGGCCGCAGTCGCAATGCGTTTACGGCCTCGGCGAGCAAGACAGTTTGATGCTGATAGGTCGTCATCACAGCGACAATGTTTCCAAGCCATCGGATAACCCCTGATCACTTTCGGTTTCGCTCAGCCATGTGTCACGTCGAGCATTCCAGGCCTGTTCATCCCACAATTCAAATTTATTCCCCTGGCCAAGCAGCACCACGTGTTTGTCGAGCTTGACCAAATCACGCAACGCCGGTGGCAGCAGAATCCGCCCATGACTGTCCAACTCGCATTCAGAGGCATGCCCAAGTAACAGGCGTTTCAGGCGTACAGCTTGTTTGTTTAGGCTGGGTAAGCGAACAAGTTTGCGTTCAATGTCTTCCCACTCGGGGAGGGAATAAATCAACAAACACGGCTCGTTCATATCGAGAGTGACAACGAGTTGCCCTTCGCCCGATGTTTGTAAGCGCTCACGGTATTTGCTGGGCATGGCCATACGGCCTTTTGCATCCAGACTCAGAATGTTGACACCACGGAACAACCAAGCCCCCTATGGGCATTTCTGCCATTTATTCCCACATTATCCCACTTCGTTACACTATAGGTATTAATAGCCCACTGTGTCAAGCAAAATGCCCCACAAAATCAGGGATTCTTGTAATAAAGTCAGTTACTTAGCGATGAATCAAGGATGCAAAATGAAGTAGAACATTAAGGTTGAACGGCGGTAAAACAATAGGTTAGCAGTGTTAGTTAATGTGAAATAGAAAGAAAGGAAGTCGGCCGATAAGCCGGATTCTGTCGCGAGCAATCATTCCTCTAGGCCAATAATCACTCATTGGCTCGAGCAGCCTACCCGGAAGCGGTACGGGTCGCACCATTGCTTCCCTATTTGGCCTTGCTCCGGATGGGGTTTTCCGTGCCGTCGCATGTTGCCATGGACGCGGTGCGCTCTTACCGCACCATTTCACCCTTACCTGTGCCTTGCGGCCATCGGCGGTGTATTTTCTGTGGCACTTTCCATCGACTCACATCGCCCAGGCGTTACCTGGCATCCTACCCTGTGGAGTCCGGACTTTCCTCCAGGAAGACATGCTTCCCAGCGATTGCTTGGCCGACTTCCGCGGTGATTGTACCGAAAGCCTACTCACTGTGTTGGGTTAATTGCAACGCTCGATCATACAAGGCATTTTTACCCAGACCAGTCACGGCAGCCGTCACCTGAGCGGCTGTCTTCACCGAGACATGCGCCAGTAATTGGGCCAGCAGCGTATCCACATCTATCTCACACGTTGTTTGCGATACTGCAGCCGTTGCTCCCTGTACTAATAAAACAATTTCCCCGAGTTGTTGTTCGGCATGTTCCGCCACCCAATCACGTAACTCACCCAAGGGTTTAGCGCAGACTGTTTCATAGGTCTTGGTTAATTCGCGCACCAAAACAGCATCACGCTGGGCGCCAAAAACATTAACCATCGCGGACAAGGTTTCAAGAATCCGATGAGGTGCCTCATAAAATACCAAGGTTCGAGACTCATCGCGTAGCGCTTGTAGATACGTGGCCCGAGCCACGGTCTTGCTTGGCAAAAACCCTTCGAACACAAATCGATCGGTGGGTAGACCAGCCACTGACAATGCAGCAATCACCGCGCTGGGTCCTGGGATGGGGATGACACGCCCGCCCTGTTTGTGGACCTCTCGAACCAAGACAAAACCAGGATCGCTGATTAGCGGAGTACCCGCATCGCTGATTAAGGCTATTTTTTTCCCTTGGCCCAACAAACCGATAAGATGCATGGTCTGTTCTTGCTCATTATGCGCGTGCAAAGAGACCATTGGCGTCTGAATCCCATAATGACCAAGTAATTTACGGCTGTGGCGGGTGTCTTCAGCCGTGACCAGATCGACAGTTTTGAGTACCTCCACCGCCCGATAGGTGATATCGCCGAGATTTCCCAATGGTGTTGCCACCACATACAACACACCCGCTGCACAAGACACGTTATAATCTCCTTGGCTACACTGTAGTAGTCGTCACATCCTAACCTATCGTAAATAAATATGAAGCTGAAAATACTAACAATTGGCCTGCTGTGTGGTGTCTTCATTGGCTGTACCACTGTGGAGAAACCGTCCCCCACGATCACCTCCCAACCAGGTGATGTTACGAGCGATATTGAACGTTACATGCGCACGGGTGATTTCGCCAAGGCGTCTGAACTCTTCTTGCTACGCGCTGCGAATAACAGCGGTATAGAAAAAAATCACGCCCAAATAAGAGCCATCGCCGCACTGGCTCGTCAAGAACAATGGCCACAAGCCCGACAACTGCTCACCACGATCAACGTCAATGAACAAGACCTACTTGGCCAGCAGTTACTGCGCTTGACGAATGCACACATCGCGCTGGCGGAACGCCGCCCCAACCAAGTGCAAGTGTTACTAACAGAAAAATTGCCGGACATGATCGCTGCCACCTATCAAGGTGAGTTTCATCAGCTGCGCGCCAACGCATATACCTTACTGGGCAACCGTTTGGAAACCGCACGCGAATTAGTAGCTCGGGAAACCTATTTGGCCGATAGCAGTGAAATCAAAACCAATCAACAGGAAATTTGGACGGCGCTCGCCAGCATGAGTGAACGCGCATTATCGCAATTTCGTACCGCCACCCCCACTGATACATTAACCGGCTGGCTGGAATTAGTCGCAATTGCTAAAGTTTATCAATTAAGTCCTGCCCGGCTCAAGGAACAGATTACGCAATGGCGCGCCAAGTACAACACACATCCCGTTACCGAAAGCATTCTCAACGGATTGGCGCAACGTAAGCAAGAAGATGTTGCACAGCCTGATCGGGTCGCCTTACTGGTCCCTCTCAGTGGTAAATTTGCCAAGGCAGGCGAGGCATTACGTGATGGTTTTCTTGCCGCCTATTACACCCGCCGCCCCAATGCCAAGCAGATTATTCGCATTTACGACGTAGCTGACGACAATAAAATCAAAGAGATTTACCGCAAGGCGCTGGATGAAGGCGCACAATTTGTTGTTGGCCCATTGGAAAAAGAATCCGTGCAACAATTATTACAGCTGGATGAATTTCCGGTTCCCACACTCACCCTGAATTTTTTACCCGACGAAGACAAAACTCTGCGTAGTAACTTATTTCAGTTTGGTCTTTCGCCGGAAGAAGAGGCACGTCAGGTGGCGGATCGCACATGGCTGGATGGACATGTCAATGCCGCCGCATTGGTTCCCGCCGGTCCCTGGGGCGAACGCATGCTTGCATCATTTAAGGAGCGTTGGACCGCAGTGGGCGGCAAGATAGTTGAAGTGCAAACCTATGATCCTGCCAAAACTAATTTTTCCGAACCGATTCAAGCCTTGTTAAATATTGATGAAAGCCAGCGACGTCACCGTCGGCTTGCAACAACAATTAAACGCGACATTAAGTTCACGGCGCGACGCCGTACCGACGTTGATTTTATTTTTCTTGCTGCCTATCCATTACAAGGCCGACAAATTCAACCGCAATTGAATTTTTTCGATGCGACAGATATACCTGTCTATACCACCTCACATGTCTTTACCGGCACGCTAAACCAGGAGCGTGATCGTGATATGGACGGAATTGTGTTTGGTGACATGCCCTGGGTATTATCCGGCAGTAGCCTGCATCGTAATTTGCGCATGGAAATTGAGTCCAACATTTCGGAATCAGGCAATTCCCTGCAGCGACTGTATGCCCTGGGGATTGATGCCTATAATGTGATCGGTGCACTCAACACGCTGCGCAGTTATCCATATGAACGGTTTGATGGTGAAACCGGCAGTCTTAGCCTGGACAATAACCTGCGCATTCGCCGGCAACTCACCTGGGTTAAGTTTCGCACTGGCCGACCGGTTGTGCTCGAGCAAGGAAATCTCTAACTGCAACAATGCCAACCAGCACACTTGAGTCAGGTAATATTGCCGAGAATCTCGCCTGTGGTTATTTACAACAACAGGGATTGACCCTGCTGGCGCGCAACTTTCGCTCGCGTTATGGTGAAATTGACTTGATTATGCGCGATGGCAACACCATCGTATTTGCCGAGGTCCGCGCCCGCAAACAGCACAACCTGGTAGACAGCCTGCAAAGCGTAAATGCCAGCAAACAGAAAAAATTGATAAAAACAGCGCTTTATTATTTGCAGATAAACCACAAACTCATGGATTATCCCGCCCGATTTGATGTGATCGCGATTACCAATAACTACGCAGAATCGCACATCAACTGGATTAAAGATGCATTTCAAACTAATTAAAAGGATGGCTGATGTCTACCCAAGATACGGTAAGAAAATTATTTGATGCCAGCATCGCCACCAAACAGGCGGCGCGGGATATCTTGGTTGAGCCGATCACCCGCGCCACCGAAATAATGTGTACAGCGCTGAAACACGGGAAAAAAGTTCTGTGTTGCGGCAATGGCGGATCCGCTGCTGATGCGCAACATTTTTCCGCCGAATTGTTGAATCGCTTCGATAAAGACCGGCCAAGTCTGCCTGCCATCGCCTTAACAACGGATAGCTCGACACTGACATCCATTGCCAACGATTACCATTACGATCAAATATTTGCCAAGCAAATATCTTCGTTAGGGCAACCCGGTGATATTTTACTGGCGATATCCACCAGCGGCAATTCACCCAATATCATTACCGCGATTGACATTGCCCATCAACGTGGCATGCAGGTGATCGCTCTTACCGGCCGTGATGGTGGAAACATGGCGGGCGTCCTGACAAAAACCGATGCGGAAATACGCGTGCCCGCTACGGTGACGGCGCGCATTCAGGAAGTGCATATTTTGGTGTTACACATTCTCTGCGCACAAATCGATGCGGTGCTTTATGGGCATTCGCCTTTATGAATATCGCCACCCACTTACCCGACAAATTACTCGTCGAACTTACCGCCACACTTCCCGGTAATATGATTCACACCGCGATGGCAGAGCGTGTTTCTTACAGTTATGACAACAGCCGCCAACAAGCTTTGCCTGACGCCGTCGTTACCCCGCAGACACACGCTGAGGTCAAACACATCGTCGAGCTATGTAACAAATACAACACGCCCCTGATCCCACGTGGTCGTGGCACGGGAACCACAGGCGCCACGGTCCCGATTACCGGTGGCATCGTATTGTCCACAGAGCGCATGAATCGCATTATCACGATCAACACCGCTGATCGTTACGCGACCGTCGAACCCGGTGTGACCAATCAAACCTTGCAAGACGCCTTGGCGACACATGGATTTTTCTGGCCACCGGATCCCACCAGCGCAGCGTATTGCAGCATTGGTGGCAATCTGGCTCACAACGCCGCTGGTCCCCGCACGGTGAAATACGGCACTCCACGCGAAAATGTATTGGCATTACGTGTGGTTACTGGCGCGGGTGAAGAGTTGCGTACCGGTGTCTACACCACGAAAGGCGTGGTGGGTTATGATTTGACGCGATTATTAATTGGTTCAGAGGGAACCCTGGCCATCATTACCGAAGCAACGCTCAAGTTAACACCGTTGGCCGAGGGCAAGACCACCATGCAGGCGATTTATCGCGACATTGAGTCCGCGACCACCGCCATTGTTGCAATGATGGCACAACCCTCCATTCCTTGTGCCCTGGAATTCATGGATAAACAAAGTATTGCCATGATCCGAAATTATTCGGAACTGGACTTACCCATGGATGCGGGGGCCTTGTTACTGATTGAGGTCGATGGTAAGCAAGATGCCCTGGCGGAATTAGCGAAAACCACCCAACGGGTCGCGACTAATGCAGGCTTACTGTCATTCAAAACGGCAACCACCGACAAGGAAGTAAAGGCGCTTTGGGCGACACGCAAAGCCCTTTCCCCGGCATTACGCACACTGGCGCCAAAGAAAATTAATGAAGATGTCGTGGTACCCGTTTCTAAATTGCCGGTCTTTGTTGCGCAGCTACAAGCTATTTCACAACGCTTCGCCATACCCATCGTCAACTTTGGTCACGCGGGTAACGGCAATTTACATGTCAATTTATTGATTGACCCAGCCAACCCAATTCATGCTGCCCAATCCCAACCTTGTTTGCATGCAGTGTTTGATTTAGTGCTTTCACTCAACGGCACCTTGTCAGGGGAACATGGGATCGGTTTGGCAAAGCAACAATACATCGGCAAGGAGTTGGGCCCGGTTGCGCTCCAATTGATGCGGAAGATTAAACAACAGTTTGATCCCAACGGTATTCTCAACCCAGGCAAATTATTTCCAACCGACAACACCATGGTTTCGTAGGCGACAAATGACTGTGAATTTAGCGGCACCGCAAACGCAATACCGATCAAAAATTCAGCCTGTTATAAACAATAGGCTATTTCCCGCAGTGTCATCACCTGCTAATTTGCCACTCGTACGAGAATACTTCGCGGTAACAGGCAAATTTTGCTACCGATTTCACCTTCTCAAGCATTGCCAGAACGAGGCGATAAAGCGATGATATCGCAGTTTTTGTGCTTGGGCCTGCGCCTACCTAACAAAGTGAGACACCATGCAACGTCGTGACCTGCTCAAACTCCTCGCTGGTAGCCCTTTTTTGCTTTCCGGACTACCGGTATTTGCCGATAGTAAGCCACGCTGGGATCGCATCCTGGTGTTGATTGAACTCAAAGGTGCAAATGACAGCTTAAATAGCTTCATCCCCTATACCGACCCTTTGTATTACCAATATCGGCCACGTTTAGCGATTCCACGCGATAAGGTCTTACCGCTAGGTGAGCAAATCGGTTTGCATCCAGCTCTGCAACCCCTGTTGCCGTTATGGGAGAAAAAACAGATTGCACTGGTTCATGGGCTTGGTTATAAAAATCCGAACTTATCGCATTTTCGATCCAGCGAAGTCTGGAACACCGGCTCTGATAGCGAAACCATTCTGCGTGATGGGTGGATTACCCGCTGCTTTACCCGCAACCCCTTACCGCATATTTTCAGTGCCAGCGGTATCGCGCTGAACGATGACTTGGGCCCACTCAACGGCATCAAGTCCAAGGCAATTGTCATGAGCAACCCGAAACAGTTCCTCAATCGCGCACAAAACATTGACTCGGTTGAGGTACCCACAGACAACCCGGCGCTTGCACATATTCTTGAAGTGCAGAAATCAATAAAAGAAGCCTCAACGGATCTCTTTGATAAACTGATGGATGAAAATGCCTTGTCACAGTCACCGTTCAAATCAAATATTGCCGCACAACT
>JAYSTO010000055.1:0-7304 GCA_043719675.1 Gammaproteobacteria bacterium | reverse complement strand
CAGAAAAGCCCCGCCCCTCACTGCTTGCGTCCGCGTCGGGTGCCCTTCTTTTTGGTTACTTTTTCTTGGGCATGCAAGAAAAAGTAACTCGCCTACGGGCGAGAAAGGGAATTACACCCCGCGCTAGCGGTTCAAATTATTAACAGATGACTTGCCAATGCAAAACTCGCTATGATTACCCATTACCAACCCGCAGGGTATGGTCACCAACCGACCATGAACGAGAAGAACATATGAGCGTGGATCCCAATCAAACCAAGAATGTCGCCAAAGTCTTAAGCGAGGCGCTGCCGTATATTCGTCGCTTCCAGGGCAAGACTATCGTGGTTAAATATGGTGGGAATGCCATGGTGGATGAAGACCTCAAACGGGGCTTTGCGCGTGACATCGTCTTGATGAAACTGGTGGGCATGAATCCGGTGGTGGTGCATGGCGGCGGGCCGCAGATCGGCAATATGCTCAAGCAGATCGGCAAGGAGAGTACGTTTGTTGAGGGCATGCGGGTGACCGACAGCGAAACCATGGACATTGTGCAAATGGTGTTGGGTGGCTTGGTTAATAAAGAAATTGTCACGATGATCAACACCCAGGGTGGCAAGGCGGTGGGGCTCACCGGTAAAGACGCTAGTATGATCCGTGCGCGGAAGATGACGTTTACACGTCATAATCCACAAATGAATGCACCAGAGATCATCGACATCGGCCATGTTGGCGATGTAGAGTCCATTGATCCGACAATCGTGACGACGCTGGGGCAAGACAATTTTATCCCGGTGATCGCGCCTATCGGTGTGGGTGAAGATGGTCAATCCTATAATATCAATGCCGATGTGGTGGCAGGCAAGCTCGCTATCACCTTGAAGGCGGAAAAATTAATTTTATTAACCAATACCACCGGTGTCCTGGACAAAGAAGGTAAGCTGTTAACCGGGTTGAAGGCGCAGCAGGTAGATCAACTGATCGCCGATGGCGTCATTTATGGTGGCATGTTACCCAAGGTACGTTGCGCACTGGATGCAGTCCGCTCCGGGGTTAAAACAGCGCAGATCATTGATGGTCGTGTGGAGCATGCTGTATTACTGGAAGTCTTAACCAATGAAGGTGTTGGCACCTTGATCATGGGATAAATGGATATGGAAGTGACACTCACAAAACCTTCGCGCCGCCAGCAAATTCTGGAGACGTTAGCATTGGAATTGGAACATGCCCCTGGTGAACGGATCACCACGGCAGGGCTGGCGAAGGCCGTCGGGGTTTCTGAAGCAGCGTTATATCGCCACTTTCCGAGCAAGGCAAAGATGTTCGAAGGGTTGATTGAATTTATCGAAGAAAGCATCTTCGGTTTGATCACCCGCATCTTGCAAGACGAAAAATCAGCGAGTGGCCGCTGTGAAAAAATCCTCGCCTTGGTGTTAGGCTTTGCACAAAAAAATCCGGGTATCAGCCGTTTGATGACCGGCGATGTGTTAACCGGTGAAACCGAACGCCTGCGCAAGCGCATCGACAAGTTTTACGAACGGCTTGAAACACAACTAAAACAAGTATTACGTGAAGGCGAGGCGGCCGGTGAATTCAGCCTCGGCCAGACGATCACGGCATTGGCCAATCTATTACTGGCGGTTGTTGAAGGGCGTATGCAGCAATTTGTACGCAGTGGTTTTGCCGCCAAGCCATTACAGTTGTGGGATGAACAGTGGCGTATGCTGCTGCGGTGTATTAAATAAGGGTTACGATTTTAAGTATAAAGTAATAACAAATAATATATATACCAGGAGAAAAAAATGAATCATTCAAAACAGTGGTCAATCACATCGGTAATGCTTTTGGCATTAGTCATAGGGTTACCAGTCTCTGCGCATGATCGCGAGGGGTTTTCACAGTTAGTGGTATTTGGCGATAGCCTATCCGACCCGGGTAATTTCTTTGCCCTAACCGGTGAGGTCTCACATGTTCCCTATGCCTTGATTCCCAGTGCACCGTATGATCGTGGAGGTAAACATTTCACCAATGGCAAGACCTGGATTGAACAATTAGCGAAGGAATTAGATTTGTCGGCGGGTCCGGCGTATCGTGCGCCAAATAAGTTCTCCAACTTTGCCGTGGGTGGCGCCCGCGCCCGTGCCACCGGTTTTGTGGATCTGACGACGCAGGTGAGTACCTATTTGCGCCAGGGTGATACACGCAGTGACGGTAAAAAATTAGTGGTCATTTTTATCGGTGGCAATGATGTGCGTGACGCCATTGAGTCGCTTGCCGTGGATCCCACCGGCGCCACCAGCGCGGCCATCCTGACCGAGGCAATCACCTCGCTGAGTAATAATCTTCTCGCCCTGATCTCCGCCGGTGCGAATGAATTTCTGATCGCCAATGTGCCTGATTTGGCGCAGATTCCGGCGATACGTTACCTGGGGCCACAGGCGCAAGGGGCCGCACACTTCTTCTCAGTACAATTTAATCAGGGCTTAAGCGCGTCGCTCGGCGCACTGGAAACGGCGTTTCCGATTACTGTCCACAAATTGGACGTGTTTGCCTTTTTTAATGATGTCGCAGCGAACCCGCACAGGTTTGATCTTGAGGTTATTGATAGCACGTGTATTACTCCTGGTGTCATCGTGAAGGCCGTGTGCCGCAAGCCCGATGACTATTTATTTTGGGACGGCATCCACCCCACGCAGCGCGGCCACGAGATTTTGGCTAATCATGCCAAACAGGTATTGATACCAAAGAGTGAAGTCCGGTCAGTTGCACAGCAATAAAAAGGCAGGGAGAATGGTATCAAGCGTGCGTGATCGCTATTCCCCCTGCTTCTTTTGTTCCTGTTCCTCAGGGATACGTCTGACCGACGCGTAATAAGGGTGAGGGTAGTCCGATGCCGCCATCGGCCATGCGCGGCGCAATGCTGATGGAGAGTAAGCTCTGAATGGTTTGTAACTGTATTTCGCGTTGCAAAAAACCCATGCTTTTCGGGTTGTCGCCCAGCGCCGATTCCAGGCGGAAGGGTGGGTGGGCAAGGATTTTGGTTTTTTTACTCACACCTTCCGAGGTGAAGTAGGTGATCTGATACTCCTTCGCGCCGACCACCGGATGCCAGTTCACTACCCAATAAGTATGCCAGCGCAAATAGTTGACGCCCTTTTTATCGTAGGATTGAATCTCATCTTCCAGCACTGCGCGTAAGTTTGTGACACCCGCCGCAATATTAGGTTGCAGTCCATCGTTTGCGTGGGCATTGAATAGCATAATACTCAAAAAAAAGGACGGCCAGAAAGGCCGTCCGTTATACAGCCTGATCACAGGCTTTCGTGTTTTATTCATTGTTCATCATGCCGCAGCCCGGATTCCACTCGACAACCGATTGCGTGGTGCCGACTATCACGGTGCGTGGCAATACCACCGTGTCGTCAGCAAGTGTTGCGCCATCCACCAGGCTGGCGCAGCCGATGGTGACATCGTTGCCCAGTACCGAGCGAAACACGACCGCGTAATTGCCGATCATGGTGTGTTCGCCGATAACCGTGTTCGAATGCGGATTGCCTTGTGTGGCGACTGAGCTGCCGCCATGCACCAGACTGCGCATACCAAAAGTGATGTCGTCGTGCAGGTCAAGCCCGGTGTGCTCCAGGGCGTGAAATGTCGTGCGGTTGCCCATCAAATGGACAGTACCAAGATGGAATGGCTCTCCCTCATCGGCGCGCAGCGATATTTGATTGCCGAAAACGTTGTAACCGCTTACCACGGCTGCGCTGTCGCCCATTTCAACTTCGCCAATGATGCGATTGCGGTAGCTCGGCAAGCGCGTTTCCACGCCGGCGAGTACCGGCAGATTGCGGGTGGGGTTGAAAGCCGGGCTCGCGCCGTCGTCAGCAGGGTCGTAATTGATGCCGGTCACATTGCTGGTGTCATCGTGATAAAGCTTGGTGTATGACCGGGCAAAAGTTTCATTCACATGTAACACGCCTTCCATGAATTCACGCAGAGCTTGGGAGATCGCCACCACCTTACCCAGGGTGAGATTGTCTGCCTGCGCCTGGGTCGTAATATTCTTGCCGGAAAGAACTACCTTGCCTGTCTTGATGGTGATGCCCGGCGCGACGCGCGCCAGATGCAGTACCATCGCGTCGTGTTGTATCTTGGCGCCTTGGATAAGGCTATTAAAACCGACAAACGAGGCATTGTGCGCACCTGCAACAGCGGTGCGACCGATAATGGCTGGCGCCGTTACCTGTGCGCCATGCGCCAGGATGACCTCGTCGCCCAAGGTGATGTCACCCCGGCCGCTCAGGATCACACTGTCCTGCAGGTTGGTTTTATGACCAATCTTGGTTTTACCCTTTACATTTAAACCAGCGAATGGTGCGATAAAAGACTGCGTACTGATTGAAATGCTGGTGGCGTTCGTGACTGATACGGTGGGGTCGATAAACGTTGCCGTTTCCGGCGATGCGTTTGCGGGACAGACGGGCCTGTTTGCAGCCGTTGGATTACACGCTGACCATGCTGCTGTCGGCACCAGAATCACTGCTAGCATAACGGCTATATTTAATTTTTTGTAACTATTCATTTTGTTGTTCCTCCAATTAGTGAAATTGATTTGCCATTCAACGCCCTCGCGCCACAGGAAAATTCAATTCATGCTCGACGACCACCCCCACCTTAATAAAATAAAACGAAAACACTAACTCAAAATATTCCCTTAATCTGTCACTATTCAGACGTTACCCGGCCACGAGTGACATAAAAATAGTAAGGGGTCCCCGTGCTTACCCGCTCTTAAAGTAAGCGTTTGTATTTCTCAACACAGTCGCAGGCGAAGACTTGTAAATTTTCCTGCCACAAACAACCACCGTCAAGGAATGCCGCCAGGGCTACAGCGTGTGTTCGACATCGACGCGAGCGACCGAGAATATCCTCACTCATCTGAAACAGCAAGAAAAAATCCTGAACCAAGTGCCGCTGCTCAAATAGTTGCCGGAAGAACGCGCACCGTTCGAATATCAACATCAAACGAGCAGACCAAGTTGTTCGATTAAAAGGAATGTAAAAACCATTACAGGGAATACGGTCAGTGGCGCAGTAATAAAAAACGCGAAGGGAAGGGCATCATCGGGCATGGCATGATCGCTATTCCCTCTGCTGTATATTTCAAGGATGGTAAAATTTTGGAACGTGCGTTGTGTTACAAGTTAATTAAACAAACCTTTACGCGTGAGCTCACGGAAACGTTTGATGTCTTCCTCATAACGTTTGAGCATCGCGTGTTTTTCGTCTTCTTTGAGTTTTAATGAGATTTGTTTTTCGCTGGTCTTGGTCTTGGTCTGGTTGATTTGATCGATGAGTTTGGGAGGGGGTTGGTTACCATTGCGTTCGTGATCACCGGCTTGTCGGTTCAGGTCATCTAATGTGTTTTGATAATATTCCAGATTGCTGCGGGTGATATCGATGATGTCATTGATGCCTTTAACATTATTATCACGAGCAGTAGTAAGATCGCGTTCTGAGGAGTAGCTGTTCAGCAGGACTTCGTCCCGGCGTTTTTGTTCGGCGATCTTAGTGGCTTTGTCACGTTGCATTTGCACACGTTCTTTCTCTCGTTCCTGTTCTTCTTTGGTGCGGGTGGCTTCAACCACCTGTACCACGACACCTTGTTCATTGATAAATTCAATGCGATTACGGGAAAATTCCGGTGGCACGGTGCTGCCACATTCACGCAAACCTTTATTGTCATGCCAACACTTAATCAAACGCCGGGCAGAGGGATCGGCGGCCATGGCAAGTTGCATGGTGCAGAGCATCACAATAGTGGGAAGCAGCGTATTCATGTTCGGCTTTAGCATATTATTAGTCAATGATAACCTTGACAGCAATTGAAACGGACCCAGGTGTTATTTGTGCTTGAACAAATCCTTTTGTTTATGATTTCCTTTATGGCCAACGCCTTGTCTGCCTTTGCGGGTGGTGGCGCGGGTTTACTACAACTACCAGCACTGATCTTTCTAGGCTTGCCGTTTTCGGTTGCACTGGCGACCCACAAGCTGGCCACGGTTGCGCTGGGTATCGGCGCCAGTTTACGCCATTGGCGTGAACGGAACCTTGAATTTCGCTTCATTGTACTACTCATTTTTGCCGGTGTCCCCGGGGTTCTCATCGGAACCCAAGTGGTTTTGTTCATTCCTGATCGGGCAGGTACGCTTGCCTTAGGTCTATTGACCATGGGATTGGGCATTTATTCCTTCTTCCAGCCAAGTTTAGGCCAGGAATATCACCCGCAACACACCGACCGGCGCGGATATTTACTGGGCGGTTGTATGTTATTTGCTATCGGCCTGTTAAATGGTTCCTTAACCTCCGGCTCAGGCTTATTTGTAACCCTCTGGTTGGTGCGGTGGTTTGGCTTTGACTATAAGCGTGCGGTGGCACATACCTTGGTGTTGGTTGGTTTATTTTGGAATGGTACGGGGGCCCTGGCACTGGGATTAGGGGGGCTGATCAAGTGGGAGTGGATTCCGGTGTTGATCCTCGGCTCATTGCTGGGTGGTTACGTGGGCGCACATTGGTCAATCGTTAAGGGCAACCGCACGATCAAAATCACCTATGAAATACTAACGGTGATCGTCGGCGCAAAATTGATTTATGGCTGAGTACTGCCAATCCCATAACGATCTCGATAGGCCTGAATCGCTGCCAGGTGTGGCTGGTAGTCTGCCTGTTGCGTGATGTAGTCAATTAAATCCGCCAGGGTGATGATACTCACAACGGGAATATGGTAGGTCTCAATGACTTCCTGAATGGCGGATTTGTCACCTTGCCCCCGTTCCTGACGATCCAGGGCAATCACCACCCCTGCCGGAGCGGCGCCGTGGCGGGCAATGATGTCCATGGATTCACGGATCGCGGTACCGGCGGTGATCACATCGTCAATGATCAGGACACGGCCTTGCAGTGGCGCACCGACAATCATGCCACCCTCGCCATGATCCTTGGCCTCTTTGCGATTAAAGCTGTAGGGTTTGTTAAGCAGGTGATGTTCTGCCAATGCAACCACGGTGCTGCTGGCCAACGGGATACCTTTGTAGGCGGGACCAAACAAGACGTCGTAGGCGATGCCACTGTTGGTGATGGCAGCGGCATAATACTGGCCTAACTTGGCGAGGCTCAGGCCGGTATTAAATAAACCGGCATTAAAGAAATAGGGACTGATGCGGCCGGATTTGAGTTTGAATTCGCCAAAGCGTAACACCTGGGCGTGTAATGCCAGTTCAATGAATTCGCGTTGATAGGTTTGCATGGTGACGATCACATGGTAT
>JAYSTO010000054.1:0-3212 GCA_043719675.1 Gammaproteobacteria bacterium | reverse complement strand
TGGATTGGGACGGACGCATTCGCATGGATCCCTCCTCTGTATATGCCATGCATCGTTTGATTGATCTGAAAGATCGTTTCGACATCGCTTTTGCCTGTGATACTGATCATGACCGCCACGGGATCGTCACTCGGAGCGCCGGCTTGCTGCCAGCTAATCACTATCTCTCGGTTGTCATCCATTACTTATTCCAGAATCGACCGCAGTGGCGTAAGGATGCCGCCATTGGCAAAACCGTCGTGAGTAGCCAGATGATCGATCGCGTGGCGTCGAAGCTGGGCCGTAAGATTTATGAAACGCCGGTCGGTTTTAAATGGTTCGTGAATGGATTGTTCGACGGCTCGTTGGGATTCGGCGGCGAGGAAAGTGCAGGTGCGTCATTCGTTCGCAGAGATGGCACGGTGTGGACCACCGACAAGGACGGTATCGTCTCGGCCTTGTTGTCAGCGGAGATCACCGCGCACGCAGGCCGCGACCCCGGCGAGATCTATCGCGAACTCGCGCACGAGTTAGGCGAACCCATTTTCGAACGTATTGATGCGCCCGCCACGCCAACACAAAAGAAACTGCTGACGCAACTGACACCTCAACAGATCCACTCAACAACGCTGGCTGGCGAAGCAATTCAATCCATCCTGACCCAGGTGCCAGGCAATGGCGCGACTATCGGCGGATTGAAGGTGATCACGGAGCACGGCTGGTTTGCCGCACGACCATCGGGCACGGAAGATATTTACAAGATCTATGCGGAAAGTTTTCTTGACGCCGATCACCTGCGTCAAATCCAGGCACAAGCGCAGGCGATCATCAGCGCCATTTTTATGACCAAGCCAACATCGAGTAGTGCAGCCGTGCAAAAACTGGACAATATTGCCAAGACGGCGTGGTGTAACGAAGGAAATCCAAATTAATATTTTTGTGTGTTCGTTATCGTACAGATTACTGACAATCATCTCTCCTACTATCGAGACAATCAGGCGCAGTTAAAGACAAATGTGATTTACCTGTACCAAGTGAGTGATCTTCCCGTGAAATTATAGACATTTTGAAAGGAAAACTTATATGAAAGACAGTACTAAGAATCAGGTAGAAGGCAAGCTTCACGTCGCAAAAGGTAAAATCAAGGAGACCGCAGGGAAGCTACTCGATAATCCAGAAATGGAAATCGAAGGCACAGGTGAGAAAATCGCTGGCAAGCTTCAAGAAAAGATCGGCCAAGTCGAGAAGGTTGTCGGAAAGTAGAATCAAGAAGTGAAATGCAACGTCGTGCCCTTGGGGACACGACGGCATTTAATACCTGTATCGCAACAGTACAGCAGCTATATCAACACACCCCATCTATACGCGTGTTTCTAATAGGAGAAATATTGTGATGAAAGTAAAATCAGCGCAAAAAAATTCCACCCCTGTATTAAGCCAGCCAATTTCCGCCGAACAGCGTTGGGATATGATCGCAGAAGCGGCATATCTTCGGGCGAATGAGCGTGGCTTTAACGGCGGTGATCCGCTCAGTGATTGGCTGGCAGCAGAGAAACGTGTCGATGCCAACCTGGTTTAACCGAATCACTGAACAGCGCAGCATAAATACCTTTCTCCGGTAAAATTCGGTGGCGCTGATCAAACAGAATCCAATTGATAGTATTAATTTTTTGCGCAGGGCCGCGCTGTTTGCCGTGGCCCCGCGAAGGCGTTGCATTGTTCTCGCCGATGGCAAAAGTGATTATCAAAAGCAACGGTAAAGGACGACTAAGGCGTTTAAGGAAGGCATATTGGTATGAAACCCACTAACCGGCGCATCCTGACGATCAATGGTGGCTCCTCAAGCATCAAGTTCGCGCTATTCGAAGTCAGTGGCTCGCTGCAACGAATGCTGGAAGGTGTGATTGAGCGGATCGGATTGCCGCAGGCAACCTTGCGGGTTAAGGGCTTAAACCCGGCGGACAATGTCTCACGGTCTGTGACAGCGCCGGATCACGTGGCAGCGGTAGACGTACTGATGAATTGGGTTGAGGAACGTAGCGGACGTGACGCATTGAGCGCGGTGGGACATCGCGTGGTGCATGGCGGGCCGAAGTACAGCCAGCCGCAGCGAATCAGTGCTGAAACGATTGAAGAGCTGCACAACCTAAGTCCACTCGATCCGGAGCATCTACCGGCGGAAATTCTGTTGGCAGAGGCGTTTCAACGCTGCTGTCCCAACCTGCCTCAAGTGGCCTGTTTCGACACCGCGTTTCATCACAACCTGCCGCGCGTAGCGCAACTGTTGCCGATCCCGCGCCGCTTTGCGGCACAGGGGGTGCGTCGCTATGGGTTTCACGGTTTGTCGTATGCCTTTCTAATGCAAGAGCTGGCCCGCGTGGCTGGATCTCAAGTGGCGCAAGGTCGAATTATTCTCGCCCATCTCGGCAATGGCGCAAGCATGGCGGCGGTGCGTGACGGCAAGCCCATCGACACGAGCATGGGTTTCACTCCCGCTGCCGGGGTGCCGATGAGTACTCGCTCCGGTGATCTCGATCCCGGACTGATGTGGTATCTGGCGCGCACCGAAAATATGAGCGCACAACAATTCAATAAAATGGTCAATCGCCAGTCCGGGCTGCTCGGCGTCTCGGAGACAAGTTCTGACATGCGTGACTTGCTCGACCATGAAACTCAGGACGTGCGCGCAGCCGAAGCCATCGCGCTGTTTTGCTACCAGATAAAGAAATGGATTGGCGCCTACGCGGCAGCGTTGGGTGGATTGGACACACTGGTGTTTGCCGGTGGCATCGGCGAAAACGCAGCTGTGATCCGTGCGCGGATCTGCGAGGACATGGCATTTCTTGGTATCGAACTCGAAGAAAAACTTAACCGCGTGAATGCAGGCGTGATTTCTGTTACTCCCAGCAGGGTGACAGTTCGCGTCATCCGTACCGACGAAGAACAGATGATCGCAAGCATGGTCTGCTGCGTTATGGGTTATACATTAACAAAGGAACATGATCATGAAAAAGATGCTCGCGAGTAAACCGGCGGTTACAACTATCACCTATTTTTCCGACGTGCTCTGCGTATGGGCCTACGCGGCGCAAATCAAACTGGATGAAATGCGGCGACAGTTTGGTGACCGGATCCGCGTCGAGTATCACTTTCTTCGCATGTTCGGCGATGTCGCCACGCGCATTAAAACCGGCTGGGGCGACAAAGGCGGTGCACTCGGCCTTGCAAAAGAT
>JAYSTO010000053.1:0-7363 GCA_043719675.1 Gammaproteobacteria bacterium | reverse complement strand
TGTGTCGTGTAAGGCCACGCGCCGTCTTGTGTACCGTATCCAGAATAGGTTTACGCTTTACCAGCGTTGCTTTATTTACGGATATAAAGATAACCGGCTTATTCTGCTTCCACGACACAGCGCAGCCATAACTTGGATTGAATGCAGGCTTGACAGCTTAGGACAGCCGTCCTACAGTAGACCCTGTTGTAGGACGGATGTCCTACACATTCCCCAACCCTTTAAGGAGAGCTGCATGTCTGCTGATCTATTTGAACCGTTTCAACTTCGTGATCTGACCCTGAATAATCGCCTGGTAATGGCGCCAATGACACGTAACCGCGCCGATAAAAACAATGCCGTCATACCCTTAACCACCACCTATTATCAACAACGCGCCAGCGCGGGCTTGATCATTACCGAGGCGACGCAGATCTCTCCCGAGGGCGTGGGTTATCCGGGCACGCCAGGGATTCATAGCGAAGCACAAGTAACGGCCTGGCAACGCGTGACGGCGGCAGTGCATGCCGCAGGTAGCCGTATCTTTTTACAGTTATGGTATTGCGGGCGTATTTCGCATCCGAGTCTGTTGCCGAACAACGCCACACCGGTGGCACCGTCGGCGATTCGTCCGCAGGGACAGGCGGTAACTGCCACTGGCATGCAGGACTATGTGACACCGCGTGCGCTGGAGATGCGCGAGATGGCGGGTATTATCGCGCAATACAAACACGCGGCGGAGCTGGCCAAACGTGCGGGCTTTGATGGCGTGGAAGTACACGGTGCCAATGGTTATTTGCTCGATCAGTTTTTACGTGATGGCAGTAATCAGCGTAGCGATGCGTATGGCGGCAATGTGCAAAACCGGATGCGCTTGTTAAATGAGGTGCTCGATGCGGTATGTACGGTATGGCCCGCGCAACGTGTGGGTGTACGTTTAACACCGGAGAACAGTTTTAATTCCATGTCGGATTCGGATCCGCAGGCGCACTTCAGCTATTTCATCGAACAGTTAAGCACGCGTGGCCTGGCGTATTTGCATATTCTCGAAGGCGACATGATGACTAAGACGAGCACGTTGGATTACCGTGCCTTGCGTGCAAAGTTTGCCGGGCCGTATATGGCGAACAATGGTTATGACAAGGCGCGTGCGCAAACGGCATTGCGTACGGGTGCGGCGGATTTGATCGCGTTTGGTGTGCCCTTCCTGGCCAATCCGGATCTGGTGCGACGCTACAAGGAAAACCTGCCATTAAACACCGCAGATCAGGCCACCTTTTACGGTGGCAATGAACATGGTTATACGGATTATCCAGTTTATGCCAAGACGCCTGCCATGGCATAATGTGTAAGATAGAACCCGTCGGGTAAACATGCCCGACGGGTTTCACTGACACTTGGGAAATACATGACTGACAAAACCACACCGGTACGTGAACGCATTATCGAGGCGGCAGATCAGCTGTTTTATCAGCAAGGTTATGAGCAGACGTCGTTTAGTCACATTGCCGATGCGGTAAAAATATCGCGCGGCAATTTTTATTATCACTTCAAGAGCAAAGACGAGATACTGCAAGCGGTGATCGGCGTGCGTATGGCCCGCATCGAACAGATGCTGACGCAGTGGGAAGCAGAACTGCCGCAACCGTATGAACGTATCCTGCGTTATATCGATATCCTGATCACCAACCAGGCTCACATCAAAAAGTATGGCTGTCCGGTAGGTTCGTTGTGCAGTGAGCTGACCAAGTTACTCCACGCCGCGCAGACGGATGCCAACGCACTGCTGGTGATCTATCGCAGCTGGTTAACCAAACAATTTACCCTGCTCGGCCACCAGGCCGATGCCACCGCCCTGGCTATGCACCTGATCGCCCGCGGCCAAGGTATCGCTACCCTGGCCAATGTGTTTCATGATGAGCAATTTTTACAACAGGAAGTGCAGCAGTTACGGGAGTGGTTAACAATGCTGGCGCAACGTAAGTAGCAACTGGTGCCTCGTTATTTTATTCGCTGTTGATTTCGCTTTCACTCATCATGAATTAATCTGATTTAATATCGTTGTATCTTTTATTTTCTTATCCTCCGCGAGTAAAAATGCCTTGGATAAAATAATGGACAACATCGAGTCGCCTTCAAATGGCAGATAGATTTTATTATCGTCAGCCTTATCACCGCGTGCCACCACAATACACAGGTATTGATCATTGGGCGTCATGAGAATGTTGCCCGAACCCAGATGGATCTTATAGGTGCGGATGTCACCTTTGACGACCAAGAACTTGTCGGTCACTTCACAGCGATTTGCGATTTTTAATCTGGGCACCAATCCCGCCAGGACATCTTTGCGTGTTTTTGCAGTGGCATTGAGATCACCAAAGCTATACGACGCCCAATAGTCACGAAAGCGGCCCTCGGGGCCGCCGTCACTCCATTCGGCATCATTGCCGACACTACATACGCCCACAAATAAATCGATATCACGAAAAACCTCTGACAAGACCAACGGCGGGATGTCGGCAAGCGGCGTTGGCCCCTCCTGTGTGTTGGTACTGCTCCATTGGACATTATTTGGATTCAGTGTCGCGCTACGGGTGTAAAAACGTACTTGATCGGTTGCGATATAATGATATACGCCCGCCTCGCTGGTATTCTCACCGTACGCGCCGACACCATCGACCCAGAATTCAGCCCACAAACCCCACTTGGGCAATTCAAGCCGCGCAGAATCTTTGGGTGCATCCCAACAACCCTGCAATGCATATTTCCAACCACGTTGTACGGTCAAGGCATTGAATTGATGTTGTTTGATGAGATGGGCGGCAAAGCGGTTACTATAGACATTCGTAGTACGTTCAGCATCGGTCAACAGGTAGATTTCACGGTGTGCCTGCTTGAAGGGCTGGATCACCTCATGATTTTCCAACCACTCACGCCAGGCTTTGATGTCATTCACATCACTTTCAATAGGATGCCAGAGCGTTACTTGTGTGTTGTCTTGAATATTTGCTAAGGTCTTGCCCTGTACATCGACAAGTTGATCATCATGGAAAATACCTAACACGACATTTTTATCGTTGCTAAATGTCCAGATCAGGCGCCGTACCAGATATCCCATTAAGGGATGATCTAAATAATACTGTTTCCATTTTGCAAAGTCCCAGCGGCGTTGTTGTAAATATAAATTATCAAGGCGTTGCCGCTGGGCGGGCAACATCCGTTGAATGTTTTTGGCTGCGGTTTTTAACTCTTTTGCCTCTTCTGCAAAATTGTCGGTAACTGATTTAGGGGCGGTTTTTAACACCTTACCATCCGCATTTAACCAACGCAGTTCGGTTGACGTTGTGCCGGTGACGATTAATTCCGCCGTCACCTCACCCATGGTTTCCCGTAAATAGCCAACGTCGGTGAGACCATAGGCAGGCACGCCGATTTCTTCTAATTCCTCCACCGTCATGCCGACGCGTTCGCCTGCCACGGCCAAGGATTTTTCAATGCCTTTTAACGCCGTGCGGAAATTGACGCGAATTTTTAATAAGGCCAGTTGATAGACGCCAACCATGCCAGGCATTTCACCCAGTGCATAGACGCAGGCATTGCCGACCCGGGTGGCACGCGGGCCGATGTTCGGTACTTTTTTATATGATGTGATAGCAAGACGATTGATCGCCTTGGCGATGGCGTCGTCTTCACGAAAACCGGCACACCAGGCAAGCCCTTTTAACACATCCATGTTTTGTTCATTGATCATCAAATTCGGATCGGCTCCCAACCGTGTCTGTTCGGTGATCGGTACTGTGCGCGGTTTATCCACCAGTGGAAACCAGCGTGTGATGCAATCTTTAAATTGTGCAAAACCTACTGTATCGAGCAATTTTTGCGCGGACGTTTTCCATGCTGCATTGGGTGATGTTGCTGATGCCGATTGGCAGTGTTGCAGCAATGCAAACCAATTATTTCTAGCTTGCTCGTTCAGTGTTTGAATATACTGGATCGCCACATCAGACCAGGCCTCACCGGGCAATATGTTTAACTCGGCTTGCTCGCCTAACAGGGAGACAACCCGTGTATGTATTTTTCGTTCAATGGTAGAATTATTACTTTTATTCTGAAAGGCCCTATTTATCACCTTCAACTGCTCGCATATCGATTCCGACAGAGGGGCTTCCTTGGCCAGATTTTCAACGGCCTTCACCACACTGCTGACTGAGCCTGCGTAGTTGAGAAATTTTCCGTGCATGGTCAGGATAATATAATCCAACAAAAGCGTTATATCTGATTCCGTGAATGGTAACTTGCTGCGGAGCATCGCCAGTAAGATCTCATCGAGAAATTTGTGTAAAAAATAATATTCAACATAGGTGCCACTTTGACTTCTTATATCCGTATTTTCTTTGCGAATACTGTTCATTTTTTGTTGCGCCGGGTATAACCGGCTCAAGAGCGCGAGCACCATTCGCCGCGCATCATTGCCCTTCAAGGCGGCTATGGGTTTCCCAGCCTCACCCACAGTAATTTTCTCGTGAAACCAATAATTTTTAAGCTTCGATTTTTCAATAAAACGATCAATCATAGCTTGTGGTTCTTGGAGCGACTCGTCAGTTAGCTTTGCGTAGGTAATTTTATTTGAATCATCTGGAATGTCGTTCATGGCATCTTTGTACCGGTCAATAATATTTTTCATAGCCTTAATTTACCCTCCCACCAGCGGCACAAGCTTGAGAAAGGAGATGACAGTCCTTGGGGTAATAAAGATCATTTCATCTAAGTCCTCCACCTGTCGATCATTCACGATCACAATGAGTGACGATGTGCCAAACGTGTCGATGGCCTTTTGCAATTGTTTGTTTCGGTCGATAGTTGCAGTCCTACGCAGTTTAAAGCCATTGAGTGCCTGCTCTGATTCAGTGGGTTGTATCAAACCACGAAATAAATCCGGCGCGTTTTTATTATAATTATCCACCTCGCAAAAAATTCGCTGCTGGATCAAATCACGAACAGTGATTTTTTCGCTTAAAACTATAAGTTCAAACTCCATGGTAACTTCACCACTGGTTGTTTCATCACGGACTTTTACGGTAACCGACATATTAGCAACCCCTGATTATGCATAATGATAAACATTAAAACCTAACAAAAGGCGGTGAAAAACTGCGCGACGTGGTTCACAATAACCATATTCTTACATTATTGTTGGACATATAAACTCACGCACAGCAGTGATTTCAGTAAAACATTTTTCTCACCCGACAACAAGCCACTACATAAAAGGCGACATTTCAATTTGTACGCCATTTTTCGATGGTAGGGCTACTGTTGCTCATAACGCGGTCTCTGCCTGGATGGCTATTTATCAAATATTTCATAACCCTGCCACTGTCGTTACCGGTTATTTGTCTTGACCATTTTAATCATTCTCTATAACTGCCTGTCACAGCACCGGAATTGAAAAACGGATTGAATCACGCCTATGCGCAGTTATACAACGCCCGTTTTGCGCTGGCGTACCCCAAGCTTATTTGTCAGGTGCCGATTCAGCCGCTGGTTCAGTCCCGTATAGCGTGGCATGTCTACTACGTGCGATGGCATCGGCATATTCCTTAGAAAAATCCGATGATACTTTCCAACCACTTCCCGCCTCGTTTAATTCCAGTGTAAACACACCTTTTACAATTGTTAAACTGGATTGACCGATTGCCGCCAAAAACGCATCGTTACGTTCAAGCAAGACCTCACAGCTAAATTTCTTTCCTTTTATTAATTCACGGCATGGAGCTAACGGTTCAATTTCCGCAATTTCACGTTCCCGGTCCTGGTTGACTGGGATTTTTGTATCAGGTTGCCGCATACGCTCACGCATTTGCTTGAGTAATTCGTTGCCACCTCCCGCCTGATTCAATTGTGTAACGCCTGCGCGAATAGCAGCATCTACATTTTCCCGGCCGACAGGTTCCGCCTGATTGGTTAATTGACCCTCTGCATCAATATGGCCAAAGCGTGCCGTCACAATTTCCGGGCTGGCCCCTGCAACATCAAATTCATCACCACGATTCGCGGAAGGTTTAATTGTATAACCATAGGGTGTTTCATGACCCGTCCATTCAATCACACCAACACAACCTCGGGTTTTGGTTGCGACGAGATAACCTATTTCCTTCGGATTTTTTAATCTTGGAATACCGGTTGGTTGATTCATTGCATCAAGCGGATTTTTACTGTCCGCAGCCCATTTAACACGAAGAAACATGTTGTTTATCGTAGCTTGTATTTCGCTTGAGCTGCATTCCGGTGTAGGTGTTGGTTTATTAAGATAAAAAATATACCCACCGAAGATCACCACAAAACCTAAAATCCACATCCATCTTGGCCCCGGCAGAACCGCATCCCAATGCGCTTTGGTTGCGAGCTTAAGTGCTGTGTCCACGTACTCTTTCAGTTTTTCGTCCGCCTCAGTCAGAATCGCTACACGCTCCTGTGCGGATGGAAAGCTGCGATCTTTTTCCAGCTGATCATGGATATTCTGTAATTCTTCCTCCGTTAGCAAATCATTGACAGTGATCCACACCATGGCTGCCGCAGGTGAGGCAAATGCACCCTCGTTCGGTAACTCATCCACTATCTTGGAAAACTGTTCCTCAGTAATAATGCCTGTGTCACGCAAGGTAGTCAGAGCATCAAGATTTAAGTTAAATTTTAAATTGCCAAGTTTTTCCTGGGCATCAGCAATTATCGCTTGCCGCTGTTGTAATCCGGCATCTGACATATTATCAGGAGCTTCCCCGGCCATTGCTAACAACTCCTCCTCAGGTACAATATCGCGCGCCACCAACCAAGTTAATACATCACCCAGAACACTTGGCTCTGCCAGTACCTCATGCGCTTCTTTATGTTGCAACGCCAGATTACGCTGAGCTTCAGTAATCAATTCCAGTTCACATAATTTTGATAAGGCATCTTGTGCTGCGTGTGCGTTCATGGTAAATGTTCCTCTATTTCATATAAAAATAACTTGGTTATTGTTGCAATGTATATAAATCACCACTTCTATATTTCACTCAGGCATAAACCTGTTCTGTTTTATCGGTTACCAATAATGTCACAACCCTTCCACCATCATCCCCAGCGGATGCTCCACCACAAAGCTAAATGGGATAATCTTCTTCTCACCAGATTTTAGTTGGTAATACCATTCTAAATAATTTAATTCGTTTTTCTTTAGTTCATCGCTGTCGACACGATAGTTGGGTTCGAGTAGTTGTACTTGGATTTTTTCGTGAGACGAGATGGGAATTTGATCCCAGATGACAACGTCTTCCGCGCTGGCCTTGTTGTTGGTGAGCGTGGTGCGATACTCATATTCATAACGCATGGATTTATTGACCAA
>JAYSTO010000052.1:0-1505 GCA_043719675.1 Gammaproteobacteria bacterium | reverse complement strand
GGGTATACAGCGCCACTTCGATGCGATTGTGTTCGAGCAGTTGGAACAATTGAGCGGGGTCATCGGCGGTGATCACCTGTGCGGCACCCGCCATGTGCTTTTCATAGATCTTCCAGCCCTTGATGAGGCCGACGGAACGTTGGCGAATCGCCTGCCAGTTGGCGGCGATGGCCGTACTTTTACTGAAGGCGACAAACTCCCAGTCCATGAGTTTTTCCGGCACGCGGATGAGATTGGGATATTGTTGCTCAAGCCCGGCGATGCGGGCCATATCACCGTCTTCAATACCGGCATTGGCATTGATCAAACCGCGCTCGGCCGGCAGTTTGATCAGACGTAATTCGGCACCTGCACGGCGGAAGGCCTCTGCCAGTACAATATCAATGAAACCATCGCCTTGCGGCGTGGTAAACGGGGGTTCATTGACGTCATTGAGCAGGAGGACTGGGCGTTCAGTGGCAGCCACCCGCAATGAGGTAAGGGCCACTAATAACAGCAAGACGGCGGTAGTATGCCATGTATACGGGTGTGTTTTCATTGCCTTTCCATGGATTGATTGCTTATTGTTCGTAGCACCCTAATCCAGAATGATTAGCCTTTATTTATGCGAACTTGTGACAGCCTCCGGCGTTTGCTACACCTTATATATGTCACCAAATCCAGCAAATAATAGGCCAGTAGTCGTGAGATTGCCAGCGACAGCGGAAAATACCTGGGGATGAGTTAGCACCAGCGGATGTGTATGCGGTGCAGACATGGCTGCTATTGGCCGATATACCGCGCCCGGTGCATTCATGATGTTGCAAAACACTGACTGAGCTATCACGAAAGATGACGAGTTAGCATAAAGTGGCAACGGCTCAAAACTACTATTAACAAGAACGTAAAGGTGATATCGACCTGTAGAATTGCAATATTGTTTATAAATGGGTATGTTTTATTATGGTTGTGACTCTGTGATATATTAACCGCATGACATATGTTGAATGAACTCTTATTAATCAGTGTCAAGCCGCTATTATTTTGTGTCCGCATGCACATGTTATGTGATCTTTGCCCTACATTCCGCAGGAGTTACCAATGATCCGTTGCTGGTTGGTTTGCGCCTTGATGGCAGTGACGCTAACAACCCACGCCGTCACCATGCTTTCTTGGGAACGTTGCATCACTGAGGTGATGGAGAACAACGCCGAGCTCAAAGCAGCCAATAATAATGTGCAGTCTGCTGAATATCTTCGTCACGGCGCGTATAGCGGTTTTTATCCCCAGTTGTCAGGCAGTCTGGCCTACAATTATGGCAACAGTACTTACGCGTCTGGTAGTTCCAGTTTGAATAACACCACGTCCAGCACATCAGGGACCTACTCGGCGGTGCTCTCGCTGACGCAAAACCTGTTTGCGGGATTTCAGGATACAGCCAGGGTTGAACAGGCAACGGCAAATACCAGCGTATCGCAAGCTGCACTGGAATTAACCCGCGCCCGCGTCAGCTTCGATCTTAAATC
>JAYSTO010000051.1:0-7396 GCA_043719675.1 Gammaproteobacteria bacterium | reverse complement strand
TATTGCAATTTATCTTTAACACCTTCCCACTCCTTGGCATCGGTGGGGGCCTCGATCTTTTCGGTGAGTACCGGCCACTTTCGAGAAAGCTCTGCATTGAGCGCAACAAACTGTTTCATGTCGTCCGGTACATCATCTTCCGAGAAGATGGCGCCGACCGGGCATTCCGGTTCACACAAGGTGCAGTCAATGCACTCATCCGGGTCGATGACCATAAAATTCGGGCCGACATGAAAACAATCAACCGGACAGACTTCCACACAATCGGTGTATTTACATTTGATGCAATTGTCGGTAACGACGTAGGTCATTGCTAACTCCTTAACCACGTATTTAAAATAATTCGATGTGGCGTATGTTAACGGGATTTACCCTGGGTGGCGAGACTTGCTGTTAAAGTTTACGGCGTAATTGGTACAGCAGCTCTAACGCTTGACGGGGGCTGAGTTGATCCGGATCGAGTTCGGCGAGCTGCTGCAGGATGGCATGGGTCGGGAGGACTTGGCTTCGCGCAGGGGCGTGTGCGGGTGTCGCCTGTTCGAGTTGGCGGAGCTTTTCTTGCGCCAGCTCAATCACTTGCCGGGGTACACCGGCCAAGGCGGCAACGGCAATGCCGTAACTTTGATTCACTGCGCCGGGTTTCACCGTATAGCCAAAACGAATACCGCTGGGGTCATTGAGGGCATCGAAATGGATGTTGCTGCACTGTGCGATTTCTTCTGGCAATTTGGTCAATTCAAAATAATGAGTGGCAAACAGGGTGAAGGCCTGCAGGCTGTTGGCTAATTGCACAGCGGTCGCCCAGGCCAACGCCAGACCATCAAAGGTGCTGGTGCCGCGACCGATTTCATCCAATAACACCAAACTTTGCGGCGTGGCATGGTGGAGAATGTTGGCTGTCTCGGTCATTTCCACCATAAAGGTGGAGCGGCCACTGGCGAGGTCGTCGCTGGCGCCAATGCGCGTAAAGATCCGGTCGATGGGCCCCAGCACCGTTTTTGTGGCGGGGACAAAACTGCCGGTGTGGGCGAGCAAGACAATCAACGCGGTTTGGCGCATGTAAGTGGATTTGCCACCCATGTTGGGACCGGTGATGAGCAACATGCGCTGGGTGGGTGACAGGCGAATGTCATTGGGAATAAACGTTTGATTTTGTACCTGCTCAATCACCAGATGCCGACCAGCCTGGATGGTGATGCCAGGCGTGGTGGTGAAGGTGACGGGGCGCAAGTTCAAGGTCTCGGCACGTTCGGCGAGATTGGACAGTAAATCTAATTGTGCCAGGGCGGTGGCAATGCGTTGCAGCGGTGGCAACTGTAAATTCAGTTGGACTAACAGATCGTCGTATAAATGTTTTTCCTTGGCGAGGGCACGCTCACCTGCGCTCAAGACCTTATCTTCGAGGGTTTTGAGTTCCGGTGTGATATAACGCTCAACGCCTTTGAGGGTTTGTCGGCGTTGATAATGGCTCGGCACTTTGTCGGCTTGTGCGCGTGTGACCTCGATGTAATAACCGTGTACGCGATTAAAACCAAAACGCAAGGTGGGGATGTTGGTGCGTTTACGTTCCGCTGCCTCCATGTCGGCAAGGATAGTCCCCGCATTGTCGGCAATCATCCTTAATTCATCCAGCTCGGTGTCGTAACCGGGGGCAATTACGCCGCCGTCACGAATGAGTTGTGGTGGGTTGTCGATGAGCGCACGGTTCAACAATTCGGTGAGTGCCGGTAGCGGGGCGAGTTGCTGCTGTAGCAGGGTAAGTAATTCAGCATCACAGTTGTCGAGCAGGGGTTGTAATGACGGTAATTGTTGCAAGGCGATGCGTAATTGCACGAGGTCACGTGGGCGTGCACTCTTGAGGGCAACGCGGGTCAGGATACGTTCGATATCGCCAATGGCACGTAACAGCGCATGGATTGGTTCGTAACGGTATTCAGTAAGCAAGCTGCCGACTGCGGTATGGCGTTGTTGAATCTGCGCGTGAGCGCGTAAGGGGCGTAGCAACCAGCGCCGCAATAAACGACTGCCCATGGCGGTGGCGTTGTGATCGAGCACGCCGAATAACGAGTGCTGTACATTACCGCTGAGGCTGCTGGTTAATTCCAGATTACGTTGCGTCGCGGCATCAAGGATCACAAAGTCATGTGAGTGTTCCACCACAATATTGCGAATGTGCGGCACCGCGCCTTGTTGGGTGTCGCGCACGTAATGCAGCAAGGCGCCAGCGGCGCAGGTAGCAACCGGTAATTCATCCAAACCAAACGCACTTAAGTGTTGCGTGGCAAATTGCTGACAGAGTTCGCGTTGCGCACGGGGCAAATCAAATTGCCAGGGGGGTTGGCTGGTCAAACGGCAACTTGGCAAAGGAAATTCAATATTGAGATTGCCTTCGGCGCAGATAATTTCTGCGGGGTGGTGACGTGCCAACTCCTGGTGCAAGGCATCGCTGTTGGCCAGTTGTGTTGCAGTGAAACGGCCACTGCTCATGTCCAGGGTGGCGAGGCCAATTTGATCCGCTTGCCGAAATAACGCCACGAGTAAATTATCGTTGCGTTCGTCGAGCAAGGCCTCGTCAGTGACCGTGCCGGGCGTGATGATGCGCACTACCTTGCGTTCCACCGGACCCTTGCTGGTGGCGGGGTCACCGATTTGTTCGCAAATGGCGACGGACTCGCCGAGTTTTAATAGCTTGGCCAAGTAGCCTTCAGCGGCATGGTATGGGACACCAGCCATCGGGATCGGTTCACCGGCGGAGTTGCCGCGCTGGGTCAGCGTGATGTCCATCAGTTTGGCGGCGCGACGCGCATCGTCGTAAAACATTTCGTAGAAATCACCCATGCGGTAAAACACCAGCATGTGCGGGTAATCTGCTTTGATGCGCAGGTATTGCTGCATCATGGGTGTGTGGGGGGCGATGTCGTCGTGCGGTAGCATGCCGTGAAGTGTAGCGAAAACGGGGCGGGGATAGTGCGTTGTATTGGAAATTTTATTGCAGAAGTGAGTAGTTAACGTTTTCCGAGCCATTCGGCGAGCGCCTGTTCTTCATTTTGCAATTCAAAGGCATTGATCAAGCCACGTTGCAGGGCCAACGCCACCGCGCGGGCACGGACATTCAGCAGTTCTGTATCACCCTGATTGTTGGCGGAGTCCAGATTTGCCCCCAGTTTTGCATAGAGTGACTGCAGTCGGTTTTGCGCACCGCGCCGTGACAGGTAACGGCGTTCGGCAATGGTATTGTCGGTAAGCCCTAAGGCGATATCAATGAGCACGTCATATTCTGCGTCGCTGAGTGCGTCACAGGTGCGTTGCGCGCGTGCCTGTACACTGCGAATTTGCGGGTCGATCCAGCACTGACACTCTTCGAAGACTGCGCGTGCTGCTCGGCTTATTATCTCCGCCGGATTATTTTTCAAGACATAACCGTACACGGTTTCGGCCGGAATCAGCTTGGCCAAGGCACGTACATAGGTCTCATCACTGTGTTGCGACCAGAACAACACCCGTGCCGCCGGTTTTTTTGCCCAGACTTGTCGGCCCAGTTCGATGCCATTATAGCCGGGCATTTGAATGTCAGTAACCAGCCAGGGTTCCGCATAGATGGCACAGGCATTCAGCGCCTCTTGCGCATTGGCGGTGATGATGGGCTTGTATTGTTTTAGCACCTCCGCTAAAAAAACGCGGTCACGGGGGTTGTCATCAGCAATGATTAGCGGTGTCATGTCAGTACATCCAGCGTCAGTTCAACACAGGTACCGCTGGCGAAACGGGCGGGGTGCCAGCGTATACTCGCACCTATGGTGCGGGCGCGTTCGGTGATGTTGATGCAGCCATGACCGGTTGTCGTGACGTTAACTGGCATGCCGATGCCATTGTCTTCCACCGTGACAATGAGTTGTGTTGCAACGATACGCAAGGATATCTCACAACGTTCACAGCGGGCATGGCGTATCAGGTTGTGTACCGCCTCCGTGATGATCCGGAACAGGTTTATTTTCTGCGATAGCTGCAATGTACTTTCGATCAGCGGATCAAATTCGAAATGGTAAGTCGGCAGGCCAGGTATGTTGCAATGACGATCCAGAAAAGAACGCAGCGCTGATTCCAGCCCGAGAATTTCCAGTGTTTGTGGGTGCAAGTCATCAATCGTACGCCGAATACTTTTTATTACATCATCCACACTGCCACGTAATTCGACCAGTTGTCCGCCGGTAGAAGATGAAGCAGGCATGTTGTCAATCGTGCGGGTGAGCGCTGTAAGATCCGCCAACACACCGTCATGCATGTCCATGGCGATGCGGCGGCGTTCATTCTCGGCGCCCTGCAGGACTTTTTCCACGGCGACAACATCGAACAGACGCTGGGTCATGCGGGCAAGACAGAGTTCGAGTTCGTCGAGTTCATCGCGGATGATCACCGGAATGGGCAGCGGTGCAAGATTGCCTGCATACACCGCATGGGCGTGTTGGGTCAGCGATTTCAGACGCCGCCGAATGGCATGTAATCCCCACATGCCGAGCCCGACAGCAAGGACGATACACAGACCCAGTACCCAGAGCAAGGCGGCGGACAAACGAGGAATAATGGCGGAAAGGTTGCGATGGTAGTCAACGTAGGCGCTACGGCGTTGCGCCATAAAAATTTTGTGCTGGTATTCCAGTGGTGGCAGCAAGGTAAGCAAGGCGTCATGCACTGTTTTTGGATCAACCCGTTCTGGTTCGCGCAGTAACATTTTGGTTGCGTCCATTTTATTTTGCAAGTCGGGAGGAATATCTGCCATTTGCGCGACATCAAGGAGGTTATCTACCAGAATCCGGGCTTGTTCCAGATAACTGAAGAGGTGTTCATCTTGCTGATGGGGTGGGCTGACCATTTGTTCCTGGATGACACGATCCAGGAGTGTAGTATTCGCAATCGTCGATTGGACGCGATCCGTCAACATTTCCCACTTCACCGTTAATTGGTTTTGCCGATGAATATTTCCCAGTTCAATCAATGTATAGGTCACCAAACAGGTCAGTAATGCAACGATGACCAGTGGCGCCAGGACGAATTGATAACGGAAGGGCAGTTTCATAGGAGGCTTAATCACTCTTTTCAAATTACATCATATCGCATTTATTGTCTTGGCGACTGTGTAAATGCACAGTCTGAAGCACGGTATCGATGGAGTAATACTGTGGGGGCATACCTTTCGCCGGGCAAACAAACATCGCATAGTTTGGTTCATCTATCGTGTTTAAACACCAGAGGAAAATACAATGAAAGCAGTCATCCTGTATCAGTATCGTTACACCACTTTATTTACCAGTGTATGTTTGTTGTTAGGTGCCAGCATAGTGACTCACGCAGACCAGCCCGAAGACCTCATTAAATATCGCCAGAGTGTGATGCTGTCGCAACGCGCACACATGGCGGCAGCAACGGCCATTATTGAGGGTAAGGTGGAGTTTAAAGATCAGCTGGGTGATCACGTCAAGGCATTGGAGGCCACGACCAAAATGATCCCAGGTTTATTCCCTGAGGGTTCGGATATGGGCGATACCAAGGCGCTGGAGTCCGTGTGGAAAAATAACGCCGAGTTTCTCAAGCGCGCTAAGATTACACAGGAAAAATCCCAAGTGCTAGCCAAGGCAGTGACTTCCGGTGATACCGTGCAGTATGGTGTGCTGTTAAAGGACTTGCTGGATGCCTGTAAATCCTGTCACAAAGATTTCCGTGCGAAAGAGAAATAAATTCGCCGACTAAGATGTAACGAGGGGGTTAATATGCTATCCCGGTTTTTTCAACTGAAGTCTACTTAAAGAGGAGAGTTATTGATGAAAGCTAGCATTATTGCCATCGCTATAGTGAACCTGCTGTTAGTCGCTGCCAGCGAAGCGGCTTTTGCTGATGCCATTCCAGCACAGCCGATGACAGTGAATATTAAACGCTTGTCATTGGATACCGCGTTGCGTATCGGTAAAGCCGCGATCGACAAATGCCGCGCGGAAGGTGTCCAGATTAGCGTGACTGTTGTTGATCGCGGTGGGCATGAGCAAGTGGTATTACGCGATGTGTTAGCCATGGATGTCGCAACTCCCATCAGCAAGAAAAAAGCTTATACCGCCATGTCATTTAATTCCCCAACTTCCGCACTCGTCAACCGCTTTGACGGCGTTTACAGTGTGCCAAAAATTGATGAATTAATGATAGCCGCAGGCGGTATCCCCATTTCCATTGCCGGCAATATCATGGGCGGTATTGGTGTCAGCGGTGCACCGTTGGGTGCGACCGATGAACTGTGTGCACAAGCGGGGCTGGCCGCAGTACAGGAAGATTTAGAGTTGGAATAATTTATAAACATGTCGACTATTCGGCAATGAGGGAATCAATATACATTTACTTGTACGGCACAGCTGTGCCATTTTAAAAGAACACGGCGGCTAAATTTTTTCCTTGATGGTGCGTACTTAACTTGTACGCGCGACGGCCTGCTTGGTTTTGTAGGTCAGCCTTCAGACTGACATGTCCATTAATTTACACCGTCAATGTTACAAACCCGTCTCTGTGTTCAATTACGCACGATAACATTCTGATTTTTTAAAGCAAAGTTCTTGGCAAGATGAAAAAAGACGAATTCGGTTTATTCAATTATGTTAGCAAGGCCAAGCGATGAATACACAAAATCCATGCCGAGATTAAATTTGTATGGCAAAATCCAACATTCAAGGCCCTTTTTAGACAGAACGCTGTCTAAAAAGGGGAAAGGTAGTATTCTGTCTGAATACGCTGATAGGTGTCATGAATGCGCTATATCCGGTATCTCATTATCACACAGCTTTTCATGTGCGACGTTAACAATCATTGAGAATAAAATGGAACCAGCAAATATCTTAAAAATAGAAAGTTTGAGTGCAAAGTGGTGCGATAAAGACCATGTGATGCTTCATGCTTGTTTTCAATTATTGAAAGACTGTATAGAAAAGGAATGTCTGCTCGATGGTGTAATAGATTGGGGGCAGGATGAAAAACATGTTAAAGCACAGACTGAATTATTGGAGTTATACAATTGGTGGCAGCAAAGGGTTTCACTTGAAGACTCAAAAACACCTCCCGATACCGATCAATTTGATCAAGATACACGAATGTTAACGCGTCTCGTGAATATTCGATGGGCTTTGTGGACCTAAAAATCCACTAAAGTGCTTACTTTAATTCAACTAAAGATTGGAAAATGGGTGTCAAATTACTAATTATTAAGAAAAAACTTGAGTTATTGTGCCAGCTCTGCTAACTACTGTAGTACAGGTGTTAGGAGCAAAGCATGACAATGGCTACTGAATATGATGAGAAGCGCGGTTATCGACGCGTCAGTGTTGAATGTGAGATTTTCTTCAAGATGCTGGATTCGGATCTT
>JAYSTO010000006.1:0-8503 GCA_043719675.1 Gammaproteobacteria bacterium | reverse complement strand
ATCCTGACACGGCCATGATCGGTCGTGGCTTGCGTGCAAACCACCACAACAGCGTGAATAACACCAGTCCTTCCAACGCGGCTTCATATAATGGGGTGGGATGACGCGGTAACAGGTCCTCGGATTTGGGGAAGATCATCGCCCAAGGCAAGTTGCTGTGCGCACCCCACAATTCACCATTGATAAAATTGCCGATGCGGCCAAAAAACAAACCAGGTGGCGCCAGGATCGCCAGCAGGTCGACGACGAAGAAATAGGGCTTGTGATATTTGCGCGCAAACAACCATAGCGCCGCCAATACACCCAACAGACCCCCGTGAAAGGACATGCCACCCTTGTGGATGGCGCCGATGTGTTTAATCATTTCCCACAAACTGGGCTCATGGATCACATTCAGCAAATCGTAAAATAATAAATAACCGACGCGCCCACCGAGGATCACCCCCACGCCGACATAAAATACCAGATCGTCGATCTCCAGTACGGTCCAGCCGGAATTCGGTCGTTTCGCCCGCAGCCGCCCCAGCCACCAGCCGCTGAGAAAACCCGCCAGATACATGAGGCCGTACCAGTGAACGCCAAAACCAAAGATGGAAAACGCCACAGGGTCAAATTTAATTATAAAATAATCAGGCATCGACATTACTCACGGTTGTTAGGGCAGTACGGCGACCAATTCTAACGCAGTCGCCCGGTGGGATACCATGTTATTCACTGACGATACGGCAATAAAATGCCTTTAAATACTCGGTCTCCGGCATGGCGGGATGAATCGGGTGATCCGCCGCCTGGTGCCCCTGGCCAATCACCTGCAGACGCAGCGGCAGTGGTTTCACCGCAGTGCGGATCGCGCCCAATAAGGCCGGGCTATCCACGTGTTGCGAGCAGGAGGCCGAGATCAAAATGCCGTTGTTATCGAGCAATTGCAACGCCAATTGATTGATCGACTGATACGCGTGTAAACCCACCGCCAAATCCTTGCGGCGTTTGACAAAGGCCGGGGGATCGAGGATCACCACATCGAATTTCTGTTTATCCGCCAGCAGTTGCGCCAACACGGCAAAGGCGTCACCCTTGCTCACCGTGCAGCGATCCGCCACTTGATTGTGTTGCGCATGCCGGGTAATGTTATCCAGCGCGGTTTGAGAACTGTCGACACACAACACGCGACTGGCACCGGCGCGCGCCGCCGTGATACCCCATGCCCCCAAATAACTGAATACATCCAACACACGTTTGCCCGGCGCATAGGTTTGCAGGTGGGCACGGTTCTCGCGGTGATCATAAAACCAACCGGTTTTTTGCCCGGTTAACAGCGAGCAAAAATATTCCGCGCCGTTTTCTTTTACCAACACCTGTTCGGGGATATCGCCATGCACCACCTCGACGTACAAGGGCAGGCCTTCCATTTCACGCAGTGACACATCATTGCGCAGCACAATGCCACGCGGTTTAAACAGCTCGACCAAAACCTGGATGATCTGATCCTTGATGCCTTCCATCCCGGCGGTGGTGATCTGCACGGAAAAATAATCCGCGAACCGATCCACCACCAGGCCAGGCAGAAAATCCCCTTCGGCAAAACACAGGCGATAAAAAGGTTCAGGATACAATAATTCACGCAAGGCCAGCGACTGTTCCAGACGACGGCGGAGTAACTCACGATCAAACTGGCGGTTTGCACCACGACTGTAGAAACGTGCGCTGATTAAACTGTTGGGATTTACATAGGCGCTGCCCAGCGGATAACCCAGGTGATTCTCCACCGTGACCGATTGACCCGGCGTGAATATCTTCAACGGCGTGGCTTGAATATCCACCTCGTTGCTGTAGATCCATAAATGACCTTGTTTAAGGCGGCGATCCTCGCCTTTCTTTAAACGTAATGCGGGTAATTTTTCTTGGTTCATAAAATACAGCCAACCTACAATGTGATCCCGAAAGTTGCTATGATGCCACAAACACGCGAGTAACCCCATGCCTACCCACACGAATCGTTTGATCGACCAGACCAGCCCCTACCTGTTACAACACGCGCACAACCCGGTAGACTGGTGGCCATGGTGTGCGGCGGCATTGCAATTAGCGCGTGACCAGGACAAACCAATCCTGTTGTCGATTGGTTACTCGGCCTGTCACTGGTGTCATGTCATGGCGCATGAATCGTTTGAAGACGACAGTACCGCGCAGGTCATGAACACGTTGTTCGTCAACATCAAGGTTGATCGTGAAGAGCGTCCGGACCTTGACAAGATCTATCAAACCGCCCATCAATTGATCAATCAACGCGCCGGTGGCTGGCCGCTGACGATGATCCTCACCCCCGATGGCCACACACCGTTTTTTGCCGGTACCTATTTCCCGGTTGCGCCGCGTTACGGGATGCCGGCCTTCAAGGAAATGTTGCACAGCGTCGCGCAGTATTATCGCGAACACCGTGCGGAACTTCAGCAACAACATCGCGCGTTTATCGATGCCTTTGCGCAAATGAATCCCGCCACGGCTGCCAACACACTCAGCGCGGTGCCCTTGGAAATGGCGCGCCGTGAGCTGGAACAACATTTTGATCGAGAACACGCTGGCTTTGGCAAGGCGCCGAAATTTCCTCATCCCACCAACCTGGAACGATTACTACGACATTGGTCAGCGACCCAACAACAGGATCACACCGCCTTGCACATGGTCCGCGCCACCCTAAGCGCGATGGCCAATGGCGGGATATTTGATCAACTCGGCGGCGGCTTTTATCGCTACAGTGTGGATGACCTGTGGATGATCCCGCATTTTGAAAAAATGCTCTACGACAATGGCCCGCTGCTGGCTTTGTACGCCGATGCTGCGGTTGCAACCCATGACGCCAGTTATACGCGCATCGTTCAGGAAACCGCCGAGTGGACCCAACGCGAGATGCAATCACCACAAGGCGGTTACTACTCTTCGCTGGATGCCGATAGCGAAGGCCATGAAGGCAAGTTTTATATCTGGGACACCGCGCAGGTACAAGCACTGTTAAGCGCGGAGGAATACGCGGTGTTCAGCCGGATATATGGTTTGGATCGCCCCGCCAATTTTGAAGGCAGCTGGCACTTGCACATGTTGCTTGGCACCGATGAGGTCGCAACGGCACTGGATAAACCCGAACAGGCGGTGCAGGGCTTATTGCACCGCGCCCGCGAAAAATGTTTCGCGGCACTAACAGGCCGTATCCGCCCCGGCCGCGATGAGAAGATCCTCACCGCCTGGAATGCACTGATGATCAAAGGTATGGCCGCCGCCGGTCGCCGTTTGAATAAACCTATATATATAGAGTCCGCACAACGGGCGGTGGATTTTATACGTGAACAGCTATTCGCCAACGGCCGCTTGCTGGCCAGTTACAAAGATGGCAAGGCGAGCCTCATGGCCTATCTGGATGATTATGCCTTTATGCTCGATGCCCTGCTGGAATGTCTGCAAGCACAGTGGCGTGCGCAGGACCTGACGTTTGCCACCACCCTGGCCGATAGCTTGCTCGACTTTTTTAGCGACATCGACAATGGCGGATTTTATTTTACCGCGCAGGACCACGAGAAATTATTGTACCGCCCCAAGCCGATGATGGACGAGGCCATCCCGTCCGGCAATGCGATTGCCGCGAGTAGTTTATTACGTCTGGGTTATTTACTGGGCAATACGCGTTATCTCGAGGCGGCAACAAAAACATTACACAGCGCCTGGCAGGGCCTGAGCCAATTTCCGCATGCGCACGGCGCCATGTTGCATGCCCTGGAAGAGTATTTATATCCTCCTCACATTATTATTCTGCGTGGTGAGACAGCGGCGATGGGCGAATGGCAGGCACTATTACAACAGCGTTATGCACCGCGACGGCTGTGCGTGGCCATCCCGGCTAATCAAACTGAACTCAACGCGGCGCTGCACAGTAAAGCGGCGGACAAACAAGGTGTTGTTGCCTATATCTGCCAAGGCACGCACTGCCTGCCACCGATCAAAACCCTGGCTGATTTTAACACTTACATTTCCGCGCCATCTGGATAGTTTTTTTCTACCTTCATGCAGCGTGAAATAGAAATCTGGAACCGTTAATTAACAGTGAGTGATGCAGCGGTAAGATTGGGTGGAGAAGCTGGTTTTGAACTTTGCAGGAGATGAGTAACACGACTACTGTAGCCTGCCATAATAAATCCAAGATGCTGAAAAACAGGAACGCAGTGCTTGCCGTTTCCTGTTTCCAGTCATGGACCCCTTGCGTTTTACTGCGCGGGTTGTGTCACCGTCGTCAGATCAAGAGTGACTGCAGACTGCGCCAGCAGTCGGCCCTCAATCGATGAGCTATTACCAAACGTGATCGCTGTCTGACCCAGGATATTTCCTTTAAAGTTCGTGTTTGCGCCAATGTTCACCGCATCAGCAACCTGCCAGAAGATGTTCTTGGACTGCGCACCACCGGCCAGGATAACGTTTTTGGCAGCCGCCATATTGAGAGTTCCTGCTATCTGGAAGACCCAGACATCGGTGCTGTTACCGGTGAGCGTGAGATCCGTTGGTATTGTCACTGCGGTACCCCAGGTGTAAACACCAGGCGCAAGGTTTTGACCCGTGACGGTTCCACCACCGAGATTCAAGAAGGGACCCACACCTGCTGGTTTATTGGCAGCGGCAGTGTACGCAGCACCCATATTGGTTGAGGCTGTGGTCACTTCAGTCGGGGTCGGCGGTGCATAGTCGAATGCGTAAACCTTGCCGCCGCCAACTACCTGTGCAGACGTTGAAAACGGACTCGCTGCGGGCAAGGTCAACGCAAAGCCGGTGATGGAGCTTGAGGTGACACCTGGGCCTGCGGCGATATTTCCCGTAACCACCGATGGATTCGCGTCAGTGTGAATCCCGGTGTTGGCGAAAATAACATAATTACCAGAAGCGCCCAGGGGCACGCAGGCCGTTACCGTTCCTGAGCAAGTTCCTCCCACTGGACCCGGGCCTGAACCGCCGCCATCATTTCCACCACCACATCCCGCCGTGAAGGCGACCAGTAGTAATGACATGGACCACATCAGTGGTTTAGTAATGTTGTTAAATGTTTTCATTTGCTTCCTCTCTTTGATTCTCTGATGCCAAAAGGCACTGATATGCAGTTGCTGTATTACAACCGCAGGATTCCCGCATACAGCACCAAGGATTTGGTACCGAGCGTCATGAGTAACTATCCCATTCCGTGACAACAGATTCTGTGCGCTTGCGTACATAGGTTTGGAACAAACAGCGCTGCATGGCTTGCCTGGGCACCGTAACCGTTGTTACTACATTAACTTCCGGCAGTGCGGGTGCTAACGTGTTAACTAAATATTATTACTAATATTCGTTTATCGACTGACATTCGCGCTCGATCACAACATGCAATCGATGCCGTCACTGTTGTTAGAATTTTATCTCAATACCACCTATCAAGGTGTTGAGATGAATATCCGCCACATCATAACGTTCGATTTCAAGGCGTAAGGCGAGATGATCATTAAGACCTACCCTAACACCTACACCCCAGAACGGATCGTTACCGTCACTGGCGCCGAATGTTCCGCCCAGCACCGAATCCGATTTCCACCAGAACTGTCCGCCCTTTACAAACAGCGACGACAGGGATCCCATCGGCAGCGAAAACACCGCCGCCACGCCAACGCCATCCGCCTCGAAGTTATCGCCACCATTGTCAATGCGGTTGAAATCGATCCATGAGCCTTCAACACCGAACCAATTCGTGAATTGACCACCGGCATAGGCCTTTAATACATGGTCATTGTCACTGAGAGTACTTCCCTGAATTTTGTATGCGCCCACCTCACCGCCCACATAAAGCCCCGGCCGCTGTGCCTGCGCGGTGGTCAAGGGACCGAGTAACAGCGCCGTCGAGAAAACGATGAAGGCGCTAAGGTTATGGATGTGCATGTGTAAAATTCCTTGTTGCAATTAATCATGAGTCGAACGCACACCATAACACCCATGGTGCTCTGCGACGGTTTGCTACCGCACATTGGTTTACACCGTTCCATCCTTTTTGCGTGGCCGCCAGAAACGTTCCATCAACGGCTTGACACTGGTGCCGTGCACAAGGATCGACAGGGTAACCACCATAAACGTCAGATGAATCAGCTGTAGCGCCAGTTCTTTCGGCAGACCATGTTGAATGGCAAACATCAGATAATAGAGCGAACCGATTCCCCGTACCCCAAACCAGCCGACCATGCCACGGATCTTCCACGGTGTGCCGGTACCGATTAAACCAATCACGACGCTGACCGGGCGCACCACCATAAACAGGAATAATGCAAAGCCCACCGCCCGCCAACTCCAGGAGTCGATAAACAGCATGCCACCAATCAGCAATATAAGAATCAATTCCGAGAGCCGCTCCAGATGTTCACCGAAGATCAGTGACCCCTCGCTGGTTCGCATGGGTGGTGCATCCGTGTGATCGGTTGCGCCAGCATGTAACCGTTGCGGAGGTTCCGGATTATCACCCGAGAGTTTGAGTTCCACCTGACGCAACGCCACGGCGGCGAAAAACACCGCCAGAAAGCCCCAGGCATTGACATACACGCTCACCCCGTACACCAATCCGATCAGACCGAGTCCCAGAAAATCATCCAGGAGTTTTTGCTCCGGATGTTTGCGGCGCAGGTGCCATACCAAACGGCCCAGTACATTACCTAAAACCACACCGATAACGATGCCGGCCGATGTCGCCCACAACACATCGACGATGACCCAGCGCAAACCGAGATCACCGATCTCGTGCAGGCCCAGTAATCCCAATCCCAGCATGACAAACGGGAACGCGCTGCCATCATTGATGCCCGCCTCGCACGTCAAGGTATAGCGCAACCGATCACGATCACCGGCGTGACGGATCTGCACGTCGGTAGCCAAAACGGGATCGGTCGGCGCCACAATTGCGCCAAGGAGAATCGCCGCGCCCAGCGGTAGCCCGAATGCATAATAGGCCATGGCCGCAACCAGTCCCACGGTCACTGCCATCGACACCACTGCCAGCAAAACCGGGCCGCGCCAGCGCGCAAAGCTGATGGGCACCGGCATTTTCACCCCGGCGGAGAACAGTGAAATCAGCACCGCCACTTCGGTAAGTATCTCCAGCAGCGCTGATTCTTTGAGTGGGTTGAAATGAAACAGGCCCAGTACCATCGGCCCCATCAGAATACCCACGGCAAGATAGATAATGGCTGAGGTGATCGGCAGGCGTTTAAGTGTCGTTGGAATGAAACCCATGCCAAGCAACAGCCCACCGATGAGGATGAACCATCCTGCGTTCGTCAGTACCTGTCCGTTCATGATCTTCCTGGTTTGCGGCGAGCGGCTTGTTAGCGTAAGAACAACGCAAGCTGTCTAACAGCCTCGTTCATGCGCTTCACGGATCACCGGATTTCGGTTTACGTTAATTTAAATCAGCGATCGGAAGCAGTGTTGACGACAATGAGGCTTTAACAGAAAATGCTACCGCCCTTTCCATTCTTTCCAGTTCTAGTCAGTGGTAATACTGGTCACACACGATGCTCTACATCACCAACGCGCTGGCCATTGACCTCCAGCATGTCCTCCAAACTATGACTCGTCGGTGCATCCTGATAACGGAGATAGTGAATAATGTCGCGGCAACTGCCGATGGAAATTCTTTTTGCTATCAGGTCTTCATGAATCATTTCCACCAGCGACTCGCCTTCTATAAATTCGGCATTGTTGCACTCGATCCAGCGCTGGGCCGGGGGAAATGAAATTTTACATGCTGCATTCATTTTATTTGCGCTCCTTAGCTTAAGATCTACTTCAACATTAACCGTCTGACTTATATTCTTCCCATCAAAAATAAAATAAGCACAATGATCAAGATCACTCCCAGAATTCCGCTTGGGCCATAGCCCCAGCCACGGCTGTGAGGCCAGCTGGGAATCACGCCGAGCAGCAGTAAAACCAGAACTATCAATAGTATTAGTCCCAATGACATATTATTTCTCCTCGTTAAGTATTATCCGACACCCGCTTTCCCGATTATCTGTACCGGTGCATCGTGTCTAGCATTTAAAAAACCAAACTCAGCTTAGCGGTTATTGTTGGTACAATCGGTGCGGTGTCACACATATCACTCAAGTAAAATGCCATTCCCGCATGACCGCTATAACCAGTATTCCATAAGCCGTGCCACCCACTCCTGCACTCGAAACCTGAACGGCCGGCATCGCCAGTTTTTGAGATCGATCTCATTGGATTCCGCCAGATCCCGGGCAAACATGACTTCCATTTGATCGCCAAAGTTGCGGCCCAGCATCACGGCATTGAGTTCGTCGTTATGTAAAAAACTGCGCCAATCCAGATTGGTTGAACCAACGGTGGACCAGACACCGTCGATAACAGCAGTCTTGGAATGCATCACCGCACCGCGGCGTTCATAAATCCTGACGCCGGCGCGAAGCAGATCGGTATAGTGCGAACGCCC
>JAYSTO010000050.1:0-3227 GCA_043719675.1 Gammaproteobacteria bacterium | reverse complement strand
GCTGGTGCAACACCGCTTTTATCCTGGGCATTCTGGAAGGGAAGGTGGTGAGTGTGACGTTATTGTTTTTTTTGTCACCGGTGTGGGCGACCTTCATGGCGCGATTTTTTCTCAAGGAAATACTGAGCCAACAAGCCTATGTGGTGTTGGTCATTGCATTGGCGGGGGCGTTGCTGATTCTGTGGAAACCCGAGCTGGGTTTGCCCTGGCCCAGTACGCGTGCGGATTGGTATGGAGTGACCTCGGGAATGGCCTTTGCCGTGGCCAATGTGTTAATCAACAAAGCCAGTGATGTCAGTACCCAGGTGAAGACGACGGCAGTCTGGTTGGGCGCGATAGCGATCTCTGGCAGTTTGATTCTGCTGAATGCAAATGAGCTGGTTGTGCCAAGCGGTGCCGCTGCCCTCAAGGCGATGGTGGTGGGGATGTTGGGCATGGGCGTCATGACACTGAGTGTGACCTACGGTATTTCAAAGTTACCGGTGCATCGCTCTGCCGTGATCATGTTGTTTGAAGTGGTGGTGGCGAGTGTGTCATCGTTAATCCTGGCGCATGAAACAACCCGGCCGATTGAATGGGTTGGCGGTACAGCGGTAATGCTGGCAGCGTATTTGGCGATTCGCCATTTACCCGAACCCAAACCGGAGGCAGGTTGAGCGATGGCAACCTTTGCCATTACCAGCGTTTTGCATGCCAGCATCCTGGTGCGTGATACACAGCGTGCGTTGGCGTTTTATCACGGAGTGTTGGGGATGCCAATTGATCCGCAGCGTCCGGACTTAGGTTATCCCGGCGCGTGGTTGAGCATCGGTCAACAGCAAATACATTTACTGGAATTACCGAATCCTGATCCCATCGTTGGGCGTCCCGCACATGGCGGCCGGGATCGGCATACAGCGATGGCGGTGACATCGCTTGATGCGTTGCAGGCAGCGCTGGATCACGCGGGGACAGTTTATACTTTAAGCCGCTCTGGTCGGCGCGCCTTGTTTTGCCGTGATCCAGATGGCAATGCATTGGAGTTCATCGAAACGCGTTAATCGCGGGAACGGGTATTATTCTTTTGAAAGTTCGGTTAGCTTTTTTAGAAATAATTCCACCCACTGTTGCCCGGTTTTTTTCGCCGGTCGATTCGGATACAACGCTTGCCAATAGGGCGCCAGTATCAACGGTACCCAGTCGGCGTGATGATGACTATCCGCTTCGCACAGACGACCCAACACGGCGGACAAGCGAATGGGAATACTTACACCGTCGATTTTTTCAGTGCGCGGCTGTGCACAATACTGCGCATCGGATGTCACCAGGTATTCGCGGCATGCAATAGGCCGGTCCGCATGTATCGAACAGGCATCGTCGATTAAAAAGGGACAATATATCCCGAGTTCAAAATATTTGAGACCAAAATCAATGGTGTCCTGTTCGTCAAACGTTGCCGGACTGATCAGTTGCTGCCATAACCCGGCGGTTTGTAATTGACTTCGCGCCTGATCGAACCGGCTCATCACCTGCTGTTTTCTTTCCTTGGGTAAGTGCTTAATCAATGTGGCAATGTGCCGTATTTCTATTTCAGTGACCGGTACTAATTGCGCGCAACAGGCCCCGCATCCTTTCTTACAGGAAATGGTTTTACCTTCTTGAACGGTATTATTCACAGCGATCTGCATCGTCTTGTCTGAAAACGCCTGGACAAACTTAAGCAGTGTTGCCGGACTGGTGAGTCCCGCCTCCACCGATACGTGAAACGAAACTTTCTCCGTACCGATGGAAAAATTCAAATCCGCTTCGACCGTGTCGATTGACGTATGCTTGGCCATAACTCATCCCTTGATCACGTGGCCAGTATACTTGATCTTTCTGTGTTATGAACACTTTCGTCTTGCCACCACACCGTGTGAATATTTTTCCACACGGCGCGGCCGTGCGTTCGCGAGCGATTTTTTAAAATGTACGTTACTAAGCAGATTACCGGTCTGCGTGTTCACTCGTACTGTCTCGGCTTCAGCGCTGAGGTTTTGACAAGAAACAAGTGCTTGAGAGACGTCACAACGCAGCCTGGCCTTTTATCGCTGCCGCCAACACGTGACGATCATCAGGATATGGCAAATGCAAACGGCGTGGAACTCTCTGACCTCATTAATGAATTACTGAAGAAAGATGTTGAATCGATCAATACAGGACGCTAAGCTACAACAGCAGCTCGAACGATTAAGCCCGCTACCCAAAGCCAAACAGAAAGTGGCTATCCAATGCTGGAGGGCATATTAAGCCAGGCCAGCCGTTAACAGGAGAACACCATGCAAACCGTTAAACAGATCGTGCAGAACATTGCCGACCACCTGCCGGAACAGGCGACCTTCGGCGATGCCATGTACCAACGTTATGTTCGACAAAAACTGGAATGCGCCCAGCAGGCGGCGGAACAAGGCCAGATCACCTCGCAAGAAGAGATGGAAAAGCGATATCTCAATATTGCATAATAAGCAGTTAAAACGCAACGCCAACGGCTAAAGGAGAAACCCCCATGGTAACGAGTTCCGATCACCTGCGCACGTTACTGGAGAAACTCGACCAGTTGCCGCCGCCGCAATTGGCGGAAGTGGAAGACTTTGTGGATTTCCTGCGCTACAAAGATCAAGACCGCCGTCTCACGCAGGCCGCGACACAGGCCGCGCAGCCGAGCTTCAACCACGTGTGGGACAATCCAGATGACGCCCTCTATGACACGCTGTGAATTCGGCGATGTCGTGCTGGTGCCGTTTCCGTTCACTGACCAACGCGCCAGTAAGAAACGGCCCGCCGTGGTGATCAGCTCACCGGCGTACAACGCGCAGCGGCTTGATCTGATCATCATGGCCATTACCAGTGTGCTGCCTCCCGCCCTGCACGTGGGCGATGTCATCGTCAGTCAATGGCAAGCGGCCGGATTACTGAAACCCTCGGCGATCAAACCCGTCATCACCACCATTGAAAAAAATCTCGTGATCAAAAGGATGGGGACACTCACCAGCGCGGATCAACAATCCCTGCATCAGGCGCTGCGGATCATTTTGGGGTGATTGCCGGGTGTGCGTGACCCCGTACGTGTTGGCGTCGTTAGCAGCTTCTGCAAGGAAGTCGAGTGCGCCGTGCGAACGCGGTGTTGTTTTTATTTTATGATTCAACATGTCTTGAGTTAAATATCCCTGTTACCTTATACCTGTTGAAACTCCATACATCCGTTAAAT
>JAYSTO010000049.1:0-1511 GCA_043719675.1 Gammaproteobacteria bacterium | reverse complement strand
GCAGGGCGGCGGCGATACCCGGCGCGATAGCATTGATATTGACATCGCCGGAGGCGGCAATCGCCGCAAAGGTAATCATCACACCCACCACCGTACCGAGCAACCCCATGAACGGGCCGCCGCTGATCGCAATCGTCAACAACACCATTTGCGCATTTAATTTCTGCGATTCGCGCACCACTTGCGCATCAAGGCTGGCACGGATCGCATTTTGCGCCTCCGGTGTTAACACCACGTTGGCGCCTACCGCCTTGCCGAGGCGCAACTTGATTTCCTGGATGCCGCGATGATAGACATGATAGATATTCGAACTCTGGTAATGGTCGTGATGACCAAACAACGCCATGGTTACCGGTGAATCCTGCAATTCACGCTCCTGTTCGTCTTCTTCATGATCCAGTTTTGCCGGATCACTGGCACCCAGCCGGTTGAATTCTTTCAAGAATGCCTGGTTATCATTTTTCACCCTGAACAAAAACAGCGCTTTGCCGATCATGATCACCCAACTGATAACGGCCATGACCATGAGAATTCCGATCACCACCCAGCCGTCGGTGGTGACGTTTTTCATAATGATGGGGAAAAACGAAGCCTTACCGCCAGCGCTGCTGCGATTCTCGTCCTCGGCATAAGCAAGCAGCGCACTGTCGATACCTTGGTTGCGCGCTGCGGTGAAAAATGTCGCGGCAACCGTGCCTTTGTTACCAATACGCACCTCATCCATGTCGCCGGTAAAACCGTGCGAACCATCAGCGGCACCACCCAGATAAATGTCACCGCTATTGCCTTGAAATGCCACGTCGAGCGTAGCGGTCTCCGTCCCGTCAACAAACAACGAGAGTTTATTATCTTTTATATTGACACCGATCTGATGCCAGGTTGCTGGCGCGATAGGCGTCGCCGGTGTGGATACTGTCGATTGACCCGACTGATAACGGGCAGTTAATTGATTTTTGTTGATGGCAATTTTCAATTCGGCGGCATCACTGCGTTGTGTAAACAGCCACGCGTCATTCTGCTCCGCCTCATAACGCAGCCACGCGGATAAATACATGCCGTCGGCGGCGGTAAATTTGGTCGATTCGCTGGCCGGAACGCGCAGGCGTGCCTGCCCATTAAAACGTGCGCCATCGCCAATCAATGCACCACTGATGCCTTCTACCTTGATCGATTCGGCGTTATTCTTGTAGGCGGTTGCATCTTCATTGAGTTTGTCTTTACTAAAATGATAAGCCAGTACCTGGCTGGGATCAAAAATACCGGCCGCATCCGCAGCATTGGCTGCCGCCGGATTGTTAAAATACATATAGAAAAAATCGGTCTTGTTATTGGCAAGCAGCTTGGGCAACGTCACCCAGATCAATGCCATCTGGTTGACTTGATCAAACCGTTCCACATAAAACTTCAAGGGGGTCTTGTCATCGGCGGCGATAAAACGCAGGTCGCTGGTATCGGGTTTCACGTCAAAAAAATAAGAAAAATTTCCCACATGCAGCCGCACCAACACCGGC
>JAYSTO010000048.1:0-3244 GCA_043719675.1 Gammaproteobacteria bacterium | reverse complement strand
CCTTGGCAGGGAAAATTGTCGGATTAAATGAATTTGAGTTTCGCCACCTGTTGTCTGCCAGGGGTGAAGTGGTGAATTACGGCGTTGCTGACCTGATTGATGACATAAAGAACAACGATCTGTAAGGTGATAGATTTATTTAATCCCGGCTGACCGGACTCATGCCCGCTTGAGTGTCGGCTTTGCTGAACCCTAGCCTCTCATTCGCGTGGACGACGCAGGCAAAAACCGTGCTAGCCCCTCAACTCAGGTGTTCCAGTCATTGAGTAACAAACCCTTACCTTGATCAAGGTACTTCCCAGTAACACTATCTCAATTTAGCAACGCGCCGCTAATTGTAAATTTTTTGTAACAACACAGCGTGTTTTCTACGAGCAATAATCAAATATTTTCGTGTTGACATAGCAATGTCACACAGCCGCGCTATACTTTAGCCGCACCAAACTTGGAATCTGCCACAGACCAAAGTTTAATTCAGTGCAGCAATTGTTACTCAGACGTACCGCCAGATGCGCGATAAAACAGTAAGACCTTGTAATTGTTACATTGTCACCTCTCCACTATTGGTGGCACGGTATTTGATAGACGTTAACCATACGCGGCACACTTCACAGGAGGGCAACACCATGAATAATCGAATCAATTACTCTGGGTTTGTTGGATCTAATTTCAGTAACCAGGATGAACCCAATCCGGATTTACGCGAATGGCCGGTTGCGCTTGCTGACAAGCCCGCCGCACCGCAACTGGATACATCCCGCCTCAACAAGGCCGCAACCGAGGAGTAGTAAGCTATGACGCACAAGAAAGAAGTCAGCAGTGAAAGGCCCTCCAAACCTCAGAAGCCTGTGAGCCGCAAAGCGACAACTGCCACAGAAAAACCGGAGGCAATGAGCGGAAACATCAAAGAAACCACTAACACGATAACAACCATCAAACCCGAGGAACGTTACAAGATGATCGCGCAAGCGGCGTATTTTCGTGCGGAAGCACGCGGGTTTAATGGTGGCAATCCCGATGGAGACTGGATACAGGCAGAAATAGAAGTCGATCAGCATCTAAGGCAACTTCAATAGCCGCCACTAATCCCCCCTCGCCCCCCTTTTTCAAAGGGGGGAACAACACACCAGCCGCAGAATAAACGGAGTAACAAAGTAACGTCAGATCGATAACGGGGGACTAAGTTCAACTGACAACGGTGTTGACCCTTACTGTAGCCATGCCGGTAAATTAATGGCAAACTAGACGCAGGTTCCGTGACCCCACCCGCACACCATGCCAAGCCGAAATCGTGAAGATATAAAACAATACCTGATTACGTGTGACAAAAAATTAACGCCACTGGTTGAATCCATTGCCTTTCCAACACAAAAACGCAACCGCGACATTTATGCCGTGCTGCTGCAATCCATTGTGGCGCAGCAGTTGTCGGTTAAAGCGGCGGACACTATTCACGCGCGATTCTTGCAATTGTTTCCTGATCAGTATCCGCACCCTGCGTTGTTGCAAAAAATCCCGTTGCCACGCTTACGTGCGGCTGGCTTGTCGCGGCAAAAGGCCGGTTATCTCAAGAACATCGCGTCCTTCTCCCAGCAATACGATCTATCTTACGCCGTGTTGAATAAGAAATCAGACACCGATATTGTCGAACACCTGACACAAATCAAAGGCGTGGGGAAATGGACAGTAGAAATGTTATTAATGTTCAGCTTGAACCGCAGCGATGTATTTTCAGCGGATGATCTCGGCATCCAAAACGCGATGCGGCGTTTATACCGAATCGATAAAGAAGGCAAAGAACTCCGCCAGAAAATGCACACCATTGCCGAACGCTGGCGACCTTACCGGACAGTCGTGTGTAAATACCTGTGGCGCTGGCGATCCACTACCTAAGCTGTATAAAGTCGTTGTTGGTCGCGATCCTTAACTGAGCAACCGCCATGAAATTCTGGATATTATTTTTTATACTGCCGCTGGTCGCCTGTACGGGCACAAGTGATAAAGTGCGCGAACATAATGATAAAGCATCCAATTACGGTCTGTCGTGGATCAGCCAGGATCGCTTATTGATCAGGCGTTATTATCCTGGTGACAGCACTTGGATATATTCATTGACGGACAAGCAACAAGTATCGGTCCACTTTCCCATCGACAAGTTCTCACAGCTCGGCACAGTATATGCCTCCCCTAATGGTGAATTCCTCTTCACAGTGGAGGGGGATGACAAATTATTCCTACTCCCTGTCTCCGGTACAAAGGAGAACCCACCTCGCGTGGAATCAATTCCTATCCCGCCTTTTTCCATCTCGACACATGAGCGCGATGAACCCGGCAATATCCATGGTACCATCGCATTCTGGTCTTCCACTACCCAAATCTATTTTGAACACTATAACCTTGCGGCAGGCAAGAGCCAGTGTCACCACTATCATGTGTCCTTTAAGAAATGGGAATTAATTTCACATTGTATAGGCAATCCTTATGTGTCACGTGTGTCGCCACTGGATTCGCATTTGTACGCGATCTACATTTCCGTTGAAGGCGACGGATCGAGAAATATTATTCAATGGGATTCATTAAACGGAGCAAAAGAGACAATCTATCCGGAGATATTATCTGGCAGGATAGCAACGCTCGATTTCTTTTTTGATAAAGAAGCCGCCACATTATATGCCATATCGTCTCATGTGATAAAGCCGGATGGCACGGTGTTAAATCGGCACGAAGAAGTCCCGCAGGATCAGCCATTAACACTCTATCAATGGGCGGCTAACAAAGAGTTTAAGTCAACGGGTTTTCAAGTGCCTGCGGGTGGTGTATTACAATCCATCGCCAGCAAGAAAACCGCATGGCTTGATATCAAAAACAGCAAGCTGTGTACCGGTTCGCCACAAAAAAATATCGTTTGTTACGACGTCAACCTATAACGGTGGTTGATGCTTGCTGGCGGCCACGCCGTCAACGGTACACCGATGTTGACCATGTTTCCGGTGAAGGCTGGTGAATAGCCAGTACCGTCGATAACAACCGGCTAGGGTTTTGGTAGCATAGATTTTTACAATACTATCCGGCTGTGCCAATCCGCGCAGGCGGAAATCCAGATAGCCGACGTACCATCGTGCCACCCACACCTTTCTCGTCATCACGTTTGCTTCCTTGATGCCATTGTCCACGGGTACGGACAAGCGTTTTCCCCGCTAAACCACCCCCTTTGCGTTTAACTAAATATAAAAGGCCGTGAACC
>JAYSTO010000047.1:0-7513 GCA_043719675.1 Gammaproteobacteria bacterium | reverse complement strand
GTTACGCTCGACCATCCGCGAATACCTGTGTTCGGAGGCCATGCACGGCCTGGGTATTCCCAGCTCACGGGCATTGTGCATCATCGGCAGTGAAGAAGAAGTCTATCGTGAGCAAATCGAAACCGGCGCGATGTTACTTCGCGTCGCAGCCTCGCATGTGCGCTTTGGCTCGTTTGAAGTCTTCTTTTACCGTGATCAACCCGAACAGCTAAAACAACTCGCCGACTATGTCATTACCCATCACTATCCGGAAATTCAGGACGGCCCTGACAAATACATCACGTTTTTTAACACGGTGGTGCAACGCACGGCGACGTTAATGGCGCAATGGCAAACAGTGGGTTTTGCTCACGGCGTGATGAATACCGACAACATGTCGATCCTGGGTATCACCTTGGATTATGGTCCGTTCGGGTTTATCGAGGAATTTCAGCCAGGCTATATTTGTAACCACTCGGATCATCAGGGTCGCTATGCCTTTGACCAGCAACCCAATATTGGCTTATGGAATCTGACTTGTCTGGCGCAGGCGCTCACACCGTTGATTAGCGTTGAGGCCGCTCAACAATGCCTGGCAGGATATGAACCCACCTTTATTCGGCATTACTACGATTTGATGCGACAAAAACTGGGCCTGCAAGAAACCAATGAAGACAGCGTGCAACTCGTCAATGGCTGGTTGTCGTTGCTGCAACAAGACGCGCGTGATTATACCTTGACATACCGTGCCTTAAGCCGCTTTGATAGTGCAGCCAACGCCACGAACACCGCGTTGCGTGATCTATTTATTAGCCGACTGGACTTTGATCAGTGGGCAACAACCTACAAAGCACAGCTGCAAAAAGAAAACAGTATGGATGCACAACGACGGGGGGAAATGGATCAGGTAAATCCAAAATATATTTTGCGCAATTACTTAGCGCAAGCAGCCATTGAAAAAGCGGCCGTTAATAAAGATTACACCGAGATCGAGCGTTTGCGCGTACTGTTGATGAATCCCTATGCCGAGCATCCGGAATTTGACACGTATGCACGCGAAGCCCCCGAGTGGGCGAAATCGATTGAGGTGAGCTGTTCGTCGTAATGATTCAGCGTTAATAGCGCAACCGCGTGCCGTAATTCACCGACAGATGAATTTCATCGGCGCTCAATTCAACCGGGAAATACACGCCTGAAATCTTCGCCATGTTCAGACTTGCCCCTTCCATCCGGGTTGAGCGCAGATCAAGACCACGCAGGTCGGCTTGATGAAAATAAGCGTCGCTGAAGTCCAGCCCCGCCGCATCAAGGCTGCGCAAATCCAGCGCACGAAAATCACAGCCACGCAGATCACTTTTTTCACCGCTGCCCTTGCGACGGTTAAATTCGTCGATCTTGCCTTCACGCAGTAACTGATACAGGGGGTCATTCTTGATGTGGGGTTTGCCGGTCATGCCTTTTCCTCCGCTCTTATTGCCAGAGTGTAGCACGAAAAAAAACCGATGATTTAACTAGGCTTCTTTGCCTCGTATTTTTTTAGCAGCACGCCCTCTTCGCCACAACAGGTCGCGGCACATTTCTTGACTTGATGCAACGCACTGGCATCGACCTGTAAATACTGACTGATGGGTAAATTGTCTTTGGCACAATCACAGCCCTTGTCATCATAGACATACACGTTGCGCAGGCCCACTTGTTTGGCGGCATCATAGGCTTGCCACATGATCTCACTGGGGGTGGTCGGAATATGGCTGAGTTGATAGGCGGGAAAAAACTTGGTGATGTGCCAGGGACTATCGGCACCCAGGTGATCGAATATCCACTGCGCTATTCCACGCAACATAATCACGTCATCATTCTTAGTCGGAATGACATTGGTTCGTGTTTCCACGTGCATGCCCAGTTGTTGCGCTGACTCAATCGCAGACAACACCATGGATACCTTAGCAGGTCGGCATATCTCACTATAAAACTCATCACTCAGGCTTTTAATGTCGGAACACAAGACATCGATCTTGCCGCGCAATTCCTGCAAGCCTTCCATGGTGACGAAACTATTGGAGACATACACCGTATACAAGCCCGCCTGTTTCGCTAACTCTGCCACATCCACAACATATTCCAACCACACCGCTGGTTCTGAATAGGTAAAGGCAATGCCTTGCACGCCATGCCGTTGTGCCGTGGCGATTAATTCGCTGGGCGACACATACGCATCGGTGGATTCACCGCGCGCCAGATCATCCAGCGCCGTCACGCCCCAGGAGATATCCAGATTGTGACAACCCTGACAGCGGAAATTACAGCCGTAACTGCCAATCGACATGACCTTGGTGCCTGGCTGAAAATGTTTGACCGGTTTTTCTTCGATGGGATTAATGTCGATCGCCGAGATGATGCCATATGACAGATTATATAAAGTGCCATAACGATTGACATGCGCCTGGCAGAAACCGCGCTGGCCGTGTTTTAATTTACAACGCCATAAACACAAGTGACAACGGGTGGTGCCGTCATCGAGTTTTTCCTGCAAACGTGTTTCCTGCAATTGATAACGCGCGGTTTGTTTGGCTAATTCGCTCATATTTATATCGCCTTGGTGATCTTCCACAATGGTGCAATAACAAAATTCAAGCTGGCATGTGCGGTGCGCAAGGCATGTTCTGCCTGAGCAGGGGTTGGTGCACGCGCAAAAATAAAACCTAAATAACTCGAGCCTTCAGGTAATGGGATCAACTCATGACCATCACGCACCTGAATATCAATCTCTTCTATAAACGGAATCTGTTGCGCGGCAAGAATCCCTTCCACACGTCGGAGTACCCCGGCCTTGGGGATCGGGATCATCAATACCCCGGCGGCGCCCTGCTCGGTCGTCAAGGTCATGGTTCTGCCCATGGCCTGCGCCAATACCAACTCCTCTAAACTAAATCCCGTGCCAAAGCGTAACAGGCGTGAACACATGCCACCAATCGTACGTGCTGCAACTTCCAATACAAACACGCCTTGATCGTTGATCCGGCACTCGGCATGCACGGGGCCTTCACGTAACCCATACGCCTGACAGACGCCAGTGATCACGTCATGTAATTGTTGTTGCGTTGCCGCAGGCCAGCGACTGGGAGTGATGTAATACGTCTCTTCAAAGAAAGGGCCGTTGAGGGGATCGGGTTTGTCAAAGATCGCCAGGATCGCTAATTCACCGCCGGTTAACATGCCCTCCACCGCAACCTCAGCGCCGGGAATAAATTCTTCAATCAATAAACGTTGTTGGACTAGCGGTTCAAGATCAGACATGCGTTGCAACATCCCGGTAATACGCGCAATGGCGGCGTCGAGTTCCACCGCATTGTCAGCACGAATCACCCCACGACTCGCGGACAACGCAATTGGCTTCACCACCACGGGATAACGCACCGTCGTCAATTGCGCAGCCAAGGGTTGCGTCAGATCCAGATGCCAATGCGCGGGTTTGGGCACGGCGGCGGTAGCCAAGCTGTCCCGCGCCAGATCTTTGCGCCGTGCAATCCGTACCGCCTGTGGATCGTTGTGCGGCAAATGCAGTAACTGTGCAATCGCGGCGGCCAGTTCCGTGGTTGTGTCATCCGTGCCGATCACACCAACAAAAGGATCACGCTGTGCTTCAAGGCGAATCTGCTCCATCGCCGCCGCCATATCACGAAAGTCTACGTGTATGCCCTGTGCATAGGCGCTGATGATCGAGTGTTTGCCTTCCGAGGCGATCAGGGTGCGAACACCCAGGTGTTCGGCTGCTGCAATATAAGGAAAGGTACGATAACTGCCGTGCGGAGCAATGATCAAAACCCGTGGTGCGGTGGCGTTGATCGCCACCGGCATGACCGCAGGTGAGAGGCTCATGACAACATTACAATCTGTGGTTAAGTCTAGCCACCACCACCACAGCCACCACAAGTGCCGGAACCGCCGACGCTCTTGAAGACGTTGTTAAATACAAAACTCTTGTTGGGGCCATTACCTGCAAAATCGATATCACAGCCCTGCAAAAAATTAAGCGCCACCGCATCTACTATAATTTTCATGCCCTCGCGATCCATAACCTTGTCAAATGGGCCAACGCTCTCGGCGTAGGTCATACCATAGGTCATGCCACCGCAGCCGCCGCCGCTCACATAGATACGAATACCGGCAACACCGTCTTCTGCACTGGCCAACAGGCCTTTGAGTTGTTCCGCTGCGATGGGACTAACACGCACTTCGTGATCAGCAATCTGGGTTGAATAAGCAACATGGGACATAATTTATACCTCTCTCTTTGGTCATACTTTACAGGGTTGGGGTATATTACCGATAATACCCCAGTGGTTCTCTTGGTATATTAGCAGAGATGACCTTGACGAACAGCCTCCTTAAGTAATAGTCGAACAGTAAAAAGGGTTTCATATGAAACGTATGGTTATATGTAAGGTTCTCAAACGTGAGGCCGAAGGTTTAGATAGCCCACCCTATCCCGGTGATATCGGTATGCGGATTTTTGACAATGTCTCCAAACAAGGGTGGCAGGACTGGCTCAAGCGCCTGACCACCATCATCAATGAAAACAAGCTCAATACAGCAGATCCAGGCAGCCTGGAGGTGATTGAAAAACACATGCTGGGTTTTATCTTTGGCGAAGGCGAACTCGGCCAGTTGCCCCCAGGATTTAGTCCTGCAGGTGGAAAAAGATAAATACACCATAGATCTGGGCACACACAAGTAATCTCTCAATGAAGTTTTGCAGTCAGTGTGGCTACCCGGTTGTGTCACGCATCCCTGCGGGTGATAACCTGCCGCGCTTTGTATGTGACCACTGCCAGGCCATTCATTATCAAAACCCCAAAATTGTCGCTGGCTGTATCCCCGTCATAGGTGAGCAGATTCTGCTGTGCCGTCGTGCGATTGAACCGCGTTACGGCTTATGGACCTTGCCTGCGGGATTCATGGAAAACGCCGAGACCATGGAGCAGGCAGCACGGCGCGAGGCGCATGAAGAGGCCAATGCCAACGTCCATCTCGAAGGCTTGTTTGCTGTGTTCAGCTTACCGCATATTAATCAGGTCTACGTGATGTATCGCGCCACGTTATTGGATCATGACTACGCGGCAGGTACTGAAAGTCTGGAAGTAAAGCTCTTTGCTGAAGATGACATTCCCTGGGATTCCCTGGCCTTTCGCACTATCCACTTTACCCTGAAACATTTCTTTGCCGACCGCCGTGCAGGGAAATACCAACTCCACACCATGGACATCGATCGGCAAGAGGATCAATTGCGCGGCTCGACATGACAAACAGCCGCTCGTGATTCCCAAATTCCGATTTAATCCTGCGTCGAAACATCACGCCAGCTGGCTGCGTTGATCTGCCAACCCTCCTGGGTTTTTCGCCAGGACAAGCCCACCTGTAACCAGCGTAACCGTTCCGGCACTATTTGATCACTGCCCGTCAATATCAGTTTGAGCGTACCCTCGGCCTGCTGATCTTGCACCGTGATGTGGATATCCGTCATCGTTACAGTAATCACCTTATTTCTTTGAAAATAGGAATACATCAAGGTGTGCATTTGACTGCGCCGCAATGACTGATTGCCGACGAAATCCTCGGTTAAATTTCGCAAAATTACTTTACTGTCTTTCACCGCTGCCGCCTTTGCCATGTCGTGTAACTGCGACGTCATAAGATCGGTGTCGCTGGGCGGCGACGAACAAGCAGGTAATAACACGAGCAAACAAAGTGTGACCCAGTACACATTACTGAGCGGCCGGTTTTGATTGGGTCTACATGTAAACATCGGTAAATTTAGTCCCTCCCACTCGCAATAAATGACATAAATCGGTAATTTGTGACGCGTATCGTCCATTTCAGGTGTTTATTCATTAGAATTCGCCTACCTACAGATATACACTGATCATAACGAACCACTAAGGCAGAGTAACCCAACGTGACTAATTTTTTAGAGTTTTTTTCTGGCCCAGGCCTAACCGGAAAACTACAAGCCCTTAACGAGAGTCGCCCCAAGGTGTATTTGGGTGTGGTTATCGGATTTACCGTTCTGGGTTACCTCTTAGTTAGTCTACTGCCACTCATGCTGTTCATTGCGTTTCTTAAAATCATCAATAACATCGGCGATGCCAAGACCTGGGCTGATTGGAGTACGCTGTTAATATGGCTGGCCATCGGCGCGGGCAGCGGCTTCATGACTTACTTGATGCTGCGTCTGCACGTTGGCATCCCCAGGGGATTGGGGCTAAAAACCGATAAGGCACCGCAGCTCTATGAATTATTGGATGAGTTACAACGGGTCTTTAAACATCCCAAAATTCATCGCGTGGTCTTACACGATCAATTCAATCTTGAATTTGTTCCCGTGCCACGTTTTGGTTTACCGTTGTTAACCATCAATGTATTGCACATTGGCCTGCCGGTCTTACAAGGATTGTCGCCTGCGCAATTTCGTGCCTTGCTGGCACGCAAGCTCGGTCAATATTCCATGGCGCACAACCGCTTGACCCATTGGGTGTATCGTTTTCGGCAATATGCCACCCTTTATCAAGCGGCCTATCAAAAACAAAGCCGCGATCAATGGTTTTATCTGCCGTTTAAATGGTTCTTCCAAATATTTGTGCCGATCATCAATGCCGTCACCATCCATGCGATCCGCATGGACGAACTGGAAGCGGATAACTACGGCCGTGAAATCATGAATGATGACGAATTCGCGGATACCTTGATCCGCTACGAGGTCGCCAATGCTTTTTTACAGGAAAAATTTTATCCCAAAGTCCTCAGCATGTTACACAAAAACCCGCAACCACCCGGCTTCCTGCCGCACAGCAGTATGGCCAAGGTGCTGCGCAACGGGCTGACCGATCACGAAGTGGCCACCGCCCTGGAAACATTGATCAAACAGGAACCAGCCTGGGATACACCGCTGCCCGGATTACACACCCGCTTAGATAACATGAGCTACCGCAATTTAACCTTGCCACCACCGGTGCTTGAAACCGCCGCGCACCGCCTGTTAGGCAGCGCGTATGCCCCTGTGGTGAAACTGATGGACCAACAGTGGTTGGCGAAACACGGGATCGCCACAAAAAAAAACGAACCCCGCAGCAAAAAAACTGAAGCCCCAGTAGACGCGGAACAGGAATTATTCCTGCAATTATCGCAACAAGCCAAGCGCACAGACTTGGATGACAAGCAACTGTGGCAGCTTGCCGCATTAACAGAAAAATTTGCCGGCAAACCCGCTGCAATTGGTGTCTATCAGCAAATCCTCAAACGCGACGCCACCCACAGCAAAACCTGGTTTGCCATCGGCCGTATTTTGCTATCACAAAAAGATGAAACCGGCGTGAAGGCGCTGGAACGCGCCATGGAATTAGACAATACGTGCAGCGCCCAGGCATGCTGGATGCTGGCGAAATACTGCAAGGCGCAAGGCAAAGAAGCCCACGCCAAACAATATATCGAAAGGGCGGCGCGCTCCAGTGCGTCGAGTGCTGCGTAAGTTGTTTGG
>JAYSTO010000046.1:0-1532 GCA_043719675.1 Gammaproteobacteria bacterium | reverse complement strand
CAGTAATTGCCGAGTCAGCAATATTAAATGCAGGCCAGACACAAGTTTGGCCGGTAAGGGTTTGATAAGGTGAGAAACCAATCAGGCAGCTCTGTGCGTGATAATAAAGCTGGATGAAATCGATGACATAACCAAAGATCAGTCTATCAATCAGATTACCGATGGCGCCGCCCAAGATGAAGGTCAAGCCAAAGCCCATCAGCCGTTCCTGCGGGGTCAGGCGTTTAATCCAAAGAATCAAAAACACACTCACGGAAAAAGCAATCACGGTAAAAAACCAGCGTTGCCAACCTCCGGCATCACTCAGAAAACTAAATGCCGCACCGGCGTTATGCATCAGGGTCAAATTAAAAAACGACAACACCGGACTTGGTTCGTGATAAACCAAGTTCGCGGAAGCGAGGTATTTCGTTATTTGATCGAATACGATGATAACGAAGGAAATAAACAGCCATTTTTTCATGTTACTTTATTCCTAATTACAAATTTAACAGCTTGCTAAAAAACATATCATTCAATGAAACACCTTCAAACCGACTAAAGTCGGCAGCCAACAACCTATTGACATGGTGGATTCCGGCTCGCACTGCGTTTGGCCGGAACGACGAAACGGGTTAAATGTTGAGTTTCCCAACAAGCCATCAGGCAAAATCACGTGACTCGCCTGCACCTGTGACGTTAACAACACACCGCCCGCACAATTCGGGATGCTCGGCATTCGCGCCGACATCCTGCCGATGATGCCAGCAACGCACACACTTTGGTTGCGCACAAACCGCCACCTTGACCCAGATCTCGTCATTGCTACTCAGGGTAAAATGCTGCGCGTTGCCCGGTGGTTGTTGCAGCAGATGCACTCGCGCCTCGGACATGATTAAAACAAAACGCAATTCGTCCTTGAGTTTTTGCAAGACATCAAAAATCTCCCGGCCACAGTGAATATCCACTTCGGCATCCAGATTGGAGCCAATGGTCTTGGCGACGCGCAGCGGTTCCGCGACTTTATTCACCGCGGCGCGCACCTCGATCACCAGTTTCCAGAAGTGATCATCCATACCGGCTTTAGCCGCTGGTATGGGTGGAAACACATACCATTCGTTGAGCAACACCGATTCATTACGTGGCCCCGGGATGTAGCCCCAGATTTCTTCGGCGCTAAAACTCAAAATTGGCGCGAACCAGCGCACCATCGCCTCGACAATGTGATACAAGGCCGATTGCGCGGAGCGCCGTGCCACGCTGTTTTTTTGCGTGGTGTATTGCCGATCCTTGATAATGTCCAGGTACAAACTGCCCAACTCCACCGCGCAAAAATTATGGATCTGCTGATAGATCACATGAAATTCATAATTATTATACGCCTGCTGGATCTCACCCTGAATTTGCACCGCACGTCCCACGATCCAGCGATCCAGACTCACCATCTTATCCATCGGCAATAAATGTTGCTGCGGATCAAAGCCGGTAAGGTTCGCCAGCAAAAATCGCGTGGTGTTACGAATCCGTCGATAGGCATCGGCCATGCGTTTGAG
>JAYSTO010000045.1:0-3272 GCA_043719675.1 Gammaproteobacteria bacterium | reverse complement strand
TGATCGCCTTGCGTGGCCGCACCGGGTTTGGCAAACGGGATTATGATTTGGACATCACTGCGGTACCGCGTGCGACCAATACCCTGCCGGTGATTGCTTTTTTATTGAGTGGTGGTCAGGCGGGTGCGGTGACATTATTCTTTGAACAAATTTTTGGCCAAAAGATCGATGATTCGCTGGCAAAACGCTACAAGGTGTCCGGCACCTGGGAAAAACCGCTGTTGACTGAAGTCAATAATGATTCATCTTCCCCTGCAGCAAGTCCCGCTGCCGCAAGCGAGTGACCCCGGCTACTGATGTCTGCCCACAGGGAAATTTTATGATATGCTCTTGCCCATATTGAGTAATAACCCTCATCCACAGCGAAGTAATGTATGAACCGTGTTGCTGCAATTCAAATGGCATCTAGCCCGAATGTCGGAGCCAACTTAACCGAGGCGGCACGACTGATCAGTCGCGCCGTGGATGCCGGTGCCGAGTTAGTGGTACTGCCGGAAAACTTTGCCCACATGGGGATGAAAGAGCCGGATAAATTGGCGGTGCAGGAAACCTATGGTAGCGGGCAGATCCAGAATTTTCTGGCAACCCAAGCCGATAAACACCGCGTCTGGATTGTCGGTGGCACTGTTCCCATTAAATCTGACGATGCCAATCGTGTCCGTGCCGCGTGCCTGTTATATAACGAGCGCGGCAAGGTAGTGGCGCGTTACGACAAGATCCACCTGTTTGATGTGAAAATACATGAAAGCGGCGAAACCTATATCGAGTCGCAAACCACCGAGCCCGGTGGTGAGATTGTGGTGGTTGACACGCCGTTTGGCCGACTGGGCCTGTCGGTGTGTTATGACCTGCGTTTTCCCGAGTTATTTCGCCGGATGGTCAATGAAAAGGTGGAGATCATTGTTATTCCTTCCGCGTTTACCGCGACCACCGGACGTGCCCATTGGGAAACACTGACGCGCGCACGGGCGATTGAAAATTTGTCGTACGTGATTGCCGCCGCGCAAGGGGGTTACCATATTAATGGTCGTGAAACCCACGGTGACAGCATGATTGTCGATCCCTGGGGTAAGGTTTTGGATCGCCTGCCGCGTGGTTCCGGTTTCGTCGTTGCCAATATCAACCTGGATTTTCTGCGCCAGGTGCGGCGCAATTTTCCGACCCTCGAACATCGCCGCATTCCCTGCGAGTTGAAAGTATGAACCACTCCGCGTTGCAGATCGCGCGCGGTGCCTTGCTGGCACCGACGGGGTTGGAAGATCACGATTTACAACAAGTCTTGCATCGAATTCTGGGTCACCGTATCGATTATGCCGATTTGTATTTCCAATCCTCGCGCCAGGAATCCTGGGTACTTGAAGATGGCATTGTCAAAGACGGGCAACACAACATCGAGCAAGGCGTGGGTGTGCGTGCGGTCAGTGGCGAGAAGACCGGCTTTGCCTATTCCGACGAAATTATTTTACCGGCATTAACCAGTGCGGCTGGCGCAGCGCGTGAGATCGCGCAACACGGCCAGCAGCATCAGGTGCAAGCCTGGCATACCACACAACATCCCGCCTTATATCATAGTGATGATCCCCTCACTGTTCTTAGCGCTGACGAAAAAGTGGCGCTGTTGCAGCGCATTGATGCACAGGCGCGGCAAATTGATCCGCGTGTGAAACAAGTGATCGTCTCCCTTGCGGGTGTGCATGAAGTGATCTTGATTGTTGCCAGCGACGGCACCTTCTGTGCCGATGTGCGGCCGCTGGTGCGTATGAACGTAAGCATTATTGTTGAACAAAACGGCCGTCGTGAACAAGGCAGCGCCGGGGGTGGCGGGCGCGTCAGCTACCAATATTTTATCGAAGATGATCGTGCGGCGACGTACGCCAAAGAAGCTGTACGTCAGGCACTGGTTAACCTTGAGGCAATTGATGCGCCGGCGGGGACGATGCCGGTAGTGTTGGGACCGGGTTGGCCGGGGGTGTTATTGCATGAAGCAGTCGGTCATGGTTTGGAAGGCGATTTTAATCGCAAAGGCAGCTCTATTTTTGCCGGGCGCATCGGCCAACAGGTTGCATCGACGCAGTGCACCGTGATTGATGATGGCGCCATGTTACAACGCCGTGGTTCATTAAATATTGACGATGAAGGTACCCCGACACAACGCAATGTCTTGATTGAAAATGGCATCCTCAAGGGTTACCTGCAGGACAAACTTAATGCACGCCTGATGAAGATGCCAGCCACCGGTAACGGTCGGCGTGAATCGTATGCACACATGACCATGCCACGCATGACGAACACCTACATGCAGGCAGGTAAATATGACCCGCAGGAGATCATTGCCAGTGTCGAGCGTGGTATCTACGCGGTGAATTTTGGCGGCGGTCAGGTGGATATCACTTCCGGTAAATTTGTGTTTTCGGCGAGTGAGGCGTATTTGATCGAAAACGGCAAGGTCACCACACCGGTGAAGGGTGCAACGCTGATTGGTAATGGACCTGAGGCGATGAATCGCATCAGCATGGTTGGTAACGACCTGCAATTGGATACCGGGGTTGGGGTGTGCGGTAAAGAAGGGCAAAGTGTCCCGGTCGGTGTGGGGCAACCCACCTTGCGCATTGATAGCATCACGGTAGGTGGCACCAGCGCCTGAGATTTTTTATGCAACCCATTAAAGCAAAACAACAGACCAATTCCGCGCAATCACATGATGCGGCGGCATTGCGTGACATCGTCACGCAGATTCTTGGTGAGGCCACGCAACGCGGCGCCTCTGCCGCCGAGGCCGGGGTCAGCATCGAAAATGGCTTTTCCGTCAATGTACGTTTGGGTGAAGTGGAAACCGTTGAGCATAATCGTGACAAAGGTTTGGGTGTCACTGTTTATTTTGGGCAACGTAAAGGTTCTGCCAGCACCACGGATTTTAGCCACAAGGCCATTGCTGAAACGGTGCAGGCCGCCTGTGACATCGCACGTTATACCGAGGCAGACAGTTATGCCGGATTGGCCGAACCGCAATTTCTTGCCAAAGAAATTCCGTCCTTGGATTTGTTACATCCGTGGTCGCTGGATACCGCTGCCGCAATTGAATTAGCCACTGCCTGTGAAGATGCCGCACGCGCCACCGATGCCCGGATCACCAATTCGGAAGGGGCCTATGTCTCAACGCACATCGGTACCCGCGTGTATGGCAACTCCAATGGTTTCCTGGGTGATTACGCCAGCTCACACCACAGTTTAGGTTGCACGGTCATTGCCCAACACGAAGAACAGATGCAACG
>JAYSTO010000044.1:0-22867 GCA_043719675.1 Gammaproteobacteria bacterium | reverse complement strand
CGGTTGAATTGATGGCATTACCCACATCATAAAAGGCCGCGACACTCCAGTTTTTCGCCAGGCTTTGTTCCAGTTCCATACCACCGACAATAAGATGTTTACCACCAATCACTTCACCGAGATCATTTTTCGGCCCCAGTTCTTCATAGGCATAACCACGCACGCTGTTATCACCACCGGCAAAAAACCGCTGTGAGGCGGGTAACTTATTCAGTTCACTCACGCTGGTGGTACCCAGATCGGTACGCAACAGGATACGGCTGTCACGACCCAGACTACGCACCCATTTCAGACCGCTGCGTAGTTGTAAAAAACTGGTATCCGATAATACCGCTTCATCGGCTCCGCGCACTTCCATATGAATACGCGATCCATGCCGTGGCCGCAGGCGATCATCTGCGCGGATCCGATCCAGACTGATGATGGGATAAAAAATTTGTTTGGTCTCCTCCGGCTGATCGGCGACGACGTATACTTCACGATCACGATTAAGACTGATGGTGCGCCGCCAGTCGTACCACAGCGAGGTATAACCCACCGTCACGCCCGAGATATAACTGTCACGGCTGTCAGTGATCTCATTACTGAAACGCACTGCCAGAGTTAATTGTTCGGTGACGGGGTCTTGCAAAGGAATGGTATAAGCCGCAACGATACGCCGCAATTTTTCCGACAACAGCAAATCAGACTGAAATTTATCGCCTGTGTCACCCACCAGCCGCTGATGATTGATGGTGCTGCGTGGTCCGGTGTCCGTGGCATAACCCAGACCAAACCGCCACTGCCGTGGTAACCGTGATTCTACATCCACTTCAATGGGTATGATCGCATCTGTACTTTTTTCCTGCCGTGGCCGTACCTCCACACGTTGAAAATAACCGCTATTACTCAGGGCCGTTTGTAATTTGAGTAATTCCAATGGATTGTACGGTTCGCCCTGATTAAATTTAACGTAACGATTGAGCAGGGTTAGGTTCATGCTGCTTTGGCCAAACTGCACCTCCCCAAAGTAATAGCGTTTACCCGTATCCAGTTGCAATTCAACATCGGCGGTATACGAACGCAGATCAATCCGCACTTCATGTTTGCTCAGCACCGCATCTATATAGCCGCGTTCCACGGCCAGACGCAGCAAGCCGTCGCGCGCCCGATCATATCGGGGATGCTCGAACGCCTCGCCTTTATGTAACGGAAAATCGCCCAATAGCTGCTGCAATGCCGTATCGCTCTGACCTTCGCCCTGAATCTGCACATCGAGTGTGCCAAGCGGAATCGCTGTGCCGGTTTCAATCCAATAGTGCGCCGCCCAGCCCTCCTCGGTTTGATTCAGTTCACCATTAACCTCCGCTTTATAAAAACCAAAGACCTGTAACGCGGTTTTAATCTCCTGCTCTGCCCGAGCGTGCAAACGTTGCACACGACTGGGTAATAGCTCGTCGCGATCCTGTTTGGCGGCGAGCGTCAGATAGGTAAGGACGTGTTGCTGCAGGTCCGTGTTGATCCCATCAAACGTGATAGTCACCGATGCCGACCAAAGCGGCTGGGTGATGAGCATCCCCACGAGTAACACTAACCATCGCTGCACATTCATCGTATATTCCATCGGCTATTATCAAGCAATGTTCCTCACGGAGACAATCGTCTTTCGCGAGAACAATGTACGCCAGCCAACACAGCCGATCACCCCCGCCGGGCGAACATAGTGCAAGCCATGGTCGTGGTTACCCACCCATTATGGCCCTACCCAAACCAGTCAATTGTAAAAGACCTCCCGCAAAGACTATTCAGCGGCGAAACAAATCGTTAAACTCGCGTTCCGCGACGCACCACCTAAGGGGAACACCATGGCCGAGCAATACGTATTTACCTCCGAATCCGTGTCCGAAGGACACCCAGACAAGGTCTGTGATCAGATCTCGGATGCCGTATTAGACGCGATTCTGGCGCAGGACAAGACCGCGCGTGTTGCCTGTGAATGCTTGGTTAAGACCGGGATGGTGCTGGTCGCTGGCGAAATCACCACCAGTGCCTGGGTCGATATGGAGGCCGTGGTCCGTCAGACGATCAAGGAAATCGGTTATAACTCTGCCGATATGGGCTTTGACTATGAATCCTGCGCCGTGCTCTCGGCTATTGGCAAACAATCCGCCGATATCGCCATGGGTGTGGATGAATCCTCCCATCACGAACAAGGCGCAGGCGACCAGGGTTTGATGTTTGGCTATGCCAGCAATGAAACGGATGTTTTGATGCCTGCCCCCATCACCTATGCCCATCGCATCGTGAAGCGCCAGGCCGAAGTTCGCAAGGCAGGCACGTTGCCGTGGTTACGCCCGGACGCCAAAAGCCAGATCACCTGCCGCTATGAAAACGGTAAACCCATCGGCATTGATGCCGTGGTGTTGTCCACCCAGCACAACCCGGATGTCTCGCTTAAAGACCTGCAAGAAGGTGTCATGGAAGAGATCATTAAAAAGGTGTTGCCCAAGGAATGGCTGGGGAAAAATACCCGCTATTTTATTAACCCAACCGGCCGTTTTGTGATTGGCGGCCCGGTGGGCGATTGCGGCCTGACCGGTCGCAAGATCATCGTCGATAGTTATGGCGGTATGGCGCGGCACGGTGGTGGTGCGTTCTCCGGTAAGGACCCTTCGAAGGTTGATCGCTCAGCGGCCTATGCCGGTCGTTATGTGGCAAAAAACATTGTCGCCGCCGGCATTGCGGATCGTTGCGAGATCCAGATTTCCTATGCCATCGGTGTCGCCGAACCCACTTCGATTACCATTGATACCTTTGGCACCGGCAAGATCACCAATGAACGTATTGTTGAACTGGTGCGTAAACATTTTGATCTGCGGCCCAAAGGGCTGATAAAGATGCTGGATTTATTACGCCCGATCTATAAAAAGACAGCGGCCTATGGCCACTTCGGGCGTTCGGACGTGGATTTCACCTGGGAACATACCAACAAGGCCGATGCCTTGCGGGATGCGGCCGGGATTAAACACAAGAACTAGTTCGACAACAGTTTTAAATTTTATAAGCACACCTTGAGGGGCGCTGCAGCAGAGTCGTCCTCTGTCAGGCTCAAGGTTGGCTTCTTCAGGTAACAACGGCGCTCACTCATATGTAAATAGGAGTGACGCCATGAACGCAGTAGCAAACACCAAGATCGATTGTAAAGTCGCAGACATTAACCTCGCCGGTTGGGGTCGCAAGGAAATCGAGATCGCCGAGATCGAGATGCCCGGTTTGATGGCGATTCGCGAAGAATTCAAAACTAAACAACCCCTCAAGGGCGCCCGCATCGCCGGTTCCCTGCACATGACCATCCAAACCGCCGTGCTGATCGAAACCCTCAAAGCACTGGGTGCGGATATCCGTTGGGCCTCCTGCAATATTTATTCAACCCAAGACCATGCGGCCAGCGCCATTGCTGCCACGGGTGTTCCCGTGTTTGCCTACAAGGGTGAGACCCTGGAAGAATACTGGGAGTACACCCATCGCATTTTCGACTGGGCCGACGGTGGCACACCGAACATGATCCTTGATGACGGCGGTGACGCAACGTTATTGATCACGCTGGGTTCGCGTGCGGAAAAAGATGCCTCATTGATTGCCAAACCCAGCTGCGAAGAAGAAACCGTGTTGTTTGCCTCGATCAAAAAACAACTGGCGGCGAAACCCGGTTGGTATTCCAATATCCTGAAAAATATCCGCGGCGTCACCGAAGAAACCACCACCGGTGTGCATCGCCTGTATCAAATGGAAAAAAACGGACGGTTGCCGTTCCCGGCCTTCAATGTCAACGATTCCGTGACCAAATCCAAGTTTGATAATTTATACGGTTGTCGTGAATCTCTGCTCGATGGCATCAAACGCGCCACCGACGTGATGATCGCCGGTAAGATCTGCGTGGTATTAGGTTATGGCGATGTCGGCAAGGGTTGTGCGCAAGCCTTCCGCGGCATGGGTGCAACGGTGTGGGTCACTGAGATCGATCCGATCTGCGCATTACAAGCGGCCATGGAAGGTTATCGCGTGGTCACCATGGATGAAGCCGCCGGTCTGGGCGACATCTTTGTCACCGCCACCGGCAATATGCACGTGATTAATCACGACCACATGAAGGCAATGAAGAATGAAGCCATCGTCTGCAACATCGGTCATTTTGATTCTGAGATCGACATCGCCGCACTGGAAAAATACACCTGGGATGAAATCAAACCGCAAGTGGATCACGTGGTGTTCCCGGACGGCAAAAAAATCATTGTGCTGGCCAAGGGCCGCCTGGTGAATCTGGGTTGCGCCACCGGCCATCCGTCCTTTGTGATGTCGGCCTCGTTTTCCAACCAGACCATTGCGCAGATTGAATTGTTCTGCAACCATAAAAACTATGAGAACAAGGTCTATGTGCTGCCGAAGAATCTCGATGAAAAGGTCGCGCGGTTACACTTGAAGAAGATTGGCGTACACCTCACCACGCTCTCACAGAAGCAGGCCGACTACCTCGGCGTGCCAGTGAATGGACCGTACAAACCGAATCATTATCGCTATTAACAAAGGAATTAGGTTCTCGTCTGTGTAGGCCGAGATTAAGCATCGGCCTTCACAACACGAGGACCTTGTTACAAAAATGACAACCCAACAAAAATCATTCAGTTTTGAATTCTTTCCACCCAAGACACCCGAAGGTGCGGAGAAGTTACGCGTGGTGCGCGACAAACTCTCTGCGCTCAAACCAAATTATTTTTCGGTGACGTTTGGTGCCGGAGGCAGTACCCAGCAAGGCACACTGGACACCGTGTTGGAGATTATCCGCGCCGGTCAACAAGCCGCGCCGCATTTATCCTGTATCGGCTCCACCCGTGCCAGCATTCGCGAGATTTTGCAAAGCTATCAGGGCCACGGCATTAAGCATCTTGTCGCCTTGCGTGGTGACATGCCTTCGGGCATGCAATCGGCGGGGGAGTTTCGCTACGCGAATGAGTTGATCGAGTTCATTCGTGCCGAAACCGGTGATCAATTTATTATTGAGGTGGCGGTCTACCCGGAATTTCATCCGCAAGCATCCAATCCTGACAGCGATATGCTCAACTTCAAGCGCAAGGTCGATGCCGGTGCTAATAGCGCCATCACCCAGTACTTTTTCAATCCCGATGCGTATTTCAGTTTTGTCAATGATGCGCAGCGGTTGGGCATAACGATTCCGATCATTCCCGGCATCATGCCGATCACCAACTACAAACAACTCGCGCGCTTTTCGGATATGTGCGGCGCGGAGATCCCGCGCTGGATTCGCAAACGGCTGGAAGGTTTCGGTGATGATGTTGCCTCACTCCGCGCCTTTGGTGAAGACGTGGTGACCGAGTTGTGTGGCAATCTGCTCGAGAGCGGCGCGCCTGGCCTGCATTTTTACACCATGAATCAGGCGGATGCGACGATAGCATTATATAAACGCTTGGGACTTTATACCGCCTGAGTTGACTTGTTCGGACTGACCGTTCCAAATGATCTTCACTTCGGGACCCGCTGCATGACCGATAATGACACGCTCATCACGCAGGATCTGGCTGTACTCTGGCACCCCTGCACCCAGATGAAGGATCACGAATGGTTACCACTGATCCCGATCCGCTCCGGTCAGGGGGTCTGGCTGGAGGATTTTGCCGGACGCCGTTATTTAGATGCAATCTCCAGCTGGTGGGTGAATCTGTTTGGCCACGCCAATCCGAGTATTAATGCCGCTATCAAACAGCAACTCGATACTTTGGAACATGTGTTGCTCGCGGGGTTTACCCATGAACCCATCATCCGTCTCTCGCAACGTTTAGTAAAACTGGCGCCACCCGGTTTGCGCCGCTGTTTTTATACCGACAATGGCTCGGCGGCGGTCGAGGCGGCGTTAAAAATGAGTTATCACTACTGGCGCAATTGCGGCGCACCACAGAAAACCAAATTCATTACCCTGGCCAACAGTTATCACGGTGAAACCCTCGGCGCCTTGGCGGTCGGTGATGTGGCCTTATATAAGGAGACTTACGCGCCCTTATTGATGCAGGTTATTACCGTGGATTCACCAGACTGTTATTACCGTGCGCCAGGGAGTAGCTGGCGCGAGCACAGCATCGCGAAATTCGCCGCCATGCGGTGTGCGTTGGAACAACATGCGGAGGAAGTCTGTGCGGTGATTGTGGAACCCCTGGTGCAATGCGCCGGTGGTATGCGCATGTATGATCCGGTTTATTTACAGTTATTGCGCAAGGCCTGTGATGAATATAACGTACATTTGATTGTTGATGAGATTGCCACGGGCTTTGGACGCACCGGCACCCTGTTCGCGTGCGAACAGGCGGGGATTACCCCCGACATGTTATGCCTGGGCAAAGGTTTAACGGGTGGTTATTTACCCATGGCCGTCGTTATGACAACCGAAAAAATCTATCAGGCCTTTTATGCGGATTATGGCAAGTTAACCGCCTTCTTACATTCGCATAGTTATACTGGCAACCCCTTGGCTTGCGCCGCCGCGAACGCGACCTTGGATTTATTTGCACAACACAATACCATTCAGAATAATCAACACCTGTCACACTGTATGCGTGATGCCATGCTCGATATTACTGATCATCCGCACGTCGCTGAGATACGCCAGCACGGCATGATCCTGGCCGTTGAAATGATCAAGGATAAGGCCACACGTGAACCGTACCCCTGGCAAGAACGCCGTGGACTGCGGGCTTATCAATCGGCATTGGCCAACGCAGTATTATTACGGCCATTAGGGAATGTCATTTATTTTATGCCGCCTTATGTTATCACTGCCGATGAGATCGGTTTCATGGCTGGCGCGGCCAAACAAGCCATTCACGCCGCAACCCGCGAGACATAACCTGCATGCGCACGCCCCGTGTTTTTCATCATGGTACCTTGGCAGCAGAAATAATTACGTTGTCTGCCGATGCAGCGCAACATGTCGCCACTGTCTTGCGTCTGCGAGATGGTGCGCCCCTGATCCTCTTCAACGGTCAAGGCCAGGTATATTCAGCCAAGCTGCTTACGAGTAACAAAAAATCTGTCACCGTGCAGCTCTTGGAACCGCTAACCGAAAATAATGAATCGCCGTTACAATTACATCTGGGCCTTGCCATCATTAAGGGTGATCGGATGAGTTACGCCTTACAAAAAGCCGTCGAGCTGGGTGTCACCGTGATCACGCCTATTATGACTGAACATACGGTGGTGAAAGTTGGCGAGCCCGACAAGGCAAAGAAACAGGCCCACTGGGGTGCGATCATGCAAAATGCCGCTGAACAATGTCAGCGTACTCAACTGGCTGTTCTCAATGAAACAACGACATTGGCGGCGTGGCTGGCGCAGACGAAAGCAAACTTAAAAATATTCTTTGAACCTACCGCAGAGGCAACGCTCGCCGCAATAACAACACCTCCGCAATCCGTGAGCCTGTTAATTGGCCCGGAAGGCGGGCTGCATCTTGATGAAATTTTATCGGCAAGATCACACGGCTTTACCGGGTTACGCCTTGGCCCAAGGATATTACGCGCAGAAACTGCTGTGGCGGCGGCAATCAGTGCATTGCAATCGCGCTGGGGGGATTTCAACTAAAGCAAAACAAAAATATCAGATCACCTACCGGTTAATCTACGCCAATTGCAATATACGCGCTTCAATTTCATCAAGATCCAGAATAAGCGCACGGGTACCATTAACAGTTACAATGCTTTTAATCGCGGAGCGATCCGGCATTGTTTCATCAGTAGGATGGATAGTGGCGGGTCTGACAATCTGTAAGCTGGGCAAACTCTGTAACAACAAGCCGAAATAAGGCAACTCGGTATTCCCATTTAAAGTATTGACCACGGCGATACGACAGCTTTTATGCAGTTTACCCATTTCGGCCTGGCTTACCAGCTCAAATGAAATCAAGGGTATCAGTCGATCACGCCAGGTCAAAATACCCAGTAGCCATTCCGGTGCTTCCGGGATCGGCTCAGGTGGCGAATAAGGCAAAATCTCCGCTACCGATGCATTCGGTAACAGGCCAATTTCTTTGTGCAAAGGCAGCAACAGACAGTGCACCGTTTCATATTGTTTACGTTGCATGGCCTGCGCTTTGTCACCCTGATGCGTTGCGATGTCAGTAACATTGGACATTTACACTAGCTCCCACGTTCGTGTTAAAAGATGACCCATCAGCCGACGCGCAAGGTATTCGGGACTACCCACCACTTCAACATCGCAGTTACGTCGTATGGTATCCGGCATGCTGCTGATTACACAGGTTTCAGCGGACTGTACCCACACCTGTCCTCCCATTTTTTGCAGATACTGACAACCCACTCTGCCATCGTCGCCCATACCACTGAAAATAATGGCGCCTGCATGCTTACCGTAACGATCGGCACAATCCCGTACGATACGATCAATAGATGGTTTGTAGGTAGTCGTCTCAGTCATCTGTTCTAACTCGATATTACCAATTGGATTGATGCGGATGCGTTCATTAACCGGGGCAATGACAACCTGATGATGGCGCAGGACGTGACCAGCTCTTGCCGCCAGGACCTCCACCTTTGTCACACGATCCAGCTGGCGGGCAAGTAATTGCACAAAATTGGCACCAAGGTGTTGTGCGACAATAAATGCCGCTGGCACATCCGCTGGCAAGGCGGCCAAAAAGCGTTTTAGTGCATCCGGCCCACCCAGTGAGGCTCCCAGTACCCAAACAGTATTTGCGATGGCATGGCGTAGATTTATTTGTTGACTATCACCGGGACGATATTTGGTTTTGATTTGTTCTTTTTCTGTCAATAAACTAACGTCAACATTTTCGTTACCGGTGGACTCCGCAATCTTTCGCAGTAACGGATGATACCAGTCATCCTTGCCCAGCGGCTCGTTCACCGTCAATGCGGTGACATCATTAAAGATAATCGGAATAGTAACCGTATCCAATAATTCATTAATCAATTGTTCGTCATGTTCAAGTTCGTCATGGACATCCAGCAGCAACACGGCGGCGTTCGTCTTTTCCAGTTTATGCAAAAACAAACGGGTAAGCGGCTCAATCAACACCACTTGCATACCTGCGTGCTCAGCCAATCTACGCAACCGGCTACGCTGTTGCACCGAATCAGACGCAATAGCAATCGCAACATTACTCAATGTCGGATTTTTCATAATAACTGACTCGGAACTATTAAAGGTCGTTGTCACTGCAATCGCCTGTTTGCTATAACTGTATAATGTGAACGTTGTTAGCCATGACTAAATCGATAATAATTTATTGATATTATCCAGCAGCTCCGCCTCACTATAGGGCTTGCCCATATAGATGTTAACCCCGATTCCCAAGGCGCGATCACGATGTTTCTGCCCAGTGCGGGAGGTAATCATGATAATCGGTAAATGTTGCAGATTAGGATCATTGCGAATATTCGTCGCCAGTTCGAAACCATCCATGCGCGGCATCTCGACGTCAAGCAGCATGATATCCGGCTTATGTTCTTGCAATTGGGTCAACGCGTCAACACCGTCTTTCGCCGACAACGTAATGAAATTATTGCGTTCCAGGAACCGGGTGGTCACTTTACGCACCGTGATAGAATCATCCACCACCATGACCAACGGAATATGTTTTTCCGCCACTTCGGCCATGGCTTCTTCGTCGGTATCGCTGATCACCTTTTCGTGATCCATACTGGTGGTACGGATCAATACGCCGGTATCCAAAATCAGCACCACGCTGCCGTCACCCATGATGGTGGCACCAGCAATACCCCGCAAAGTACTTAATTGCGCGCCAACCGGCTTGACAACAATCTCGCGACTACCGATCAAACCATCAACGTGAATCGCCGCACGATATTCACCGGATCGCACCAGTAACAAGGGCATACGCCGTTGTTCTTCGGTAGGCGGCTGCATCTCGGTTAAACCCAATACTGAACTGAGATGAATATAGCGATAATCATTATCCAGCCATTTGTAAACGGAATTAGTTTCCTTCTGCATTTGGATAATATCATCGCGCGATACGCGCTCAACACTTTCTAAACCTATGAGCGGAATGGCAAACGTCTCATCACTCACAGTCACTAACAACGAACGCGCAACCGATAAACTCAACGGCATGCTGATGCGGAATAACGCGCCCTTGCCCTGCTCGGTCTTAATCTCCATGTGGCCACCCAGTTGTTTAATTTCACTGTTGACCACGTCCATACCTACGCCTCGGCCGGCGATTTGTGTTATATGCTCTGCTGTGCTGAAACCGGATTCGAGAATGAGATCAATTAAATCCTCATCTTTGACATTTGCGCCTGGGCGAATCATGCCGCGCTCAATAGCCTTCTTACGGATTGCGTCAATATTAATACCGCCGCCATCGTCACTGACGGTAATAATGATATCCGATGCCTCGCGGGTGAAACTTAATTGAATATTACCGGCCTCGGGTTTGCCACGGGCAACACGTACATCCGGACTCTCAATTCCGTGTGCGACGGCATTACGTAACATATGTTCTAATGGCGACATTATCCGTTCCAGCACGCTCCGATCCAACTCGTTATCCGCACCGTGAATATGTAATTCAGCCTGTTTCGCTAATTCTTCCGTCACCTGCCGCACGATGCGTCGCAACCGCGGCACCTGGCCTGATACCGGCACCATGCGCGTCCGCATCAATCCTTCCTGCAGCTCGGTATTAACCCGCGATTGCTGCAATAACAGTGTCTCCGATTCGCGGGTAAGATTCATGAGAATCCCACGCAAACTATCCAAGTCATTGAGCGACTCCAGCATACCGCGTGATAATGTCTGCATCTGCGTGAAGCGGTCTAACTCAAGGGGGTCAAAATCGGCATTTTTGTGACCCGTTTCCTCTATGCGATATTGGATCTGCGTTTCAGTCTCAATTTCGAACTTGCGTAACTGTTCACGTAAGCGTGCAACAGTGTCGTCAAACTCTTTCAGGTTATAGCGGAAGGCATTCGTCTGCAATTCCATACGCGAACGATAGATACTGACCTCACCGGCAAAATTCACCAGATTGTCCAGCAAATCCGCACGCACGCGTACTTGCTCTACCCGTGTGCGTTGTGGCAGCGCCTCGGTTTGTGATTGTAAATCACCGGTTTCTTCCACGGCAAATGACATCGGGGCTGTATCATGACGAATGCTCAAGTCTTTGCTATACGAACTGGCCTCATCCGCGGCTTCAACCATCGGTGAAAACTCTGCGTGATTGATGGTCAGGTCTGTTGGTTTGAATTCAATATCGTGAATTATTGGGGTATCAATCTCAACAATCGGCGCCTGTTCATCCGCATCAGCAGCATCGCCCGTTGCGGACTCACTTAACGCATCGTTTTGATTGTCACTGAGAATAACGTCGTCAATCTGTTTACCTGCTGCCAAGGCAGTAATAATCTCAATAAGCTGGTTGGCCGGTGCGGGCACTTGATTATTACGCACAATTTCCAGCATGTTTACCAAGCGATCCTGTGCCTTCAGCAGTGCCCGGTACATTTGTTCTGTTTCTGGCAAATTAAAATCGACGATGGCGGTCAATAGACTTTCTATGCTATGGCTTAAATCGCCAATCTCGCTGACCCCCGCCATACGCGCACCACCTTTTAAGGTGTGTAATTGGCGCTGTAATGCGCGGACATGATCTTTATTTTCCGGTTCCGCTATCCATGCATGTAATGAGTGATCACTGTCATTGAGAATGTCGACACCTTCTTCCAGGAAGATTTCCAATAGCTCTATATCATAGTCGGGGGTGCCACTTTCGACGAGTTCCTCTTTCGTACGTACCGGTTGCACGGGCAGCGCACTGTCATGATCGGGTGTCAGTTCTAACTCAGGCGGGGCAGTTGTTTGTCTTTGGCGAAGGTAAGGCTTGTCTGCCACCAAATGCCGCACCTTTGCCACTAATATACTATTAGAAGGCATCATAGCACCGGGCATGTCCAGCAACTTGACGGCTTGTTCAATATACAGCTCGCACTCCTGCAACACAACGACGAACTCGTCATTCACGAGTAACTTGTCATCCTGCAGATCACGCGCATAATCCTCAAGCTCGCCGCACAGATCGGCAACTTCTTGCACATTGGCAGTACGTGAACTGCCTTTTATCGTGTGTAATGCGCGCACTAATTTCGGGTTGGCACTGCGATCCTTTCCTGCATGCCACACTTCTACATATTCACGCAGGCTATCCAGGTGTGTCACGATTTCTTTGCGGTAAATATCCAGTAACACCGGATCCACTGCCGGTGGCGGCAATGGAATGATCTCGGTAGACTCGCCCTCCTCGAGTGAAAAATCAAAGGGTAATTCCGTTGCTAATTTTATCTGCGTGGATGATGGTGTGTCAGGGATGGCCTCTAACTCGATACCTTCAAACTCAACGGCGTCATCTTCCTCCACTGCGGAAGCTGGCACACCATCCGGTGAGAGCAATTCATTTAATTCCTCCAGCGCAAAATCCAGCTCATCCGACGTTAGCAATTGCTGCGTCATGGTAGGCTCGGTATCTTCGATGGACACCTCATCCATCACTGCCGGGGCGGGTTTCGGCTTCTTGTCTTCCCCAGTTAATGTTTTTTCATTCCCCTGGGGAGAAGGTATCGTTGTTTTTTTTACCGTTGCCGCTGCGGGTGCCGCCGTTTCTTTGACCTTATTACTCGGCGCGGCCTTCGGAGACTTTCCCTGGCTCAACGCCTCGGCCTGCGCCATAATCGTAAACACTTCGGGGCCAGGCTTGTCACCTGTCCTGAATAAATTAAATAAATGGGGTAGCGTGCTACGCGCCTTCTCCATCAACTCGAACATCGCGGGCGAATGTGAGATCGTGCGATCAAGCACACGGTTTAGCATACTCTCAAGTGACCATGCGAATTCGCCAACATCCACCGCGCCCACCAAGCGGCCACTGCCTTTGAGCGTGTGGAATGAACGCCGTAAATCCTTTAATGGTGCCTCATTTTCAGGGTTGTTGAACCAGGAGGGTAAGGTGCGTGAAATATTCGCATATTCCTCATCGGCCTCCTCAAGAAATATCTCAACAATCTCATCATCCAGCTCATCAGCGAGCGTGCTTTTTTTCGCAGCAGCCGATGTCATACTGGACTGTGACAGTGCGGGTGTTGCTTTGATTTCTTTACCGGGAGTCGTATCCCGTTGGTCAAACATTGGCAAATTGAATTCTTGCGAAATGCTTCCTTCCGATTCCGGCTCAGCAATATTATCGGAACGTAATCCATCACCGCCCATGCCATCAATTTGTTGCAGCTCGTCAAAGCCTTCGATCAAAATTTGTGTTGTATCGTCAACTGCATCACCATCTTGCATTGCTGCATCCGGAATATCCGGCATGCTCATTTCAAGTGTGATGTCCTGCTCAGCTCCGCCTGACGAAGGCATTGGAATATCAACCAGCGTTTGTTCCTCTTCCGCAGCATGGGTGGTTTTAGTCGCAGGGGCAGGTATCGATTGCTGCCCGGCAACAGTAATGCTGGTGATGCCCAAATCCACCAATGCCTGCTCGGCGACGTCAAGGATGGCAGTAGGATGACCCCAGCTTTCGACGAGTGATTCAAGATAATATTCAACGCTGCTGATCGCATCCGCTAACAACTCTAATGCGCGGGGTTCAGGCCGCGCACCAGGCTCCAGAATTTTGTTTTGTACATAATGTGCGGTTAATTTCAATATATTGGCAGCACGATCCAAACCCATGATCGACAAGGAGCCACGAATCCGATCCAACAAGCCAGGGACATCGTTTAGAATTTGTATCTGTTTCGGCGCGCGGCCATATTCATGAAAGGCCTCTTTAATCACATTCAGGTCAACTTTGGCCTCATCGACAACACGTTTAATCAATTTACGCCGTTCTGGATCCTGAAAAACACGCATCTGACTTTCATCAGACGTTGGGCGCGCACTCGTATCAACCGGTGTACCGGTTGGTTCATGTAAAATAGCTTCGATACCCAATAAGGCGCTCGCAACATCCATCAATGACGCATCAGTAATCTCACGTTTACTCGCTGACATTTCATTCAGGCTTGTAACCTGATCTTGCAGGATGTGACGCTGATCACCGAAACCAAGCATACCCAGTGTATCTGCCATTTGTGCTAACTTGGCGCTCATGATCACCGGAGCACCGCTGTTATTACGATCCTTGGTCCGCATAAACACATCAAGCGTTTCTTTGACCTGAGCAAGATCATCCAACAGCACCGTTGATACGGTGCGCATCAACGCGGCATTGGGTGCGGATAAATCGGCACGTGCACGCGTCAACGTTTCGTTATCCGGCATAACGCTGGCCAGATGAAACGCATCTTTTAATTCTTTGACCCGTAGTCCGCCCGAATTGGAACTCGCCACGTAATACAACAGATTTTTTAATAAATCCTTTGGTGGTTCATTGGAGAGCGCAAACTCACCCTTATCAATAATCTTTTTGACCTGCCGATCAACCTGACCGAGCAGTAATTTCACCGCCACAGAAGAATCAATACCCTGATCTTGCAAGGCTTCGATCACGCCGCCAGCCGCCCATAACATGCGACTGGCATCCGGATCGTTGGAGGCATGCCGCAATTTTTCAACCACGGCAGAAATTTTTTTCAGCCCTGACTTGGCATCCGTACCACGAAAAACGTTGAGTAATCCCAAATGGTAGGCATGCCGCAATTTTCGCGCGAGGGTGTCAATGGGTTGTTCAACCCGTTCAAAGGGGATTGGCGCATCCACCTCCAGATCCGGCGAAAACAACGCACTTTCAGTCAGCAAACCCGCATTACGGGTCGCACGCAGATCATTGATCAGGGGTAATAAAATGATCGGGTAGTCAGGTTGTCCCGCCTGTAATTTTTCCAGATAATCGGGCAATTGCATCAAGCCGCGCATTAATCCTTCATAGGCGTCATCATGATTGCTCACTCGCTTATCAATGATGGCCTGGGTTACCCGCTCCAACTCTTCGGCCAACATGCTGGCACCGTATAACTCCACCATTTGCAAAGTGCCGTTAACCTGGTGCAAATAGTTTAAACAAAACCGCAGTTGCGATTCATCGTCCGGCGTTTCAACGTGTGCCTCAAGCGCCTGTCGCGCCTGCTGCATGGTGGTATCAATTTCATTTTTGACCCAGCTGAGAATATTGCCGTCGAGAGTGCGCACTTGTGCCATGCTCATGCCCCTCCGCTAACAGGCGATATTCGCTGGAATGCCGAAATGGATTGATAGCTAACCGGTGCTAGCTCGCGGTGTGACCAGCCGGTAACCTCACCCGGTCCGAGAATCAGTACACCGCCGGGGTTTAAATGATCAACCAACCGATTCAATATCTGTTGACGCAATGCTTGTTTAAAATAAATAAACACATTCTGGCATACGATAATATCCATGCTCGAGATCGGCCGCTCATCCAGTTCGATGATATTAATCGGGACAAAACACACCTTCTGGCGTAATCCGGAAGTGACCTGTACATGCTCTGTGTCGACCGCGTGTAAATATTGTCGTGCCAGCAAGGCAGGTACATTCTTTACACGGTTTTTATGATACAGCGCCTGGCGTCCCGCACTTAACGAGGCACGGCTCACATCCGAGGCCGTAACCCCGTAATAATAGCCATCACCTTGTTGTGAAAAAAAACTATCCAGAATCATTGCCAGTGAATAGGGCTCTTCCCCGGTTGCACAGCCGACACTCCACACGTTCACCGTATAGGGCGCAGCATTATTCTGCAGTAACCTGGGTAACGCAACATCGCGAATAAACTGTAACGCGACAGCGTCACGAAAAAAACGTGTCTCATGCACGGTGAGGCGATCAATCAGCGTTTCCCACTCAAGTAAGCCTTGTGTGCCGGAAACGATCAGATCGTAATAAGCCCCGAAAGTTGCGACTCCCAACTCACGCATGCGGATAGTAAGATTGGTGATCAAAAAAGTTTTACGTGATTCGGGCAAGGCGATACCCGTGCGTTGTTCCAATAACAGCGACCATTGCTGGAACAATTCAGCATCCATTGTGGCGGGCGGCACGTAAAGCCACGGTGCCTGTTTGTGCGGATGTTCGCGCATGGGCATCAATGCAACTCACCTCTGGCTGCCATTAAATAGGCAGTTTGAACCCTGCTACGGAACGGCGTAATTCGTTGGCTAATTCCGCCAAGTTACCGATTGACGCTGCTGTTTCATTGGTACCCGCGGAGGTTTGCGTGGTAATTTCCTGAATTACGTTCATGGTATCGGAAATATTATTTGCCGCACTTGCCTGTTGGCGTGCTGAATCAGAAATATTACGAATCAGTTGCGCCAAATGCTTGGACACATTTTCAATCTGATCAAGCGACGCACCGGCATTTTGCGCAAGTTGTGCACCTTGTACTACCCCTGAGGTGCTTTGTTCCATGGAAGCCACCGCCTCCTTGGTATCCGATTGAATACCCTTCACCAATGCTTCAATTTGTTTGGTTGCATCGGCGGAACGTTCGGCAAGCCGTTGCACTTCGTCGGCAACAACCGCGAAGCCTCGTCCTGCGTCACCGGCCATGGCCGCCTGAATCGCCGCATTCAAGGCGAGAATGTTGGTTTGCTCGGCAATGTCATTAATCAGCTCAACGATATCACCGATTTCCTGTGAACTCTCACCCAGCCGTTTGATACGTTTTGACGTTTCCTGAATTTGTTCACGAATACCATCCATACCGTTAATCGTACGATGCACCGCTTCACTGCCCTTAACCGCAATATCAACCGAGAGGTTCGCCTCTTCAGCAAGTTCACCGGCATGCCGCGATACCGCTTCAATCGACACTGCCATTTCATTAATCGCGGAAGAGGCAGCGGTAATTTGTTGTGCCTGGTGATCCGATGCTTCGGCAAGATGAATAGCAGTTGCCTGTGATTGTTGCGCCGCAGACGAAACCTGAACTGTCGTTTCGTTGATCGCTGTTACCAGATTGCGCAAGGCATCAATGGCGTAGTTAATCGAGTCAGCGATGGCACCGGTAATGTCCTCGGTAACCGTGGCTTGCACTGTCAAGTCACCATCGGCCAAATCGCCCATTTCGTCCAACAAACGCAGAATGGCGTCTTGATTGCGGCGGTTAATATCCTCTGTCATTTCACGCTGTGATTTTGTGGTCTGCAATTGCCGTTTGGAATCACGCAAATAGATAAAACCCAAGGCAGCGACAAGAAGTAAGGCCAGCACGGCCAAGCCATTGGCAATAATGGGTTCAACACGGCCGGTAATCAATTTCTGATGTGCCTTACCCACCTCTTCAATTTTGGCCTGAATCACAGAAGAGGTACTTAATACTTCCTCAGCTGAACTGGATACATTAAACATTTCTGACGATTTATCCATGATCGCGCCGACTTGAATTTTGATTTCATTAAATTTGGCGACCACTTCCTCGAGTTTTTTCCGTGCAATCGGTTCTTTGATGCGCTGGATTTTCAGAATCGGATTACCATTTAACATCGAAAAAATCACACTGCCGAACAATGCCGCGTCACGACCGAACCGGTCGGAGGCGGTTGCTGCTTCTTCACCACCTTCCAAGACACGGCTAACGTTACTGGAAATACGCTGAATGAGCATTAATTGGCGTGTTGCGATATACACCTGATCGGACGGTGCGCCTTGATCCTTCATCGCCTCGACTACTTCATCGGACAATGCCAATAAAGTTGGGATCTTTTCGTTAATACTATTGATACTGTTACGCATGGTCTGCACCGTCTCGCGACGTTGCAAGATGGTTGAAGCATTGGCGCTGTATTTTTTCCAAAGACCGTCCAGATCCTTCAATGACTTCATTTCCAGAAAGCGATTGGGATCTGTCTCTTTCATCTGATAATCAAGAATGCCCTGGAATTCATCACGAGCTTTCTGTAAATCGGGGAATGCCTCAACACGACCGCGTGCGGCCTGCGATGCCAGCTTGGCTATTTCCTGGGAAAGCACTCGTTGTGTACCCAGTTTCTCAATGTAGGTCTTATCCTGTTTATCGCTCAGTGCGCTCGTATAGAACATTGCAATCATGCCAAGTGCTGCACCAATCAATAACACGATCAGGATCAACATGATGCCACCGGAGGTGAAACCGGTCATTTGCATTGTTGCTTTGGTTTTCATTTTTTACTCCTAACCTCTTTCAATCTGATAATAATCAATACCGTTCTTTTTTACCCTATAACAACACACTGCATTTTTGCAGTGGTTCACTACACCCGTACCGCCACTTCCATAAACCGCTTCGAAGTAATGAGGTTCTTGACACTGAATACACCCCACTGTGTATTACCTTGTTTGTAGCCTCCGATCACAAATTGCTGATATAACATCGGTAAACTGGATAGTCCGCCAACCCGCTCTTCATCAAAAAAATGGCGCAGACCCAGCGCCTCATCCACCAATAAACCCACACTGAGTTTTTCGTGCCGGACTACCAATACCCGGCTACGGCGGGTAACTTCAGTCAGGCTGTTTTCAATATAACCGCGTAAATCCATCACCGGCATTAACACACCACGAATATTAGCCACCCCGCGCACCCAAGGCTTGGCCTGTGGTACGCGTGTGAGGCTGGGGAAAATTAATATTTCACTCACCTCATCCAGCGGTGATACCAACAACAACTCACCAATACGGAAACCGATACCAGACCAGGTTCGCCGCATGTCAACTTGCTGAGGCAAGCCCATCGCCCTGCTACGACTGCGCATCTCCATTTCTTTAAGTAGCGCATAGGGGGATAATTCGCTGGCAACCGCATTCATGTTTATTTCTTCAATACTGCCTTGATCTTGGCCAATAAATCGGTCGCATCCACCGGCTTGGCAATGTAATCTCTGGCACCCTGACGCATGCCCCAAACACGATCTGTTTCCTGATCTTTGGTGGTGACGATCAAGATGGGGATGTGTTGCGTTTGTGAATCCTTGCTAAGCGCACGTGTCGCCTGAAAACCATTCATACCCGGCATCACCACATCCATCAGGATCACGTCCGGCTTCTGCGCCTTTGCCTGCTTAATGCCATCCTCGGCATTATCAGCAGAACTGACCTGATGCCCCCCTTTTTCAAGCATGCCCCGCAATACATGCACTTCCGTCGGCGAGTCATCCACAATCAATACTCTAGCCATAACTTAACTCCTCAAACTTTTATCGATTACTAACCCACAGTCCTGACAACATGTTTCTTTATGGCACCAAGCAATTCTTCCTTAGTAAAGGGTTTCGTCAGATATTGCTCAGAGCCCACGATTCGGCCACGTGCCCGATCAAACAGGCCATCCTTGCTGGACAACATAATCACGGGGGTGGTTTTAAAAAATTTATTATTTTTAATCAGTGCGGTGGTCTGATAACCATCCAGGCGAGGCATCATGATATCGACAAAAATAATGTCCGGACGATGATCGGCAATCTTCGCCAAGGCCTCAAACCCATCGGTTGCGGTAATGACTTCGCATCCGGCTTTTTTCAATAGCGTCTCAGCGGTTCGGCGAATGGTCTTGCTGTCATCAATGACCATGACCTTGAGACCGTGAAATTCATCATCCATAAGTTTCTCAGCTAGCACGTTGTAACCCTACCTTTGTGGACATAAATACCTCATCAGGCCTCACGGCTAAACCCCTCCAAATACGTTAACTTATGGCGATGATGTATCTCGCCGATATTTAACATAGATTTGAAAAACAATCTATAAGTATTCATATTACATAGGATATTTTGTATTACCAACCTGTCAAGGACCCCCTCTCATTAGCAACTACTCATGGTTAATCTATGCCCATTTTGCCAACCCGTTAACAGAGGGCACGACGCCTACCTGACTTTGCGTTAATCTTAGGTCACGAACCCAACGATAGGAAATCCTATGGCCATTGAACATCTGCATGCCGTACCCCATCTCACCACCGCTCAAGCCGGCCCACTCTATGAGCTGGAAGCGCATTTACTCGGCCAGCAGGCTCAGATCGAAACCTGGTTACGTCAGCAGTGGCAAAAGACCCCGCCGCCCCTTTATACGTCCGTGGATCTGCGCAATGCCGGATTTAAACTTGCCCCGGTCGATACCAATCTTTTTCCAGCAGGATTCAATAACTTAAATCCCGCTTTCATACCCCTATGCATCTATGCCGTGCAATCCGCCATTGAACGAATCTGCCCGGATGCCGCCAAGGTACTGCTGATCCCCGAGAATCACACCCGCAACTTGCATTACTTTGAAAGCCTGGCGACGCTACGGGACATCATCAGCAAGGCAGGCTTCTCTGTTCGTATCGGCTCTATCAACCCCGAACTTGAAGAAAACGCACTTTTCACCCTGCCATCAGGCCGCTCACTGTTGGTGGAGAAACTCAGCCGACAAGCTGACAAACTGGTATTGGATGACTTTGACCCGTGCGTGGTGATCCTCAATAATGATTTGTCAGCAGGGATCCCCGCCAGCCTGCGTAACCTTAAGCAAATCGTACTGCCACCGCCTGATCTGGGTTGGGCCATGCGCCTGAAGTCCGGCCATTTCACTCACTATCGCACCGTTGCCCAGGAATTTGCCCGGTTGATCAACATTGACCCCTGGCTGGTTGACCCGATCTTTCGCAACTGTGGAGAGATCAATTTTTTGAAACGCGAAGGGGAAGAGTGTCTGCAAAAAAACGTCGATGACGTGTTTACCCAGATCCGCACTAAGTACGCGCAATACCAGATTGAGGCCGAACCCTTTGTTATCGTCAAAGCGGATGCCGGTACCTATGGGATGGGGATCATGACCGTGCGCAACCAGGAAGACGTGCTGGAACTCAATCGCAAACAACGCACGCGCATGTCAGCCAGCAAGGGGGGGCAACCCGTGAGTAAAGTCATCATTCAGGAAGGCGTGTATTCCTTTGAGACATGGGAAGGCGCAGTGGCGGAACCGGTGGTATATATGATCGATCGCTTTGTGGTCGGCGGTTTCTATCGTGTACATAATGAACGCGGTACCAATGAAAATCTCAATGCCCCTGGCATGCATTTCGAACCGCTGGCCTTCGCTGAACCCTGTAATACACCGGATTGCAGTAAATCGCCCGACGCCAATCCCAATCGGTTTTATGCCTATGGTGTTATTGCCCGACTGGCCTTGCTCGCCGCCGCACGTGAATATGCCGAGCATCAATGAAACTATTCTTCAATATGGCTCGTACTCATTTGCTGAGTACCCGCTGCCCCCCTCTGAAAAAGGGGGAGATGGTTCATCGGTGTCGACGCGCTGTGAATTATTTGCAGACCGGTTCTTGAATTCAATGCTGGTAATCCAATGACAATCAAACTCGGTGTAGTAATGGATGTCATCAGCACCATTCATTATAAAAAAGACAGCACACTGGCAATGTTGCTGGAGGCACAACGGCGCGGCTATGCCGTGTTTTATATGGAACAAACAGATTTGTATGTGCGCGATGGCAAGGTCATGGCGCGTATGCAAGCCTTGCAGGTAAAGGCCGATCCGCAACACTGGTATCAATTGGCCACACCACAACATTTACCTTTGGCGGAATTAAATGTCATTCTCATGCGCAAGGACCCACCGTTTAATTTGAAATACATTTACAGCACGTATTTACTGGAACAAGCAGAAAATGCGGGTTGTTTGATCGTGAATCGCCCGCAAAGCCTGCGCGATGCCAATGAAAAACTGTTTACCTTACAGTTTCCACAATGTACTCCACCGACACTGGTCACCAGTCAGTCCGCTTTGATCAAGGCGTTTTTAGCAGAGCACCAGGATATTATTCTTAAACCACTCGATGGCATGGGCGGCGCATCGATCTTCCGTGTCAACCAGACCGATCCCAATATAAATGTCATCATCGAAACCATGACCCAGCACGGCACGCAACCGATCATGGCACAGCGCTATCTGCCTGCCGTCATCCAAGGTGACAAACGTATTTTGCTGATCGATGGCGAACCCATCCCCTACGCACTGGCACGGATTCCTGCAGCGGGTGAAACCCGCGCCAATCTGGCGGCCGGTGGCCATGGCCAGGGTGTTGCCCTCACCGAACGTGATCGCTGGATCTGCGCACAAGTGGGACCAACACTAAAAGCAAAAGGTTTGCTGTTTGTCGGCTTAGATGTCATCGGCGATTACTTAACTGAGATCAATGTCACCAGCCCCACCTGCATTCGTGAACTGGATGCGATCTATCAATTAAATATCAGCGCCACGTTAATGGACTGTATCGAGGCAAAACTGGGCACTGCACAGCATGACTAACCGCAAGCCTTATTTACACCTGTTGATTTTATTATTCTCGTTGTTGATACTCAGCAGTTGTCAGCGCACGCCGTCAACAGACTCGATCAAAGAAACCTACATTACCTTCGGCACGTTGGTGGAGATTGAGTTGTATGCCGTCACCAAGGAACAAGCCGAACCGCTATTCGAACAAATCCGCAAAGACCTCGATTATTTTAATTTTTCCTTGCATGCATGGAAGGCAGGCTCACTGGGCCGAATCAATCAAATGATGTCGGCCGCCAGTGAATTCAGCGCGAACCCTTCCGTGATTCCGCTACTGAACCAGGCCAAAACCCTGTCACTGCAAAGTAATGAATTATTTAATCCTGCCATCGGTAAGCTGATTGATCTGTGGGGCTTCCACAGCGATCAATTACCCACTGGCCCACCACCGGATGCAGCAGCCATCCAACAACTCATTGCGCAAAAACCTTCAATGCGTGATTTTGAGATCAAAGGTGTGCGTATTCACAACAACAATGCCGCGGTGCGTTTT
>JAYSTO010000043.1:0-3274 GCA_043719675.1 Gammaproteobacteria bacterium | reverse complement strand
CAGCCGGTACCCACCCAGTTAATAACATTCCCGTCCAAACAAATTTACGGATAAACATCCCGTTTGTAACTCCGCCTAATTTAAATTAATTATTCGTTTTAGGAAACTGTCGAGTATTAGCAGTTCCTTCTATTCTTTTGCGCCGTGGTCACGACACATGGATTGCGGCGATTATAACTATTTTATATGAAAAGTATTGGCATTTATCATTGCATACTTTGGGGAATATTCACATCACACGGATGATTACACTTTTGTTAAGCCGATGGTGCCATCCCAGTCCGCAGGAGGGTGAGCAAGATACTGTTGGCATAGATCAATGTAGTAACGTGAAGGGCCATCCTCACCTTGTTGGTGCAGATATTCCATAAAGCTGGCCTGCGCCTCGCTCCAACGTTGTGCTTGAAAGGCGCGCAAGGCACAAACGAACCGGTCGGTATGTTGTTGAGTGACCGCATCGGTGATGCTAATGAGTTCATGGAGCGTCAGCGGTTGTTGTTTCCCGGCAAGCCGGAAGCGGCCAACCTCGCGTGTGGCAAAACCATCGACCCCGTCGAGCATGACCGATGACACCAGTATTCGTGTGCCCAATCGTTTATTCAAGCCTTCAATGCGCGTGGCGGTATTGACGATGTCACCCACTGCACGGTATTCATAATGATCCAGTGCACCGACGTGGCCAATCACGACCTCGCCGCAGTGCAAACCGATGCGGGTGGGTAACCGCAGCGGCGCGGAGTCGGCATTGAATGTATCCACGGCACGGCGAATGGCCAATGCAGCGGTGCAGGCCTGATTGCGCCGCATGGCGTCATCGTGCGCGGCGGCCCAGATTGCCAGCACCGCGTCACCGACCACGTCCGAGATCACGCCCTGCGCGGCGCGAATGGGTGTGAACACGGTTTGGTAATACCGGTTCATCAGGTCGCGTAATTCACCCGGCGGCAGTTTTTCCGACAGCGCGGTGTATTGTTCGGCGTCGGTGGCCAACACAATGCCATGCACGTGCTGGCCTGCGGCGCTGATGTGTTCGACACCTTTGGCAAGCTGGTCAACCACAGTGATCGGCAAGTGATAACCAAAGGCCTGGCGAATATTGCGGCGTTCGCGTTGGACGTCCAGGTATTTCCACAACAACGCGCCAAGCGTGGCCACGGGTAATTGCCACAACAACGGTATCGACAACGGCAGCCACAGTTGTGCGCGGACAAAAACTAAGTAACACACAAAAAAATAACTGCCGCCCAAGAGTATCGCCACGGGGATTTGCAGCGCACCGGTTAACCAACGTAATGTGTTGCCCAATAACAGCCCCCAACCCAGCAGCAGGAGCATATCCAGGTAAAGGTTTGGCGTGCGAATCCATTGCTGTTGCAATAAATTGGCAAACGCCGTGGCGCCGATTTCCACCCCGCTGATATCCAGGCCGCTACGTTGATCGGTAAATGCAGTATAAAAGCCGTCTTTTTGTTCCGGTTGGAATTCTTCGGAGAAACCAACGAACACGGCCTTGCCGGTCAAGTCGATGGTATTGGTTTGGTCTTGTAATAATTGGTAATAAGGAATCGTGGTGATCGAGCGTGGCGGGCCATACAAATTCAAATAGGCACTGTCGGGCATTTGATAGGTTTGAATCACGGCGAGCAGTAATTCCCGTTGGCTGGAGGTGAGGGTGCTTGTTGGCAAATGAATTTGTGCAATGAGTGAGGTGGCCAGCGCGGGATGCTGTGCAAACAGTGCGCGAATATTATGGGTCACCTGATGTACGGCGCCCGTCTTGCGCAGTTGTTGAGCTGAGACAGGCAGTGTACGTAGTTGTTCTGCCGATAGTTGTGTCCGCAGCAGCGTCAGCAGTTCATCATAGACCGGCAAGGCATAGGTTTGCAGTACCGCAACCGGCATGGTGGGCGCATGACCCAGTTCCGCTTTGAATAAGACAAAATGATTTACCTTGGCGGGGACCTTGGGCAAGGGAAACGGTGCCAAGCCAAACGCGGCCTCGCGTAATTCCGGCAGCGGTGAGATCAGCCGCTCAATGTGTACTTCATTGGCGGCGGCACCCGTGCGGCCGGGTAACGGCAGGATCTCGCGGTGTAAATATTGAAACAGGATGACGTTATTGGCTTGTTTTATCGCCGCCGCCAACTGTTGGTTGTGGACGGGGTCGCGTTGTTCCTCGAAGATGATATCAAAGAAAATAACAGCGGCCCCGCGGCGGCGGAGGTTGTCGATAAGTTGCGCATGCAGCAGGCGTGGCCATAAGCGCGGTTTGTTTGGTAGGCCCAGTTGTTTGGAGGAGGCCTGATCAATACTGACGATCACTGCATCGGTTGGCGGCAGAATGGGTCCGCGTAGTTGGAACAACCAGACCAGTCCGATCTCTTCTTCCAGCCAGTGCCCCGCCGGTGTATTGGCAAGCAGGATGCCGGAAAGACCGACGATGCCGCCCAGGATCAATCCTTTTATGGAGAGGCAGGGGAGCCGGGTTGCGGGGACGAGACGCATTTTGTATTCTTTTCCTGAGAATAGCTTCTATAATAGCATTCGATGGAGTGCAGACCGCCCCGTACTGCAACTGGGTTTTTCGATAACGACCGTGCGAAGTCTGCGCTGCATGTTGCGACAAGGATACTGTCGACATAACGGAAGGATTATACAGACTCTACGCGAGGTTGTTTATGCTCCATCATGTGCAATTATTTCGCGCCCTGGCGCCGACCGATACCGATACGTTGACCGCGCACTGTACCACGCGCACTTATCCTGCCAATACCGTATTGATTACCGAAGGTGACACCACCGATTCGCTGTACATCATTCTCGAAGGCGAGATGAAGGTGTACGTCAGCGATGAACAGGGCAAGGAAGCGATTTTAAATATCATGGGGCCCGGCGAATATTTTGGTGAGTTGGCGTTGTTGGATGACGCGCCGCGCTCAGCATCCGTGATGACGCTGGTGCCTTCCAAGGTCATGATCGTCAGCAAATCGGAGTTCAGGCGCTGCCTGGCGAATAATCCCGATTTGGCATATAACCTGATCATCTCGCTGACCAAGCAAATCCGCTCGTTGACCGACAGTGTGAAAAATTTGTCATTGATGGATGTGTACGGTCGCGTTGCTCACACCCTGCTTGAACTGGCCAAGGAGAAGGACGGCAAGAAGATCATCGAACAGAAACTGACGCACCAGGACATTGCCAACATGGTGGGCGCCTCCCGCGAAATGGTCAGCCGGATTCTCAAGGATTTGAGCAACGGCGGCTACATCAGCGT
>JAYSTO010000042.1:0-3283 GCA_043719675.1 Gammaproteobacteria bacterium | reverse complement strand
AGCGGTATCGATCGACACTGGCAAGATTAAATACGATACGCGCCGTTATCAAACCCAGCAACGCACCGATGCACCCAGCCTGCAACAAATGAAGGTCGCCGAAGGCAGCTGGGCGTCGATTCGCAGCGGCCAGTCTATCCCTATTGCAACACGCACACGCAATCGGGATGGCACTGTCACGGAAACACTCACCTACCAACAGGTCATGAGCGGATTTGAAGTCTTGCCACGGGTAAATAAAGATCAAGTGACCTTGATGATTCGGCCGCAGAAGGCCAGCCTCAGCGCACAAGGCGGTGGGCAAATTGATACCCAATCCCTGGAAACAACAGTGACTGGTAAACTCGGTGAATGGCTGTCACTGGGTGGCAGCACCACACAGAGCACCAATGACAATAGCGGTATACTCCATTCAACACGCAGCCGCGAATCGCAACACGATCAAATCTGGGTAAAGGTTGAAGTAATAAAACCATGACATTCGTAACAACGCCGATTCACTATCACATTATCCCCGACCGACCTGAAGCACATACGTATAAAATCCGTTGCACGATCACTCAACCTGACGCCAACGGACAACGCGTCTGGTTACCCGCCTGGATCCCCGGCAGTTATATGATTCGTGATTTTGCCCGCAACATCGTCAGCCTCTCAGCCAGTTGCAAGGATCAACACGTGGCGGTGCATAAACTCGACAAACAAACCTGGCAATGCGCCGCTTGTGCTGGCCCCTTGATCATTGAATACGAAGTGTATGCCTGGGATTTATCGGTGCGCGCCGCACACCTGGATATCACCCATGCGTATTTCAATGGCACCAGTGTCTTCTTAGCGGTAGCAGATCAGGAAAACAGTCCTTGCGACGTGGAGATTGTCAGACCTGTTGGTCCGCGTTACAGCTCATGGCGAGTCGCCACTAGCTTGTCACGCAAGACCGCGCCGGACTATGGCTTTGGTTCTTATCACGCAGCGAATTACGATGAACTCATTGACCACCCAGTGGAGATCGGTGATTTTGCCTTGAGTGAATTCAGGGTGGCTGGTACACCACATGCTATTGTAATTACTGGCCGTCAACATGCCGACCTGCCACGCTTAACGCGCGATGTACAAATGATTTGTGAGCAGCACGTGCAGATGTTTGGCGAACTGCCTCACATGAATCGGTATTTGTTTTTATTGACCGTGATCGATAATGGCTTCGGTGGTTTGGAACACCGCGCCTCGACCAGTTTGCTCGCCAGTCGCAAGAGCCTGCCGCATGCCAACATGACGCAAGCCACGGATGATTACATTAATCTGTTAGGTTTGTTCAGCCATGAATACTTCCATACCTGGCTGGTAAAACAAATCAAACCGCAAGCATTCATGCCGTATGATCTGCAGCGCGAGGTACACACGCCGCTGCTGTGGGCGTTTGAAGGCATCACGTCTTATTACGATGATCTGGGTTTGGTTCGTAGCGGTGTGATCAGCACCGAGAAATACCTGGAGCTACTTGGCAAGGCCATCACCAAAGTGATCCGCGAACCGGGACGGTTCAAACAAAGCCTACCGGAATCCAGCTTTGAGGCGTGGACCAAATATTATAAACAAGATGAAAACTCACCCAATGCCATCGTCAGTTATTATGTCAAAGGTTCGTTGTTCGCCTTATCACTAGACTTATATATACGGCAGCAAACCAACCAGCGTGCCTCACTGGATGACGTGATGCGCAGTTTATGGACCGAATACGGCAAGGTCAATCGCGGCCTGCGTGATGACAGCATCAAAAACCTCGTCGCAGAACTGTGCGGGAAAAATGTCGATGCATTTTTTCAGACTTATTTAGACGGTACGCAAGACCTACCCCTGACAGAATCATTAGCCCAGGTCGGCGTTGATCTCCACCTGCGAACAGCGATGAACGAAGACGACCTGGGCGGCAAGGAAGGCGACAAAAAAGATTATTCGATCATCTCCCTCGGCGGCCGGTTTGCCAATGATGCTGCCGGTATCAAAGTCACGCACACCTATGATAACGGTGCGCTGCAACACGCGGGAATGTCTGCCGGTGACGTATTGATTGCCGCCAATGGCATTAAACTCAGCAAAGACAATCTGCGGACTGTGCTAGCACCCTATCGGATCGGCGACCATGTACATATCCATGCGTTCCGTCGCGATGAATTAATGGAATTTGATCTCACGCTCGTCAGCGCGGATACAACAACGTGTTATCTTAAATGGCAAACCAATGGCAGGGAAAAAGCCAGGATGTGGATTACCTATAATGAGTAGCGTCGATCCAGTGCTATTGATTGGCGAGTTTCACACGCGGCGGTATCGTCCGGTGGTTTGGGTGTAGAATTGGCTGTGTGGTATAACAAAGATACAAAGAGACTACCATGCTACTTGAAACCATTACCTTCTTGCTGGCCGGTGGCATCGGCTCCCGTCTGCACCCATTGACGTCTGACCGTGCCAAGCCCGCCGTCCCCTTTGGTGGCAAATACTGCATTATCGATTTCACCCTGACCAACTGTCTGCACTCCGGTTTGCGACGCGTACTGGTACTGACCCAATATAAATCGCATTCACTGAACAAACATTTGCGGGATGGTTGGTCGATCTTCAATCCGGAGCTGGGCGAATTTATTACTGCCGTGCCGCCGCAAATGCGCATGGGTGAAAGCTGGTATCGTGGCACCGCCGATGCGATTTACCAAAATCTGTATCTGCTGGAGCGCAGCCGCGCCAAGTGGGTCATGATCCTCTCCGGCGATCATATCTATCGGATGGACTATGCACCGATGCTGGCCTATCACATCCACCAACAAGCCGACGTCACCGTCGCCTGCATGGAAGTGCCGCGTGCATCCGCCAACCAGTTTGGCATCATGACCTTGGATCCCACTGGCCGCGTCACCGGCTTTGTCGAGAAACCCACCGAACCCGACGGCACACCTGAAAATCCCACGCTGTCACTGGCGTCCATGGGCATTTATGTTTTTTCGTATGATGTCCTGATCAAGGCGCTCAAAGAAGACGCTGACAATGCGCAGTCGAATCACGACTTTGGCAAGGACATTATCCCCAAACTGGTGAACAGTGCCAATGTCTTTGGTTATCGCTTCGGCGGGGATACCGGCCGCGTCTCACCGGATCGTTACTGGCGTGATGTCGGTACACTCGACAATTATTTCGACGCCAACATGGACCTACTCACGCCGGTACCGCCGATGAATCTGTATCAACGCGACTGGCCGATCCGCACCTATTCCGGCCAGTATCCCCC
>JAYSTO010000041.1:0-3290 GCA_043719675.1 Gammaproteobacteria bacterium | reverse complement strand
ACAACTAAACAGCTAACAACATCATCAATCCCTACGTCTGCGTCTGCGTCTATTGCCCGGGTTGCCGGGTCCCGTGCCAGGATAATCATTCTGGTTGGTATTATGACCCGGCGGCGGCGGATCGATACCATTACCCACACCTTCATTGCCCCTCCTGCGTACGGTAGAGGAAGACCCCGCTGCTGCCATGGTTGGTATCACACTCAGGGTCACAATTGCCGGGGCCACATAAGCTGCCGTCTTTACAAAATCTCTGCGCTTCATTTATTTCACCTTATCGTTAAATAAAAAAACTGGTTCAGGTATCCGCGTCTATTAAACCCATTTCCTGGAACTGCTGAATACAGCCCACCACGTCCTTGACCACCTGGCTACGCTCACAACCGGAAAAATCCGTACAAATACCCTCTACAATGGTTTCAATTGTATATATATCACCCAGCTTTTTCCATACATATTGTGCGACTGGATTTAGTTTATGTATTTTCCCCGTGAGGCTATCAAAAATGATAGTTTCCCCATCAATATCCTGCACCAGTATATTATTTTCCCGTTTTTTCATATAGTTAGACCATGGTAAGCCAATCAAAAATCACACTGCGCCTTGTACAAGCCATATTTCAAAAGGTAACAGGCTACCTGGTTGCACACAAGCCCGAGCCCCTTCCTGTTGTTCTTGAGGACCAGCCAGCCTTGTGGCTGGCCAGATCAGGATTATTGCCTTGTGCTGACTACCATGCCCTCATAACGTGTACCAATCCGGAAACCCATACCCGCCTGATGGCCACAGTGCTGTCATACCGGATGCTGGGTGAAAACACCTTGCAAGTATATCGAGATGTGGTAACGAACCTTGAGTTCAATCCAGATTACTTTATTCCCCTCAAGGGTATCGATGTCTGCCAGCGTTATTATCCACTACCCTATTTGCGGCCAATGCGCGATATCGACTTTTTAATTGATGAAAGCGATATGCCTGCCATACTGAAGCACCTTGCCAGAATGGGGTTTGTGGAAAAACCACTCTCAGCGGATCTATTTAATGCGCCCCGGCACCATGAAATACCTCTGTATAATGCGAGGCGACAATGCTGGATTGAAGTACATACCGGACTATTTCCTCCCGTCTCAATCAGCAGTAAAACCGGGATTTTCGATCTTGCCCAGCTATGTAAATTTTCTTACAACAACAATATAGTAGGACACCCCAAGCAACGACTGTTTACGCCTGAGTTTCTGCTGATCTATCTGGCGGCCCACTGGGCAGAAGACCTTAACTTTGAGAGTGGGTGTTTACCGCTATTGGACATTGCGCTCATTATTGGCAAAGAACCCGTCCATTGGGAAAAAGTCATTCAGATAACGGGCAAAGGCATGGTAGCAGGCTACCTGCTTATTGCGCTGTGCATGGTTAATATCGTCTTGCCTGGATTAGTACCACCCAACGTCATCCAGCAACTACAATCCCGAGCGATACATCTGAACAGCCTAAATCGTTCAATCTGCATTTCATTTCTCGTGCGTTACCTGCTTGCGGGACGCCCCTTTAGCCGATTAACCCAACACTCCATCCCCAGCTTTGTTGAAAAACTGCTGTCTGACCACTCACCGTGGGCAAACTTCGCCAGGGCATGTTTCTCGCTGGTCGCACCTCACCACGGCCGCGTGAACTTTATCACCTCATTGAAAACACGTTTTCTTTCACTGATACATTCCTGACGTCGGCAGCAACGTTATCGAAATTATGAGATCTCGCTTTATAACATTTACTTCGTAACGAAGCCCTGTTCTGTACCCTCATGCTGCATATTACTCTTGCGTATACAAATGCGCACGCGACCACGGCAGTGTGTTGTTATGTTCACGGGCAAAGACAATCTGAAAGAGTTGTAATTCGCTGGCGATAAAGGCGGCCTTTGAACCCGCCAAATACAAGCGCCAGGCCCGAATAAAATTCATATCAAACATTTTTTTCACTTGTGAAACGTGCTGATCAAATCGAATCAACCAATGCTCCAGGGTCTTGGCGTAGTGTAATCGCAGGTTCTCCACATCCAACACAGAAAAACCGTTGGGCTCAAAGATATCCATCATTTCTTTTATCGATGGCGGATAAGCACCGGGGAAGATGCGTTTTTCTATCCAGGTATTCATCAGGCCGGGTTTGTTGCGGCCAATGGAATGGATCAGACCACGCCCATCCTCTTGCAGGCAACGATGGATGACTTGCCCTAACGATTCATACTGTTGCCGACCGACATGCTCAAGCATGCCGACGGAGACAAACACATCGTACTTGCCGCTGATATTTCGATAATCGTCTTCAACATATTCCACTTGGTGTGCCAGCCCCATCTCGTTGGCGCGTTGCCGTGCAAAGGCGATTTGTTCGGACGAAATATTAAAGGCCCGCACCTTGGCACCATAATGTTGCGCCATGAATCGCGCCAACCCACCCCAACCACAACCGGCTTCAACCACGGTATCACCCGGCTTGAGTTGTAACTTGCGGCAGATGTGATGCAACTTCGCCACTTGCGCCTGCTCGATGGTCAGCTCGGCTTGTGGAAAATAGGCACAGGTATACTGCATGGCCTCTTTATCCAGCCACAACGCGTAGAACTCATTGCTGAGATTGTAATGATGATGAATGTTGTTGCGCGAACCGGCTAAGGAATTAAAGCGTGGACGATGCCGGACCCAATGCAATACGTCGTTTCTGGAATTTTTACGCCCGGACTGATGCAAGGCACGATACACCAGCTCCAACGACCCGGCCAAGTCGCCTTCCACCGTGACACGCCCCGCGGCAAAGAGATCGCCAAAATAAAATTCCGGGTCATACAACAAACACCACAAGGCATGACGATCATGCAGGTGGAGGGTAAAGGGTGATTGCGCGTGAGCGGTAATACAGGAATCATCCCATAGCTTGATGTGCAGCGCGGGGTTGCCCACTGCCTGCAACATTTTTTCGACCATCCAGCGATCTAAGGCGTTCACCTCGCTTGAGGTTATTACCGGATAGGATGCGGGGGCCACGGCAGGGTGATTTTTGCCTTGAACCTGAGCAGTTATATCCTGTGACTCGGAGACTCCCATAACTCCTCCTGCAGCGTGTTGGCGTTGTCTCCATGGATGCTAAGCCATAAGTCCGCCGCGCTGCAAGCCTTCCCCACACACGAACTGTTGCGATCTTGGTGCTACTGCCGAAAATAAGCGCGAAACACGCGATTAAAATGTATCTATCGTAGAGATCAGGAAAACACAGGAAAAACACATTGGCGGAA
>JAYSTO010000005.1:0-8514 GCA_043719675.1 Gammaproteobacteria bacterium | reverse complement strand
CCCAGTGATGTCGAAATCATCCAGACCTTATTGAACCGGCATCGTACCTCGTCCAGCCCCTGCTGGTGGTGGACAAAGTGGCCAAGGGACAAACCATTTATGCAATAAAAGAGTTTCAAACCCGCGTAGTGAAAATGCCGCACCCGGATGGCCGGGTCGACCCCATAAAAGGCCACACCCTCGAATTTTTATATACCTCACCGACCTGGATCAGCGTGCAAAGCACGGTGGCGTACCTCAACACCCTGGTGGCCAGCATGGAGGCCACCGCGAAAAGAATCACGACGAGCAGCGTGTTTCTGACAAATATATTCTCACACCACAACCAGATCGCCTGGGGCGCGAAAGTCTCCCCGGAGTTTAAGGCCAAGGTGATTAAGATAGCTAAAAACTTGGATATCTCTCCGGATTTCCTGATGGCCTGCATGGCCTGCATGGCGTTTGAGACGGGAGAGTCATTTAGTCCGAAAGAACCCAATAAAGCAGGCAGCGGCGCAATTGGGTTGATTCAATTTATGCCAAAAACAGCAACCAAAGATTTAAAAACAACAGTGGAAAAGCTCGCTGCCATGACCGATGTCCAGCAACTGGACTATGTAGAAGAATATTTCAGGTTACAGATAAAGTGGAACAAGAAGAAACTCAATACCTTAGAAGATGTGTACATGGCGATATTGTACCCCACTGCCATTGGGCAAAGCCCGGATTCAACGTTATTTGCTAAAGGCAGTATCGAATATAAACAGAACGACGGGTTTGATAAAAGCAAAGATGGGAAAATTACCCTGGCTGAAATTTCTACCACAGTCAGGGCAAAATATACAAAAGGCTTAAAGCAGGGGTATCTTGGTTAACATGACACAACACAGGATGGAGTACAGTAAAATGACGTTTATTCGATTTCTGGTGTTTAATGTTTGTATGCTCGCCACGGCTTGCATGGCAGACAATGCACAGAATGAGTGGCATGGGAAGTATGACTCTTATGTTTCGGGTGGCAAAACGGCGGGCGGCTCCCCGATCATGATGAGTATAAAATTGAAAATTGAAAAGCAAGGATCAAAAGAATTTTGCGAGCTTCATGCAGATGGTTTCCAAACAAATGAGACAATATTTTGCACCACTGCGATGAACAAAAATCAGTTGATGATACTATTTAAGAGCCATGAGGATGGCAGGATTATCAATAGGTCAGATGTCGAGGAGTTCAAAGTCGGTGAAACTTTGTTTTCACTTGAAAAAGTAGCTACTAAGAACAAGAAAAAGCCTGTTCGGTATATTACGCACTGGGGTGCGTACACCCCCTTCGGGCTTGAACGAAAAAACGTGAAAGACTACTTTGAAAAACTAAAGTAGAGATACAAAGTATAGAAATCACAACTTGATCTGATAATCACATCTAAAAACTGGTAACTGTCAGAACAAGTCACAACGTCTACAAATATTTTTTTTGACTGCGCAGTATATTTTGTATGTGTACGCCATCAGACCTTGATGCCACACGTCGGGCTGAAGTCCGACCTACAACCTGACATAAGACGTCCATCTTATACTAATCATCACGCCATTTATTATTTATAAGATTAGCTCAGCGCAAAATGCATCACCACTTTCACCACGCCGACAACCACAAAAACAAATAGCGCCACGCCAATTAAACTCAGCACGATGTATTGCGAGGGTTTGCCGTAGTTAAAATCGCGTTGATGGTTTTTACTGCTCTGTACTCCCAGGAAGGCGGCCAGGACACTTTTGGCGACATGCCATAAGTTGGGTTGCTGTTTATTCGTTGGTTCGTTCATCACATCCTCACGTATCAGTCGCTATGCGGCAGGTGGATTGCCCTGATTCATCTGTTTGCTCAATTTAAGCGCCATGGCGGCCAGGACAATCACACCAACAATCAAAATTGCCCAGAGCAGCCATTTCTTCCAGGGTAAGGGTGGCGGGGCTGGTTGCAATTTCGCTGCTTCCCCTAATTGTACGCGTGGTCCCAATTGCGCGGCCTTGATCAACTGGCCATTATTAGCGAGGTTGTCCTGATTCAACAATTTACCCAATAGCGTTGTCACAGCTACTACCTGCGCACTACCAAACGCGAGCGTGAACGGCCCTTCCCCTTGCGCGATAAACAACAATTGTTCCGGCACCCAACCTAGTTTTAATGTCGGCAAGCCTGTCATGCTTACTTCTTTGTCGATGAGGCGTAATTGCCAATAACGGTGGTTGTTCAATCCAGTGATAATATCCGGTGTCGTTAATTCAGCACCTTCGATTTGCATGTCGTAGATGACATCTGCATAACGCACGGTCCAAGGACCTGCTTTATCCGCGCTGGATTCCAGCACCGCCTGTAGCACGGTATTGCGTTGCGGCAAGGCAATCTTGAGCCGATCCACCGGCAGCAGACTCTTGGTATCAAAGGCATAAACCACTTCCTTTTGCGTATTCAGCGCCTTTACCGGTTCAGTAAACAGGGTCCATTGTCTTGGTTGTGCGGTAATGCTTTCCGGAAATTGCGCGAGCACTTTATCCAGGGTAAATACCTTGTCTTTTTCCCAGGTCAGGCGTAAATACTTCACCTTGTGCATCGGCATCGTGATGCGCTGCTGGACCAGTTTATGATTACCGTAGTGTAGATAACTCAATGTCGCACTGGCGGTCAAGGTTTGCCAATGATTCAAATCGTCACTGCCTTCAACAAGGACATTCAACACAAAATCTGTTTGTGTCTCCGGCCATGACAAGGTCAAGGCATTTGGTACTTGTTCAAGCGCACTGGCGTCAAACAGATAGCCGATTAATTTACGCGCCTTGATATCCGCCTTACCATAATTCAGATCGATAACACTGCCTTGTTCATTGGTGGTGATGCGCACGTTCTTGACACTTTGCGCCACCGATTTACCCGCACCGGCGGAGTACAGCGGGAAATGCGCTAATATCACCTCCGGTTGGGCAATAACCTCTTTTCGTTCTTCTCGACGGATCAGGTGTGGCACCGGTTCGCCACGGCCATTGAACACGCGCACATCGCCACGATCATCACGGGTAATGCCCTGATACAGTTCCTGCGGTAGGGTTAAAGAATAAATGGCACCGTCACCATCCACTTCCAGGCTATAGCCATAGGCAAAATCATTTTTCTCCACTGCCACAGCCAGTGAACTCACCAAAGACATACTCATTAAACATAATAAACCGCGTTTCATACTGAGGTCTCCTGTTGACGAGGCGGAATCGGTGAGAAGTGATTAATCAAGAGTAATAACAGCCCCACCGTGATAAACGAAATGATACGTGCCAGCGTACCGGAATTGTCCAAATCAACAAGAAATAATTTGGCTACCACCAGCAGCAATAAACTACCGCCGACAAACCACAAGGCACGTTTGGCGGTACGAGTGGCGACAAAGGTCAACACCAGCGCGATGACTGTCCAGACTACCGTTAATGATGTCTGAAATTCCACGGAACGTGATAGCGCAAGCAGGCTGTAATCAACACCCAGCCAGTGATGTATTGACCGCGCCACCGTGCCCGTTATCCACACAAAGGTTGCCAGGCCCAGCGCATAAGAAAACAAGGTGTTCGCTTCACTGTACTGATCAGCTTTTGCCAGTGTGCGTAATTCCATTAACCAGCGAATCAAGGTAAATAAAATAAAGATGATCGCCAGGTCTAATGGATTAAGGATGGGGATATACATATCCAATGGCCAGGGATCACCCGCATGGCTTGCGCCATAAAACACGGTCGCCAGCCACAATACCAGCATTACCGGCAGACTGGCTGATTTTATATACCAACTATGATGCACCACTAAGGGCCAGCGCACGCGGGGACCGATTTTAAACAACATCATGGAGAAGATGGCAGGTAAAACGATCCAGGCCATGTCGCGCCACGTGCCCCCTTCAACATATTTATTAACCAGCCATGCCCCTTCCCAACTCAGGGTGAACAAGGCCAACCAATACGTGGCGATGTGTTGCCACTGCAATACCGTTTGCCGCACGTCTTTGCGATACTGATGTAACACGAAGTATTGGATCATAAATGCTAACGGCCAGACAATGACGCCATATAAATCGAAGGGATGGGTATGGCGATGGCCGATGCTGATCAACATCAATATATACATACCGATAATCAAACCCAGCACGGGATAATGCAGCGGTATCCAGGCTAAGCGACGCTCAATGCGTTGCAAGACCAACATACTACCCGCGAAGAAACCCAGCGATGCGGCGGCATAGTCCTTGAAATCCAAGAAATGGAGAATCTCGCGATAACCTGCGCCGAACCACCACAACAAACCCCACACCAATAAAAAGAGATGCGCGGCCTCTTCCATCTCGTGTAGTTTGTCTTTGTGACGGTATAAATAATAACTGGAAAACAACCCGGCAAGGCTGATCATAATCGCGCCTAAGAACACACTGTTGAGTATCATCCATTGCCCTGCTGCAGAGGGTAACGGTGCAGGCAATGCTACTGTCAGATCCACCACTCCTGGCAACTGCCGCGCAATAACACCCAGATAGGCCACACCCGCGGCGATTTGTAAAAATATCCCAAACAGACGCGCCAGCAAACGATGTTGCCGTACCCCGATCCAAATGATCGCTGCGCCTTCCAAGGCCCACGCCGCCGATGTCCAACGCCCATCCAAGGCAAACGGGATCGCCAGTGTGCCAAACACCACACCCAGCGCAAGAAATGACTCGATTAATAAGCGTAAGCCTTGTGCCGCACGCCGCCACAATAACACGGCCAGACTAATATATAAGGCGCCAACGACCAATGCTGACATCGCCAAACCATATTCGATGTTTCTGACCAAGGCGCTTTGCATTGCAAAACCAACAACCGGCACACCAAATACTAAGGTGGCATCGACGACACCTTTGAGATTCGGCGGTTGCCGCACGGCAAACAACACCGCCACCACCACAAACAAAAGAAAAAACAAGATCAGAAAGGGTTCCACCGAGGCAAATAATTCCGGGCGATAATATTTTGCTCCCCATAACAAACCAATCACAAAGGTGAAAACAAATCCCAATAGATTTAATTCACGCCAGGAGCGGTACCAGGCAATACTGACGATACCCAGATTGAGCAAGGCATAATAACTGAATAACATGACATGATTGCCGCCACCGGTGGAAGTCAATATCGGCGCGAGGAAACCACCGGCAGCACCGAATATTGCCAGGTACTTGGCATCTTGCAATACCGCGAGCATCGCAGAAAAGGCCACCAAGGCGATCATTATGCCTAAGGCCAGGCCCAGCGGTAATAGTTGAAATAATTTGGCCGCCGCAAACACCGTAATATACAATACACCCACACCGCCACCTTGCAGCAATAAACCAAATACCGTGCGCGTGTTGCGCAGCCGCCAACCCACCGCCAGCAACACGATACCAATCAATGCCGCACCGGCAAAACGCAATTCTACCGGGAACATTTCATGTTCTGCGGCATATTTCACTAAGAACCCCACACCGAAAAACAATACGATTATGCCCACGGTGGCAATTAAATTGCCGCCGGTGAAAAGTCCTTTAATGCGTGCTGCAAGACGATCAAAGATATCTTCCTTATAAACATAACCCGGTGTCGCCGTCACTTTGGCTGACTCAGAATCGCGACGGGCAGATTCAATGGGTGTTTGTGCAGCGATCAAATCTGCTGAATAACGTTCATAGCCGCGCACAGCTTCTGTTGGTTGTTCTGACGGTGACGATGCTGGGGAAAAAATCTCAGGTTCGGCAGGGCTAACTGTGGGTTGCACTGGCGGTATGTACTGGACCGGTGCCTGGCTTGCCTGCGAACGGGGCAGGGTTTTGTCTTGTTGCCGTTCAAGTATTTTTTCACTTTGGATTAGCGACTGGACAGTGGCTTGCAGTTTTTTGTATTTACCTGCAAATTCGATCACCCCACCGAAGGCGTAACCCAATAAGCCGCCAAAGAAAAACCCCGAGAAGCCTTCCATAAAAGCGCCAATATAGGCAAACAGCACCGCGAAAATAATTCCAAATAACGTCATCTCTTCTTCTCCTTTATTTTTTTGTTGTCGGCGTGGCGGTGTTGGAAGACAGATCAAACACACTGCGTGTTTCAAACACCGTTGACGCTAATGTCTTACCGTTAATGCGCAGGCTGCGCTTGACGACAAAATCATAAAGCAGAGGGTTGTGACGGCGTAGTTCCGCCAATACCGTCGCTTGCGTCTGGGTAATATAGTTACGGCGAAATAATTCCTTGCTGGAAAACAGCGGCATCACCCCTGGCAAGGGATAATCGGAACCATTTAACAAGCGTGGTTGCCAATCTGTGCGTATCACCGCCTGCTCGATGGGTTCACCGAGGCGATTCAACTGTGTCATCGCCGAGATATCACCATACAGGTTTTTTATGTAGCGCGGTTCGTTCATCAGCCGTGCAAACAATTGGAAATTAGCCAGTGGTGCGGCATCCTGACCCTTGTCGATATCCGTATTCACTCCTTCGCTGGCGCAATGCGCGATAATGACACGCACACCTTGATCCAAGGGCCGGCGTAATAGCAGTGGATTACCCAAAGTCTGATTTTCGACCCCATGCACCGCATGCTCGTCACCGGCATGTGTCAATAGTGGCATATTGTGTTTGAGCAATGCTGCATAAAAACGATCACACAACGGTGAAGCCGGATCGATCCCCATGACCGGCGGTAACCATTTGATCGCACGTGCGCCGTGTTGCGCCGCCCAGTCCAGTGCCTCCACACAATCCTCGCGGTACGGGTGAATGGAGGCGATCCATTCAAAACGATCGGGATATTGTCTGGCGATACGCGCCGCATAGTCATTGGGCACAAAAAAAGGCGACTGCCCCAGATCACGCCGCCCCTGTTCGTCATGATTATAATCAAACGCCAGTAACATGCACTTCACCCCCACCGGGAAGTCAGCCAGCAGCCGTAACACTGTTTGGATGTAACCCTGGTCAAGACTGCCTTGATGTTTGGCACAGGATGCGTTTAAATAAAATTGAAAACGCACCGACTGCAAGGGTGAGAATACGTCTTGCATGGACTCGTGTACCCAAATGCCACTTTGGCTGTCACCGTTACCAATCAGATGAGTATGACAGTCCCATATCTGCGTCGGCTGTAATCCCTGCCACGCCGCCACTACTACCTCATGATTCAATAAATGTCCGGGGGTGGTACCCGTCACGCAGGGATTAAAAATCCCTTCATCCGGCCAGAATATCGCACCGGCGACGGCGCCCACACCACCTGCCCCTAATAATTTGAGTACTGTTCTGCGTTTCATAATGATCCAAACCACATCGTGATGTTGATTAAAATTAGTTTGTCTTCTCTAAACTGTGCGCCATGCGGATGCCTTCATCGATATTGACACGGGATAATAAAATACCGCCAACAACAAAGAATATAATGACCGATAACATTGCCCAGCGTGGACTACCGGTAACATAGCTGGTGAGCCCCACCAGCAGCGGGCCTAAGATAGCGGCAAACTTACCCAGCATATTATAAAAACCAAAAAACTCAGCCGTCCTGTTCGCCGGGATCAAGCGGGCGTACAATGAACGGCTCAGTGACTGAATACCCCCCATCACCAGCCCGACAATAATTGCCAGAATATAAAAATCGCGCGGCTGCGTCATCATCGATCCATAAATCGTAATGCCGATGTAAATGACTATCGCAATCAATATCGCACTCTTGGCGCCGATTTTCTCCCCGATCTTGCCGTAGATGATCGCCGCCGGAAACGCCACAAACTGGGTAACAAGAAAGGCCATGATTAAATCACCCCTCGCAAAACCGATATTTCTACCGTAATCACCGGCCATCAGGATTATCGTATCCACCCCGTCGATATAAAACCAATACGCTAATAAAAAAGTGACGATAACTTTGAGCTTGCGGATCTCACGGAAGGTATGTGCCAACTGTTGAAAACCTTGTTTAATCGCCACGCCCATGGGCAAGGTCTTGTTGCCGCGTGTTTCCTTAACCGACAAAAACATCGGTAGCGCGAAAATAATCCACCACACCCCGGCAAACAAAAATACATAAGTAAGGTCACTGAGCGGCGTGGTTGTTACGATACCAAATTTTTCCGGTGAGGCATAAATTACGCAGACCAGTAAGGCCAAGCCACCACCGATGTAACCGAAGGAATAACCCAGGGCGGAGGTCATGTCGAGTTTTTCCTGGGAGGAGACATCCACCAGCATTGTGTCATAAAAGACATTCGCCCCGGCAAAGCCGATAAAACTCAGTACATAGATCGTTAACGCCAATAGCCAATTGTCTTGACCGATAAACGTCAGTGCGATAACGGATGTCGCCCCCACGCACAAAAAAGCCAGCAGAAAGTGTTTTTTTAGTCCTCCGCGATCAGCCACCGCGCCTAATACCGGCGCCAGTATCACAATCACTAAACCGGCAACCGCATTAGCGAACCCGAGTGGGGGGGTGGTGTT
>JAYSTO010000040.1:0-3296 GCA_043719675.1 Gammaproteobacteria bacterium | reverse complement strand
CAGCCACGCGTTCTTTGGTGGCGGCGGAAATGAATGCCACCATCGCGGTTGCCGTGATAGTAAAGAGGGTAAGGCCAATACCATTGATGATCATGCTGCGTGTGATAGTCATGACATCATCCTACTTGTAACCGAACACACGCGGTTGGGTGTAGTAGTCGATAGTTGGCGCGGCGAAATTCATCAATAAAACGGCAAAGGCCAGGCCATCGGGATAACCTCCCCAGACACGGATCACATAGGTCAGGATGCCAATACCACAACCGTAAATAATTTGTCCGCGTGGGGTGGTGCTGGCAGTAACCGGATCGGTGGCAATAAAAAAGGCACCTAACATCGTGGCGCCGCCAAATAAATGAAACAACACCCCCGCATAGTGCGCACTGTCAACCATGTTAGCAATGCTGGCGATGATCGCAACACTCAACAACATGCTCACAGGTATGCGCCATTGGATGATGCGTCGATATAATAAAAACAATCCGCCCAGCAACAGTAAACCATTTATCCAATCCCAGCCATGACCGTATAAAGCGCCGCTAAGCTGTGCATGACCAGCGTTGATTTGCTCCATGGACAAGCCATTGTGAAGTTGGGTTTTTATCGTGTCCAAAGGGGTTGCCATGGTGATGGCATCAAAGCTGGTGATGTTGGGTATATTGCCCAGCAGATTGAAATGTAAATTGGCAAAAAAACTGATGGTATTGCCGTCCGCATGGGCGGGTAACCACAGGGTCATATCTTTGGGGAAGGCAATCAATATCAAGGCATAGCCGACCATGGCGGGATTAAACGGGTTATGACCCAAACCACCGTACAAATGTTTCGCGACGATGATGGCAAAGGCCGTAGCAATGACAGCAATCCACCACGGAAACAACGAGGGTAAACCCGCCGCGAGCAACAAGGCGGTGACAAGGGCGCTACCATCGGTGAGAAAAGGCCACAGCGGCCGTCGCCGCAAACGCAGCATCATTGCTTCACAAAAATAAGCCGTAATGATACAAATCACGCTATTAATGATGATGCCCCAACCAAAGAAATACAGATGTGCAGCAAAACCCGGGACTAGGGCCAATACCACCAGCAGCATAATGCGCGTGACATTGGTAGTTGTCTCAGTAGCGGGGGTGGTGCTTTTGGTGATCACAGATTCTTATCCTTGTTGGAGGTCGGCGCGTCTTCTGTATATAGTGTACGACGTTGGTCGATAATGAGCTGTTGTTGTGTGTCGCTCAGGTTCTCCGTACTTCCTGGTTGTAGCTGTTGCACAGCCTTTTTGGCGTGAACACGTTGTAATGCAGCCTCAATTGCTGACTTCTTTTGGTCTTCTTCAGCATCGACCTCGTTCAGCAATTCCATTTTTTTGCGTTTGCGCGTCTCATCCTCGAGTTTTTTCCGTTCGATACGCGACAGATGAAATTCATGACGCTGCCGCGCAATATCTGATTTTTGTGTTTCGCGTTCCTTTGCCCAGATTTCGGTCTTGGCAAACCGATAGTATTGCACCAGCGGGATATGACTAGGACAAACATAGTCGCAGCATCCACATTCGATACAATCAAACAAATGAAAATCCTGAATCTTGTCAAAGTCTTTGGCATGGGCGTGCCAGTAGAGTTGTTGTGGGAGTAGTTGTGCAGGGCAGACGCGGGCGCATTCGCCACAACGGATACAGGGCAAGATGACAGGACTTGTCTGGGATTTGTCTGGGCCTTGCGTTAACAGACAGTTGGTGGTTTTGATCACCGGTGCGACTGTGTTCATTACCCTGAAACCCATCATCGGCCCACCCATGATCAGACGTAGCGAACCGGTGTGTATCACGCCCGCATGCGCTAATAAATCCTGCATAGGCGTGCCGAGGCGTACCCAATAGTTTTTCGGTTGGGTAAATGCCGACCCCGTGACGGTGACAACACGCGTCGTTAACGGTTGTTGCTTTAAGATTGCCTGGGCGATGGCAAATGCCGTCGCGACATTGTGACAGATCACGCCCTTACTCGCCGGCAACGTTTGCGCGGGCACCTCAATGCCGGTGAGGGTGCGGATTAATTGTTTCTCGCCACCGGCCGGATAGATTGTCGGTACCGCAATAATCTCGATAAATTGCTTTTCTGCCACGGTTAGTGCATTCATTAATGCAGCAATTGCCGCGGGTTTGTTGTCTTCGATGCCAATCAGACAGCGTTGCGCTTGTAAGGCATGCTGCATTATTAACAGGCCGTCCACAATCTCGCGCGGCTGTTCTTGCATCAACATCGCGTCGCAGGTGATGTACGGTTCACACTCCGCACCATTGAGGATCAAGGTTTTGATTTGCGCACCAGCACCGGGATTGAGCTTGATAAAAGTGGGAAACCCGGCGCCACCTAAACCGACAATTCCGGCATCACGAATGCGCGCACGTAATTGCGCGGGGTCCTGTTGCGGATAAGGGATGCTCGCATCAGACGTGGGGAAGGTTTCATCCTTGCCATCGGTTTCGATCACAATACATAAACCGGGCAAACCTGAAGGGTGCGCAACGGCACGCGGTTCGATCGTAACTACCGTACCCGAGCTGGATGCATGTACCGGTACACTGACGAGACCATCGGCCCGTGCGATGTTTTGATTTTTTAAAACACGCTCACCAATGTTGACAGTCGGGATGGCGGCTGCGCCGATGTGTTGCTGCACGGGCAAAATCAAATAGCGTGGCAGGATGGCTGGCGCAATCGTTGCGCTCATCGAAATGGCTTTGTGGCTCGGCAAGGTTAAACCGCCGTGAAAACGCCACAGCTTAGGCGGATTGTTGTTGCGCATTATCGGGATAGGGCCATGTCCAGGTTTGCAGGGTTTTTTCTACCGGGACGATGTGTATACAATCCACCGGGCAGGGTGGAATACACAAATTACAACCGGTGCATTCGCTTTTAATAATGGTGTGCATGTGTTTGGCGGCGCCGAGGATCGCATCCACCGGGCAGGCTTGAATGCACAAGGTGCAGCCGATGCAGATTTGTTCATCGATCTCCACCACGGTTTTTTCGCTGTGGCTGCCATGGGTGGCATTTAAGGGTTTGGGATCGCGACCCAACAAATCCGCTAAGGCTAATATCACTTGTTCACCACCGGGCGGACATTGATTGATGTCGGCCTCGCCGTTGGCAATCGCCTCGGCATAAGGCCGACAACCGGGAAAGGTACATTGGCCACATTGAGTTTGTGGCAGGATCGCATCGATCTGATTAACAACGGGGTCGCCTTCGACTTTGAATTTGATGGCGCCGAAACCGAGCAAGAGGCCGAAC
>JAYSTO010000039.1:0-3321 GCA_043719675.1 Gammaproteobacteria bacterium | reverse complement strand
GCCAGTTTTTGGGGTTCACCTTGGGGGTGGCGGTTATTCTGTTGTCGCAACAACAAGACATGCCGATCAGTTCGTTTATACCCTTGTTGGTGCTTGGCTTGCCGATCATCGATACATTGCAGGTCATGGTAAGACGTATCACACGTGGGTTGTCACCGTTTCGCGCCGACAACAACCACATCCATCACCAGTTACTGTCGTTTGGCTTTAACCACTATGAAGCGGTGTTGATTATTTATTTGATCCAGGCGGTGATGGTGGGCGCGGCATACCTGTTTCGCTATGAGTCGGATATGTTTTTGTTGTTGTGCTACGCAGCCATTACGCTAACTGTCTTAACCTTGCTGTTTTACGCCCGGCATTATGCCTGGAAAATACGGGTTGATCCTGCGGCTGGTGAAGCGGGGTTCATCAAAAAAAAGGTGGTATGGCTCAGAAGCGATGGCCATCTGCGGCAAATTATCATTTACGTGACAATGACATTGTTGATTGCCTATTTTTCCATAGGGATCGCTGGCGCAACACGAATACCAAAAGACACGGGCATCCTGTCTTTGATAATGTTATTTGTATTGTTCGTGCATGTCCTGACAAATCTTCGGAAAGAGTTCGATTGGATTGACAGAGTGGTTTTTTACACCCTTGGGGCAATCGTTGTTTATATTGTGCAAAATAACGCATCGGCGGAAATGGGTTCCGGCAACCCGTTGGATCTGATTTTTATCGGGCTGCTGTTGACCATCGTGCTCGGATTCAAGTACGCAAACAACAATCAGTATGTCCCGACCTTGCTGGATGTGCTTATCCTGTTTCTGGTATCGACCTTGATCTTCTTTCCAGAAATAAAACTAAACGGTCTTGACTTCAAAATAAGCCTGACGCGGATAGTGGTACTCTTTTACGCGATAGAGCTGATCCTGTCTTACGTCAAAAAAAACATTTTGTACGCAAGGGCGCTGGTGGCAGTTTCACTTAGCCTGATAGCAACGGTTTCATTTTTACATTGATAATTATTAAAGTCTGGGAGAAAGTTATGACATTGGCATATCTACTGAAACGTTTTACCACCATGATGGTTATTTTGTTTGCCATTGTGTCTTTGACGGCCTGCGGCGGCGTGGATGCACGCAAGGCAAAACACTTAAGCAAAGGGCAGGAATATTACAATAATGCCAATTACGAAAAGGCCAGGCTTGAATTCAGCAATGTCCTGAAGATTGACCCAAAACATGTGCAGGCGAATTATGAGCTTGCCAGAACATTTGAGAAACTGAATAAAATTCGTGAGGCCGGTGGCTTCTACCTCAAGGTCCTGGACCTTGACCCAAAAAACAATCAGGCGATGGTGCGTCTGGGCAGGATCTATCTGTTGTCCAATGCAACCAATGAAGCCAAGACAATCAACGAGCAGGCACTGGCGATAGTCCCGCTGGATGCCGGTGCGATTGCACTGCGTGGCGGTATTCATGCCCGGTTAGGCGAGTTTGATGCGGCGATTGCCGATGCCACCAAGGCCTTAACCCTCGACCCCAGGAATCTGGATGCGCTGTCATTAATGGCGGGGATTCATATCCGTAACAAGAATTATGCGGAGGCCGCCAAGGTCATTGAGGGGGGCGTGAAGCAGAACCAGAATAACCCGGAACTGCGGCAGTTGTTATCCAGTATCTATCTCCAACAGGGTGAACGCGATAAAGCCATTGCCATTCTCAAAGAGCTGATCACGATGGAACCCGAAAAACTGACTAACCGGATTCAGTTAGCCGAATTCTATCTTGCTAACAACGCGGCGGATGAAGCGGAGAAGATTGCGTTGGAAGCGGTTGGACATTTTAAAGATGACCCAACCGCGATCCGCTACCATGTCGATATCGTCCGCCGACGTGGTGACAACAAGGCTGCTGAAGCATTGTTAAAAAAATATATCGCCGATAACAGTAAAGAGTACGAATTGCAGTTTATGTTGGCTGGTTTGTATGCTGCCACCAGCCGGGCGGATGATGCGGTCGCCGTACTGGAGAAAATAATCGCGGATGACGGTGTCAAAAAGAACGGGTTGATGGCCCGTGATGAACTGGCGAAGTATCACCTGTCAAAGAATAATGTCACCAAGGCCGAGCAACTGATTAACGAAGTCCTCAAGGAAAGTCCACAGGATAACGACGCGTTAATCCTGCGCGGCAATCTGGCGCTGGCGAAAAAAGATTACACGCAGGCGATCGGCGATCTGCGTGCGGCCTTACGTAATCAGCCAAATCAGGCCAGTTTGTTACGCCAGCTTGCCAAGGCCCACGAGGGTAATGGTGAAAAAGAGTTGGCGAAGCAAACGTATCAAACGGCGCTGACGGCGGAACCGCAGGATATCAGTTTGTATTTGGAATACACGGCGTTTCTAATGAATACCGGTGATACCGCCCAGGCGATAAAAACGCTGGATACGGCATTGATTACCGCTCCCACCGATCGACGTATTCTTGAGGCGCAATTCAATGTCTATCTGTCCAAGAAGGACGGTAAGGCAGCCTTGCAAGTAGCGGAGAAAATCAAGGCCACGGCTACGGAGAAGGACAAGAGTGCAGGCTATTATGCCGTCGGGCTTGCGTATCAATTGCAAGCGGATCACAAGGCCGCGAAGACAAATTTCGCCAAGGCGTTGGAGCTTGAACCCGATTCACCCCAGTTACTTACCGCCTATGCGCGCAATTTAATGGCAACGAAACAAACCGACGAGGCGATCAAGTTTCTTAAGGACAAGACAACCAAAAATCCAAAAAATGCGGCGGCGCATAATCTGCTGGGTGAGATATACCTATCACAAAAGCAATTGGAGAATGCCGGCAAGTCGTTTGCAGCAGCGCAGCAGGCATTACCGGAATGGTCCATACCGTATCGCAATCAGGCCCTGGCGCATTTGCAAGGCAATCAACTTGAGGCGGCGATCAAGGTTTATCAGCACGGCTATGAACAAACCAAGGGTGATGCCACGTTGGGTTACGCCTTGGCTTCACTCTACGAGCAGATTAACCGCAGCGATGACGCCATCAAGCAATTTGAATTTTTACTGGAGAAGTCACCGGATTCGGAGATGGTGCGTAACAATCTGGCGATGATGCTGGTGACCTACCGCACCGACGCGAACAGCCTGGATAAAGCCAAACAACTGATCGAGCCGCTGCGAAAAACAATTGATCCAAATTATCAAGACACCATCGGCTGGGTATTGTACAAAAAAGGGGAAGTGAAAGAATCCATTCCCTATTTGCAAAAGGCGGCGGAAAAAACCACGACACCGGTTATTCGTTATCACTTGGGGATGGCATT
>JAYSTO010000038.1:0-1563 GCA_043719675.1 Gammaproteobacteria bacterium | reverse complement strand
TACGCTATCACGCCATTATTTTGTTACATTACGCCACTCACTACATACAAATATCTTATGGAGCATCTATGAATTTGTTTAAAGACATGTTTGATTTCAACTTCACCAAGTTCATCACGCCCAACCTGATTAAGGTTGTATATGTGGCATTGATCGTAGCAGGAGGTATTGGCACCTTGCTAAAAATCATTTCCGGATTCAAAGGCAACCTCTATCAGGGTATCGTTTTGGCAGTCGGCTTCCTGGTACTGTACCTGGCATCCATTGCGATTCTGCGCATCTGGGCCGAGCTGACCCTGATTTTATTCAAGATCGAGGGAAATACGCGTAAACAGTAATAGTGACGAGCCCTTAATCCAGCACGGAAGACAACCAGTCACTTACGTCGCTGATTTCCTCCGGGCAGACACTGTGCGGCATCGGATAGGTAAACCAGTTGATCGGATAGCCCTGTGAGTGTAATAACCGGTAAGTTTCTTCGGCCAACACCAACGGTACGACAGTGTCATACAACCCGTGCGCCATAAAAATCGGCACTTGCTGATTGCTGTGGTGGCGTTCCTTATCGAGTTGCGCGGCTAATGGTAAATACGTAGACAAGGCCATGATCCCCGCCAATGGTTGCGGCAGCCGCAACCCGGTGTACAAGGCAATCGCGCCGCCTTGTGAGAATCCGGCTAATACAATCCGTCTACTGCTGATCCCTGCCGTTGTTTGTTGTGCGATCAACTCGATGGTTTGCTGCGCAGATGCGCGGATACCGGTTTCATCCTCAACAACGTTTTTATCAATGGCGATAATGTCATACCAGGCACGCATGACATAACCGTTGTTAATTGTCACCGGCCGGTGGGGCGCGTGTGGAAAAATAAAACGGGTATGTGCCTTTGCAGTAAAACTTAATTCCGCAACGATCGGTTCAAAATCATGGCCATCGGCACCGAGTCCATGCAACCAGATGACTGCGGCGGTGGGTTGAGCAGGGCCTATTATTACGGAATCCAATGTGGCGGCAGGACTTATCATTTGAGTTGAATGGTTTCGCCGCTCTGGTTGGAACAATATCGGCTTAATGCTGCGAATAACTCCGTGCCATCATCATCTTTTACCCAGCATTGCCGTGCAGCATTGTAATTAAAATGAAAGCCGCCTTCGCGTGCCGCCACCCACAGCTGCTTTACCGCGGCTTGACGATTAATAATGATCTTGCTGCCATTGGCAAAGGTCAGGGTTAACATGCCATCCGCACCTTCAATATCCATATCGACTCCGCACGCATCTACCGCTTCTTCCAGCTGCATCAACGTATCGTCAACCTGCTGACCAAATTCCGCTTCGTTCATAACCTGCATTCTACTCGACTACTTGCGCACAACAAACCGCTCAATCGCAGGGTTATCTTGGCGTACGCGCAAAAAAAAGGGCGGGATAACCCGCCCTTTTAAACACATTGATTGAATCAGCTTATTCCACTTTCGCCGACGCCGAATCTTTCTCACCCTTGTTGTCCACCCAGGACATCTCAATGGCATCCCCGGTCTTAGCACCGGCAATCACGAAGGA
>JAYSTO010000037.1:0-3335 GCA_043719675.1 Gammaproteobacteria bacterium | reverse complement strand
GGGGTATATTTCTTTCTGTTTTCTTTCATTTTTCACCTCAGGGTTATAGTATTCAGTTTCTCCTTTCGAGGTGTCTACTATTTCGGGGGAAGATCAATATGCCCTGGATTTGATCGACCACACTGTTATCCATACTTATAATGCTGATTTAGAACGTCAATATTTACCTTGGATTGGATGGTATGGTAGGCTGCCAAAATGGCTACGGTTGCTTGTCAGCATGCGGTATCAATGAAGGAGTAACTAAAATGATATATAAAGAATTTTACATCGTACCTGAAGAGTTGTTTCGTATTGGTAATGCAAATAATCCGCGACTTTCAAATGTGCGGCCACCAAGGGACATCGATACCGTTGAAATTAACGGTATTGTAATGGTCATCGCCAATGAAAAAGGAATGAGTGTTTTCAATAAAGAAGGCATTCTGGAATCACCGATGACGGGCTGGGTTTGGATGTTTTCTACGAATACCAAGTTACCGTTCGGATTGAAATTAATCCAGGACAAGCCCAATCATTACTGTATAGCCCCCGCTTTTGATATGCCGCTGAACGACTACAAAGGACTGTTGGAGCAGCTTGCGTTAAAAGCAGAAAGGATTCTGAACAAGGAAGGGAGGTCAGCATGAAATCAGTTCAATTGGAGTTGGTGGAGTCTGAGGTAAGGTTTATATTTGAAGCGTTATTAGCGCTGGAGAATAAATGGGCCGCTATCTGTGAATCCTCAGACGATGCGGATGAAATCTCCGATTATGGTAATGATTTAATCGAGCTGCGCCTGCTGCTCAAATCGTTGAAAAGCAAGACTGTACCTGTGCTTGGAAATAACGTATTAAATTTTAGCAGGGAGCCTATTTGATTTTACAAAACTATTATAATCGTACCCGAGAGAAACATGCCTCTGAAAAATATCTCGGGCTTTTAGAGGAGTTGGGCTTGGATAGTGCCAAGGTCGAGTTAGTTACTCCAGAGGAACTCGCCAATATCGGTTAAGGGCATACAACCTGCTGTTAGTGAGTATCATATATTATGGGAAGCAGTCATGAGCTACGAGGCGTGCTTAGAAAAATTATCAGCGATGTCGACTGATGAAGACCAGCGGTTAACGTACGATGAAAAACTGCAAGGCATGGAAGGAATAAAAAAGTCATTACAAATTGCAGCGATGCGGGATTACGAGCTAAAGCTGGCTTAAAGTATCGCTATTGCGCCCAAGTGAACTCGTTATCCATGAAGAAAAATCCTGAATGACGCATTGTTGGATGGTGTGGATTAAAAAATGTTAAACATGATTATACTTTCAAAAGTTTATATTTTTCCAGGAGTGATTCACCATAAATTTATAGACTTACAACTGTAAAATTTGCAAGACAAGGAGAAATATCATGCACACGCTTAAAGAGTATTACATTGTGCCAGCCGAGGTGTTAGGAATTGACCTCCATCACCCCGTCACGGGGTTACTTAAAGTCACGGGGTCATTGAAGATAAAAGCACACCAGTTTACATTGCATGAACATTATGGCATCAGACTCATCTTCCCCAATGGTCGCGGTGTGCGTCTGTTGACCCTGGAAGAATTAAACAAGCTGCCGCTCGCCGGGTGGGTTTGGAAATTGAAGCGGTTTACACCTATCCCACCACGATTATGGATGCTCAAGGATGAACTCGGCCAATACCACCTTGCGCCAAGGTATCTGTTCCCGCTAAGTTCATATAAAGGGATTTTGATCGGCATGGGTATGAGAGCAGAGAGAGTATGGAAGAAAACGGCCTAACTCTGGAATCCTTGATTTAAACGCAGGTACCAAAAAATTACCAAACCTGCGGCTATCTGTCGCTAAATTGTGCTTACTAAATTCACTTGAATCTGTAGAGCACCGCAGGACGCCAACGCAGAAGCGGGAATCTATTTTTCCGGAGCTGCCATAGATACTGGCACGTTTGACGGCAACAATGAAGCTAAGTCAAATGTCGATGTGTTTAACAATAAGCCCTGTCAGTGAAACAGAACAACGGTCAACAGAATCAACCAGGAAAAAATGACCAATCCGATAATGATGGCCATGGGGAAATTCTGGAAGGTAAAAAGACTTTTCATCGCGTATTACTCCACGGTAATCTATAAGTGAACTCTAATTTACTTGTCATCCACCGGCAAGGGTGGTTTGGTTTGCTGAGAACGCGGCACACGCGGATCATCATCATCCATGAGTACACGGTGCGCGGGTCCCTCCATATCCTCAAACTGACCGGCGCGTACCGCCCACATAAAGGCCCACACCGCGACCCCTAGCAATAGCAATCCCAGTGGTATTAAGAGATAAAGTATCGTCATGATGAACTCAGTTCTTTGTCGGTTGCAGTAAGTGGATTGTTTCTCGCGGCGCCGCTTGCGCAGGGATTTGCGCAACACGCGTCAAGCGCAGCGCATTCAAGACCACCAGCAAGGAGCTGGCCGACATCCCAATCCCTGCCATCCACGGAGTAATAAAGCCCATTGCCGCCAACGGTAATGCAACCGCATTGTACAATACCGCCCAACTGAGATTCTCGCGGATGATCCGCAAGGTGCGTCGCGACAGTGCAATCGCCAGTGGCACGTGTGGCAGGCGCTCCGACAATAACACCATATCCGCGCTATTCTGTGCGAGCTGTGTCCCTTTTCCCATCGCCAGTGATACCTGGGCACGGGCTAATACCGGCGCGTCATTAATGCCATCACCAATCATTGCCACCACATGCCCTTGTTGCTGTAATTGTTGAACACGTGCTACTTTATCACTCGGCGTTAATTCAGCAGCCCACTGTGTTATACCAAGAATATGCGCCACGTGATCGACCACGGCGGTTCGATCACCGCTGAATAACATGATCTCAACTTTTAAATCACGCAAGGCCTGTACCGTCGCCGCCGCGTCTTCGCGTAATTGATCCTGAAAATACAACACCGCCAATACCTGGGTCGGATCCGCCAGGACAACACGGGTTTGTATGCGAGTAACATCCATCTGACAGGAGCTATTTTCCGGGTTGGCGTACTCAAAACGACCGATGCGGTAACACACACCATCAATCACACCTTGCATACCTTGACCGGGCACCGCCTGCAGATCGTCAACGGTTAACCTGGATGTCGTGGCGAACGTCATGATCGCCTTGGCTAACGGATGTTCCGAGCCACTCTCCAATGCCGTGGCAAGCGCAAGACAACGCGCCTTATCCAGCGGTCCAGTCACCACCATGTGATCCAACTGTAAGTGACCATAGGTGAGTGTGCCGGTCTTATCAAAAACAACGTGAGTAACACGTGACAATGTCTCAATCGCATGACC
>JAYSTO010000351.1:0-8622 GCA_043719675.1 Gammaproteobacteria bacterium | reverse complement strand
GGAAGAAGCCGAGCGCGAAGGTCTGGATGTGGCCGAACACGGCGAGAAGGCATACAACATGTAAAAAATGTGGCGGCCGTTGGCTGCCGCATTGTTACTCGCTGGAAAATCAAAGGGGGGCAGTTTACTGTCCCCCTTTTTTTCTAACCTACAAACTTTTATGCGTCCCATCACAAAAGGGTTTTTTCGTACTTTGTTTGCAACCGCATAACCGCACGTTGGTTTTTTCGGTCAAGGTGAATTTCACTGGCGAGAATTCGCTACCTTTATGTGAACCATCACAAAACGGTTGTTTCTGCGATTTGCCACAGGAGCACCAGTAATAGTCACCGGCAGCCAATTCTAATGCATAGTTGCCTTTTTGTGCGCAGACGGGATCAGCCATAGTATTGCCTCGTTTTTTTAAGTGGATTAAAGTGCGTGGGGCGTTATCAATATAATTGCCGCATCTTAGGCGAAAGCCACTGACATTGACAACACCGTGCAAGCAAAAAGGGTCGGGCTCGGCCGCGACAGCGGCCGTCAACCGCACTATTTGTATCTGGAGCATTGACCTGTGCCGGTGTACCATGGAGACCATATAAGGTGATCAGAGGTGGTTATGCGATATCTTATTTTGCTAGTCTTGTGCATTGTCGTCATGCCATTGCAGGCCGAGAAGATCTATAAATGGGTCGATGATAAAGGCCAGGTGCATTATGGTGATGCGCCGCGCGGGGCACAGACCGGCGTGAAGACGGAACCCGCCAGTACGACAGACTCAACCACCACCATCATCAATGACGTACAGCAGGACCAACGCAAACTGTCCCGCTCGCTCGAGGAAGATCGGCGCACCCGTGAGGAAGAAAAGGCGAAAAAACAACAACAGGCAGCGGATCGTCAGCAACGTTGCCATCGTGCCCGCGACTTAATAAAACGCTACGAATCCTCCAGCCACCTGTATGACCTCGATGCCAGCGGCAATCGCCAAGTCTTAAACGACGAACAACGCAAAACCGCCGAGGAAAAGTTGCGCAAGGATATTGAAAAATATTGTGAATGAAAGCAGGTCTGTGGTGCGACAGAGTCGTAGGATTCTGTACTCACAAAACAGTTTCGTAAAAGAACGTATTGTCAACTACAACAACACAATGGGAGACAAAATGCGCATCAAAATCCCTGCAATTTTGTTTGTTACGCTGTTATGTCTGAATGCTTGCTCAGAGAAAGGAAATCTTGATGTAGCAAAGGCTGCCTATGAACGAAAGGATTACGCGGCAGCGTTGAAAGAATTCAAGTTGTTGGCTGAAGATGGCAATGCTGAGGCGCAATATTACCTTGGTGGGTTGTATTTCAAACAAGGAACACGAAGCGATTATGCGAAGGCGTATGCGCTGTCCTCACAGTGGTATCTCAAGGCCGCCGAGCAGGGACACATTGCGGCTCAACGCCAGATGGGCGGCCATTACACAATGGGATATGGTGTGCGTGAAGACGCTGTGCGGGCCGCATATTGGTATCTCAAAGCGGCTGAACAAGGAGATGCAATGTCTCAACGCTGGCTGGGTTATATGTATATGCACGGTTACCCCGGCGTAAAAAGAGATGTGGTGGCCGCGTATGCTTTTTTAAATGTTGCTCTCTCCAAGCGCAACAGCTCTGACAAAGAGGTAGACCAGATTGATGCCGCTCAGTCATTAGCCCAGGATGATCTAAACCAACTAACCAGAAGCATGATGAGCCCTGAGGAACATGTGGCCGGGCAATTACTTGCAGAGCGTATGACAAGCCCCGGGGCAGTCTTATCAGAGGTGCTAGCTCAACATAAACTTCCGAAGAACCAAGATTGATCAGTTTATAGTACCACGGTAGACGTACACGAATGAAGGCCTTTTCCTCGGTAGGCTCAGTTCGCACAGGAGGTGCGAATGATGTTGTAGTTTGGCATTCGATTGCTGAAGCTACTGTCCAAGGCTACTTGGCTTTGCTCGCGCCAGCCTTGACTAATTCTCTGATGCCATCAAGGTTACGTTGTTCTGTGAAGTAGTCGAGCACGTATTTTTCGTCATGTTGATTACGCGCATTCGAGTCAGTGCCTGCGTCAAGCAACTTTTTAATGCATATACTGATAAAACGACAGAGAGAAATATCACTAAGACTGTGATTACGATCATCGGGGGGCTACATACGTAGAGAATAATAAAAAAGTGGTCGGGGAGACAGGATTTGAATCTGCGACTTCTACCTCCCGAATGGCTTTCTATCAATTTTCGGAGAATACTTCAATGTCTGCCAGTGTCTAACGGAATGCGATTTTATACGAAAAAACAATACGTTACATGATGCGTGAACGTGCATGGTTTGCTACTGGATGGCATGGCGGTATGCTGAGCGTGGACTTACGGCGGACTTACCGTAAAGCCAAGGGGAATGCCAATCAAAACCAATTTCACTCGAGAAGTCATTCAAAGTTGTCGATATCAACCTGAAAGGTTTATTATGACGCGTGCAACCATCGGGAACGATGACGTATTACTACGCTTACTGCGACACCCAAAGCCAAAAGTAGTGCTGCAAAGTTGGCTAGCACGGCAGCGTCGTTATTTCCGCGTATGTGCGTACCCATGCCGAGAGTTAGGACGCTCACCTGATCCAGAGCGAGGACATACAAAACACAAAAACGCAGATATACAACAAGTGGAACTTGCGAAGTACTGAACACGTGGGAGCTTCATCAAGAAAAACTAAGAATAGTTGAATCGGCAATTGCAGGTGGCCATCATGCCGGATCAGATTGATCGATTGGGACAGTATGAAACGTATGCGTGGGTAAACAGAAACAGTATCTGCTGTTATGAGCTCCGCTTTTAGAAGAATAAAAACAGAAGGAATGTCATTTTATCCCATTTTATGGAGAAGAAGTTATGAAAGCATGGGTCACGTTGACAGCGGCTTTTGTTGCCATTGGTGAAGCGCTGTCGATCAACGCACAAGAGTTAAAAAAATGCGTTGATACAAATGGCAAGGTTACTTATAGCGACCAGGCATGTGTCGCTGGTGATGCTGCCACGTCAATTCGCGTTTCAACTGCCGTATCTTCTGGACCCTCAAACCAGAATATTGATTTACTGGTGACGCATAATATGAGAATGCTTCGCGCTTGCGAATCAGGAAAAAATGAAGCGTGTTTTGAAAAGGAGATTATAGAGAAGAGATGTCTTTTGCAGCGCAAAAAAGGTACCGGCATCCCGCTTTCCGACTGCAAAGATTTTGAATCAGAGCGATCAAAATTTCTGGAATTGCGTAGCGCATGCAAGAGAGAAAAACGAGAAGATGCGTGTCTGTTTCTGTCATGTGCCGGCGGGGAAACCAAAAGCTGCGAGCTAATGAAGGCGGCGGAAGAGAAAAAACAAAAAATTAATGAAAAAAGAATTGAATCCGCGCAAAAGCAGGGGTTGCCCTCGGGATACGGGTGGTTTATGAGTCAGGATTGGCATACTAGCAGCGATGGTAGCCAAGCAGCAATCGTAACGTGCAATAATCCCGGCAAACCAAACAATGGCAATACTTCGGTGGGGTTAAGAAAAAAACCGCCTATGTCGCATCTCATTCTGACAGGGTCAACAGGTACTGAGTATTTCACGACGGTTGAGGAAGCTGCCAGAAAAGCGTGTAGTAGATTCTAGTAGTCATAGCTTGATCTGCTGGGCAGTGTCCAGCCATTGGTAATGGCGAACTCCCACTTTTAATCCTGAGCTGATAGTTGCTCACCTTAATGGCGGAGAGGTTCGTGCTCGACAAAGTGGAGCTCAAAGCACTTTCTGAAAGCGCCACACTCAAACACGAAATGCGTACCAGGGTAAATGCGTATGAATAATTACGCGCATTCTCAGTAGCGTTAGCCAGCAAGCGTCCAATGCTATTTGGATTTGCTTGCACCAGCCTTGATTAATTCTCTAATGCCGTCAAGGTTGCGCTGTTCGGTGAAATAGTCGAGCACATGTTTGTTTGTCCCCCCAAATTTGGCAATGGCATTCACATCAGCCTTTTTGGCGAGCAGCATTCTCACGATTAATACAGGATAACGGCTTGCCAACATAAGCGGTGTTTCGTCATGTTGATTGCGCGCATTCGGGTCAGCGCCTGCGTCGAGCAACTTTTTGATGCACTGTTCCTGATCGATAGAGATATCATTGGTGGATTGCCCTGGGCTGTAGCGCGGCGTCTGTAAAGTCAGATGCAAAGGCGTATTCAGTGCATCATTTCGTTCGTTCGGCGACAGCCCACGCTTCAGAAAGTAGTCCACCAATTCAGGTTTGGACTGCTGTGCAAAAACATGCAGAGGCCCGTTGGCAATTTTTCCGTCCAACATTTTCGGCGTTGTCAGGGTAGTCAACTTGTCGGCAAATCCGATCACGATATAAGGCGGCTGATACTGTAGCTCGGACCAGACTGTCTTCCCGATGTTATCCGCAATAAATATGTCTGCCCCGCTTCGAACGAGTAACTCGAAAAGATCCGCCTTGAATGCGGCATCCAGCATCACTGCATAACCAAGTTTATTGCGCGCATTGACGTTCGCTCCATTGGCGATAAACTGCGCAATCACATCCAGATCGGCTGTAACGCCAGTGCGGCTGTTGTTTTGTCTAATGTATTGAGCGCTACGGACAAAGTTCATGAAAGGTGTATCACCCGCTTTATTCGGCAAGTTGAGATTGAATTTGCCGCTTGCCAGCATCGCTTCAAGCAACGGGCGTTGATGGGAGAACATCGCCATATGTAAAAGCGTGTTTCCTTCCTCATCGGCCACGTCAAGGTTGCCCTCCATACGTTGGAATGCCTGGTATATGGCAAGCAGGTCAGTATCTCTGTGTAAGAAACTATCGCGCGGTGAAAATCTCTCTCTGCGGAGAACGGTAAGTGCGATCATTAATGGTGATCCCACTTCGCTCGGCTCATTGATATTGGCACCACGGCTTTTCAATAATTCGACTACGTCGATGTGATGCCATGCGGCGGCCAGGTGAATCGGCGCGAGCTTCAAGCCGTTGCTGGTTCCATTGCTGCGTGCAGAAATATTTGCACCGTGATCCAGCAGGAAGCCTACGTCCTGAAGCTTTCCGTCAGCGGCGGCACAATGCAATGCCGTCATGCCATCTTCGCGTTTTGAATTGACGTTGAACCGGGTTTTCAACAGTAATGGCAACACCTCAGGGTTTGGACTGCAGGCAGCACTGGCAAAATTCTGCTCCTCCAATTTTCGAACTGTTTCTGCATCGCCACCCATCGCAGTTTGTAAAAAGATGCCTTTTTCCTGTAACTGGTGAATGGCCCAATGATGTTGAATATACGGATACGAAAAAAAGCCGATGGCAGTTAGGACGGTTATCACAATGATGATTTTTTTTATCATACTGACCTCATTGATTATTGTTTTGAACGTTAGTTGGTTCTACCTGATGTATTGTGGATTTGTTTTTTTGTACCAGCCTTTAGGAGTACTTCAAGGCCGTTTGAGTTCGCCTTGCGCAGGAAGTAGTCCATGACCGATACCTGCTTGCCGTTTTCCATGACCGTCGCATTCACGTTGGCCTTGTGATCCACCAAAATTTGTATGATCTCTGCCGGTTGGGTATTGGCCAGCATCAATGGCGTCAATCCTTGCGTAGTGCGCACATTGACATCCGCTCCAGCGTTGAGCAGGGCTTTTACAATAAGTGTTCGATTGATGCGATGATCGCCCGAACCGCCTGTCCATCGCACGGCCTCATGCAACGGAGTCAAGCCGTCCTGGTCGACTTGGTTAGGATTCACACCACGTTGCAGAAAATACTTTGTATCACTCAGCATTGCTTCCTTGACGGCCACGTGCAACGGTCCTCTTCCCGGCTGGCCGTTCAGCATCAACGGTACCTCGATCGTGGCCTGTCTCATGGCAAACGGAAGAGAGTTCCAACCACGTGCAGACCAGATAGACTCCCCCTTATTGTCTGCGACATTGAGATCAAGGCCCGGCATCAGCAGCGCCAAAAAATCAGGCACTGTTACTGCGCTCAGCGCAATAGACCACCCATTTTCGTCACGTGCATTGATATCCACGCCATGTTTCACCAACCAATCAACGGTGGCGACATGGCTGCCTGCGCCATTTGTTGGGGCCCATGGCCTGTCGCGAAACGCAAACATTAGAGGGGTTTCTCCGCGTAGATTTTTCACGCTAGCGGTCAAACCATGTTTCATCGCGAGAGCATCCATTACCATGGCATCTTGTTCTTTTGCCGCGAAATGCATCAATGTGTTGCCATCAGGAGTTTTAGTATCCAGTGTCGCGCCAAGCGAAGTGAGTATGCTGATGGATGTAGCCAGTGGCTCCTTCTGATTCTTGTGGTTCGGCTTTAGTTGATGCGCAATACGCATGACTGTCTCACTATTCGCAGCAATCAATATTGGGGTGCCGTGCTTGCTGGGTTCATTGATGGAGACACCCTCCTTCACAAAATACCGAACCAGATCCCACTGACGATATAATGCGGCATAATGCAAAGGCATAAATGCATCCTCAGTTGTACGTGCCTTGATATCGGCTCCAGCGGCAACCAGTTCTATGGAAAGGCCCAGGTTTCCATTGCCCGCAGCACAATGAAGCGGAGTAAGGCCTTTTTTATTCTGTGACTTCGGCGAATATCCCGCGCGTAGGAAGGACATCGTGAGCTTTTCATCTTTGCCGCAGGCGGCAGTAACGAACATCTCCTCGATCATTTTTTGTTGCCACTCAGCAGGAAGGGAAGAGAATTGCTCTTTGGACAATTCTTTGAAGATGAGTTGATTGACTTGTCGTTGCGCCCACCAACGTCCACCGAAGTGATAGATCGGTACGCCTGCCACGGCAAGAATTACGATGTATAAGGCATATTTGATTGTTGTACTCTTCAATACTATGGCCTCAGGAGAAATTTAAAATCATTGGAAACAACCAATGTTTTCTAACGTACCATTATTACGTGTCATTTGACGGCAAGGCGCGAAATCTTAACATCCCCTCTTCCTTAGGGATGACATTTATCCGCGTAGCGCAGAGGCTCACCGCAACGCCGCTTTCAAGAAGGCGATTCCATCAACGACCGCAAGATGTTTGGCATGGCTGTAGTAACGCGTGGTAAATTTTTTACTATCGGCGTCGGCTTGGCGGAAGCGTCCCAGGTCGCGACCTTTGGCTGCCATGGTGGCGCTCCACCAGCCAGAAGGATAGATCGGTTGCGGGAAGTCATAGGTGTGGGTATTGGAAAAACCGGCATTACGCATGGTGCTGTGCATCATCTTGATCAGCTCAACGTGATACAGCGGTGATTCGCTTTGTTGCACCAGAATACCCCCGTCGCGCAGGGCGCGATGACAGGTACGAAAGAACTCCTCGTTAAATAAACCCTCGGCTGGCCCCACCGGATCGGTGCTGTCGACGATGATCACGTCATACGTGCCAGGCTTGGCGTCTTTGAGCCACTGGATGCCATCGGCGAAATGCAATTCAGCGCGCGGGTCGCGGTTGGCGGCGCACAATTCCGGAAAGTATTTTTCCGACAGGCGTGTGACACGTTCGTCGATATCCACTTGCTGGGCGCGTTGTACCACGGGATGTTTCAGCACTTCCAGCAAGGTACCACAATCGCCGCCACCGATAATCAGCACCTGCTCCGGTTTGTTGTGGGTAAACAGCACCGGGTGGCTCATCATTTCATGGTAAAAAAAGTTGTCACGCGTACTGACCATGGTGCAGCCGTCGATCACCATCAAATAACCGTAATCTGTGGTGTCATAGATCGCAATTTTTTGAAAGGGTGTTTGTTCCTCGTGGACCTTGGCTTTGATTTTCAAGGAAAAGGCCGAGCCGCCTTGGGCATAAACCTCGGTAAACCAACTGTCATCTAACGCCATGTCAACTCCTTAATGAGATAGGGTGTGATATTCTATACGCATTGGCAACAATCCGTGATATTTTCGCTTTAATGACAACCAACCTGCAAGTAAAAACACCATGACGACCTGGACTATCCAAGACGCACGCCGTACTTATAATGTGGCCCATTGGGGTGGCGGCTATTTTGATATCAACGATCAGGGCCATTTGGTCGTGCATCCCCGCCGCGAGGCCTCAACGGCGCAGATCGATCTGTATCAATTAGCACAGGACATCTGCCGCACCGAGATGACCTATCCGATCCTGGTGCGCTTTACCGATATTCTCCATGACCGGGTCGATACTTTGTATGACGCCTTTGCCAAGGCGACCCAAAATGAAAACTACCGGGGTCGCTACCAAGTTGTTTATCCGATCAAGGTCAATCAACAACGCAGCGTGGTTGAACAGATTTTTGCCCATGGCCGCGGCCGGGTCGGCCTGGAGGCGGGCAGTAAACCGGAATTAATGGTGGTGATGGCCTTGATGGACCAACAAGGTGGCGTGATCGTCTGTAACGGTTACAAGGATCGCGAATACATCCGTCTCGCCTTGATCGGCAAGGTCATGGGTCATCAGGTATTTATTGTGGTGGAAAAACCCTCGGAACTGGAACTGGTGATCGAGGAGAGCCGCAAACTCAACATTGAACCATTGATCGGCATGCGGGTGAAGCTGGCCTC
>JAYSTO010000036.1:0-7775 GCA_043719675.1 Gammaproteobacteria bacterium | reverse complement strand
ATAAGTGGTTGTCATTGCTGAGCGAGCACAACACGCGCCTGGCAGAACCACCCGGCATGGTGGTCGAAGGGCAGCTTAATCGCATGGTGGGACTAACGCTGGAAGCCGTGGGTTGTCATGCGGCGATTGGCGCACGGTGTGTGGTGGATAGTCCCGGCAGTGCTGAGATTGAAGCGGAGGTGGTGGGCTTTGCCGGGGAACGATTGTTTTTAATGCCGATTGATACCGTACAGGGTGTCCGGCCAAACGCGCGGGTCATTCCCACTGATCGGGTGTATGAGGCGCCGGTGGGCGACATGTTATTGGGTCGCGTATTGGATGGCACCGGACGGCCATTGGATGGTAAAGGCCCGCTCAAGAATCCGGGGCATGTGCCATTAACCGGCCGTCCCATCAATCCACTGCAACGGCAACCCATTTCAAAACCCTTGGATGTGGGTGTGCGCAGCATCAATGCATTGCTGACGGTGGGCCGCGGGCAACGCATGGGTTTATTCGCTGGCAGTGGTGTGGGCAAGAGTGTATTGCTCGGCATGATGACCAAATACACCACGGCGGATGTGATTGTCGTTGCGCTGATTGGTGAGCGTGGCCGCGAGGTAAAAGAATTTATTGATCGTATTTTGGGAAAAGAAGGCATGGCGCGTGCGGTGGTGATCGCCGTGCCAGCGGATTACACGCCGGTGATGCGCATTCATGGCGCGGTGATGGCCACCGCGATTGCAGAGTATTTTCGCGATCAAGGTAAACACGTCTTACTCCTGATGGATTCATTAACCCGTTTTGCCCAGGCACAACGTGAAATTGCCTTGGCCATCGGTGAACCGCCTGCCACCAAAGGTTATCCACCCTCGGTATTTGCACGCATGCCGCAGTTGGTTGAACGCGCAGGCAATGGTGATGTAGGTTCCGGATCGATCACGGCATTTTATACGGTATTAACGGAGGGCGATGATCCACAGGACCCTATTGCCGATGCCGCGCGGGCGATTCTGGATGGACACATTGTGTTGTCGCGTGAATTGGCCGAGTCCGGCCATTATCCAGCCATAGATATTGAACACTCCATCAGTCGCGCGATGATCGAGATTGTCGATAGTGAGCATAACAAGCTGGCGCAGGCCTTTCGTCACAACTATTCGATATATCAGCAAAACCGTGATTTAATTAATGTGGGCGCCTATACGTTTGGCACGGACACGCGTATTGATCAAGCCATTAATTTATATCCGCAGCTGATGTCGTTCCTGCAACAAGACATGGGAAAACCGATGGAATGGCGGGCAAGCCTGAATGCCTTGCAGCAATTGTTTGCTGACACCAAAAAAGCAAACACCCCAGAGGGCATGACAAAATCACCCGTCGTAAGCGGAGCAAAACGTGGTTAGGAAAAAATCCGATCGGTTTAAATTATTGCAACGCCTGGCGAGCAAAAAAGAAGAACAGGCCGCGGGGGTGTTGGGTAAATCCAAAACTAATTTAGTCTCACAACAATCCAGGCTCGAGGAACTGCATCAGTTCCGTGTGGATTATCATTCACAATTGCAGAAAAATGGTCAAAGTGGCATGACAGGATCGACTATGCAAATGTATCGGCGGTTTATCGGTCAGTTGGATCAGGCGATCACGCAGCAACAAGGCACCGTGGTTGCCGCCGAAGGGGACTGTGCGCAAAAAAAACATCAATGGCAGCAGACCCACACCACGACGCAGATTTATGACAAGACAGTGGAACGCGCGGTTGGTCATGAACAACACGAAGAACAGCGCAAGGAACAGCGTGCGCAGGACGAACACGCGCAGCGTACATCACCAGGCAAGGATACCGATTAAATATTACTGGCATGACGCTTGCTACCTACAGGATACGAATATATTGTAAAAGGTGAAAGCGACATGTCCACATCGATTCCGTCCATTGCCGGGTCAATCCAAGCGGCGCCACAAAATAGCGTTACCTCGTCTACAGCGCTTGATACGACTGATCAAGAGGCGCAGGCGCCTGAGGGCGGTTTCTCCGCAGTGTTAGCCGATTTTATGCAAGGCGCACTGCCGCCGGGGTTGGTCAACCAAACCATTACCGACCCTGCAAACAGGCAAGCGGGCACAGCACCAGGATTGATTACTACATCCGCATTACCCGAACTTTCCGCCAGTGTTAACGATAGCATCGGCGGCAAAATATTGCCGGGGGCAACCCCCGTTGTTGCCTGGTCGGGTATGGTGGCTGTCGGCGATGAAAATGGCGCATCCGCCATGCTGATGGGTGGCGATGGTAATCAAACGCTGATCGGTAAACCTGTCCAGGCGACGAATATCAACACTGCAATGCAACTTGCCGATCAACAGGCATTGATAAAACCACTGTTACCAAGCAACGGCGCAACGACCTGGGAAAATATTTTACCTGCCCAATTGCAGCTGGCCACAGCGCAACGTAACGCGGGAATGTCAACCGTCGTGGAGGGGCAACAACTACCGGGAGCGGCAGATGACAATCTGTTAGCCGCGCTCACGCAAGAACCCGGTATTACTCAGACAGGGACAAACATCGTTACACCGTATACGGCCACCGCACGCGCCGAAGCGGCGGTTGGCAATATTGCGGTGCCGATCACGCACCCCAATTGGAGCAACAATCTGGGCGAGAGCATCAAATGGATGGTGCAACAACATACCCAGCACGCGGATTTGCGCCTGACGCCGCCCGATTTAGGCATGCTGGAAGTGCGTGTGCAAGTCAATAACAATCAAACCAACATCACCTTCAGTTCACCTCACGCCCAAGTGTGTGACGCGGTTGAAGCCGCGTTGCCACGCCTGCGTGACATGTTTGGTCAGGCTGGTTTGTCGCTGGGCGATGTCAACGTCAATGTGTCACATCAATCCCTGTCGCAACAGCACGCGCAAAACGGCGGTGCGCAAACACCGGGACACGGTGGTGGGGATGGCCATGCTGAAGATAACGACGCCATAACACACGTGGTATCGCCACTCGTGCCGCGTTATGGCGCTGGGCTGGTGGATCTATACGCTTAAATACTAACGCGTCACATGGAAAGGATACCCTTCAACCAAGACACGCCGTAAATACATCCGTGTAGGCTCGGCAGCAGCATCCCTGCTGCTGACGGTCTTGGTTGAAGGGTATCCTTTCCACGTGACTCAGTAATAAGAACAGAACACTGAAATGCGCTTTTCATCATCCAACCGTACTAAAGAAAGCTGATCCGATGCCGCTAAGAATTTCGAATAATCACGCTGGTATAGCAACATCGATATTTTAAGGGTTTAAACCAGAATTTTAGTAATGGGAAGCAAGTAAAACATGGAAACCGTGGATTGTGGTGAAACACTCGATATTTCAGTTGCCCGATCTTTTTATGAGCAACTGGTCAAATCGAGCATCGGTGCAGAAGCGCTAGCATTAAACGGCGAAAATTTACAGCGTGTCGATGGTGCGGGTCTGCAATTGCTGGTGAGTTTTTTTCGTGAGGCACAACGGCAGAATTTTACTGTTCATTGGCAGGGGACATCGCCTGCGCTTCGTCATGCGGCGCAGCTGTTTGGTGTTGCAGAGTGTTTACAATTTGAGGTTACAAAAATTTAACAAGGATAGGTTCGCATATGGGAATGAAACTACTCATCGTGGATGATTCGGCATCCATGCGGCAAATGGTTGCCTTCACCCTGAAAGGGGCAGGATATGATGTGGACGAAGCCGCAGATGGCAAGCAAGGTCTGGACAAGGCCAAGAGTGGGAAATTCAATTTAGTGATTTCCGACGTCAACATGCCTGTCATGGACGGTATTACCTTGATCAAGGAATTACGGACGTTGCCGGATTACAAATTTACCCCGATCCTGATGTTGACCACGGAAAGCACCGACGGCAAGAAACAGGAAGGAAAATCCGCCGGTGCGACCGGATGGATCGTCAAACCGTTTAATCCCGAGCAGTTACTCGCCACCGTTAAAAAAGTTCTCGGCTAACCAGCCCCGCAAGGAATGCCATGAGCATCAATATGGAACAGTTTCACCAAACCTTCTTCGAAGAATCCTTTGAAGGATTGGATGCAATGGAAAGTAATTTGCTGGAGTTACAAGCCGGTAATGCGGATGCGGAGATGATTAACACCATTTTCCGCGCCGCGCATTCGATCAAGGGCGGCAGCGGGACCTTCGGCTTCAACGACGTCGCTAAATTCACCCACGTATTGGAAACGCTGCTGAACGAAATGCGTGAGGGTCAACGCGACGTCACGCCGCAGGCAGTGAATTTATTGCTGGAATCCGTGGATGTATTACGTGACATGCTCACGGCGGTGCGTGGCAAACAAGTCATCAATACGACCCAGGTCAGTGTCACGCAGCAACAATTAGAGACCTTGCTTGGCACCACCGTAACACCGGCCACGGTTGCCACCGCCGAGAAAACGACAACGGTCAGCGGCTGGCGGATTCGTTTCCGTCCCAAACCACAATTATTTATGTCGGGCAATGATCCCTTGCGGATTTTGCGCGAGCTGGCGCAGTTGGGTGAGATGCAGATTGAAGTGGATTATTCCGCGTTGCCCGCGTTTAATAGTTTCGATCCGGAAATCAGTTACCTTGGCTGGTTGTTGACACTCAATACTACCAGTAGCAAAAAAGAAATCAGCGAAGTGTTTGCCTGGGTGGAAGGCGACGCGGAGGTAACCATTGAACCACTGGTGGCGCAAGTTGATGAAGCAACGCTAACACGGCAAGGCGGCGATCGGCGCAGCAGCGACGAACGCCGCGCGGCTGGTGCGGAAAGTGTTTCGATCCGGGTTGATATTTCCAAGGTCGATATGCTGATCAATATGGTCGGCGAACTGGTGATCAATCAAAACATTCTCCAGCAGATCGGCGAGCACTTTGAAGCCAACAAGCTGGATTTGCTAAAACGTGCACTGGGGGATCTGGAGCGTAACACCCGTGAATTACAGGAATCGGTGATGCGCATTCGCATGTTGCCGATCAACGTTGCCTTTAACCGTTTTCCACGGCTGGTGCATGACGTCAGTCAAAAGCTGGGTAAAAAAGTGGAACTGAAGATGTCCGGTGAAGGCACCGAACTCGATAAGACCGTGCTGGAAAAAATTGTTGATCCGCTGGTACATCTGGTGCGCAACTCGATGGATCACGGCATTGAAACACCGGAAGTCCGCCGTGCCTGCGGCAAACCGGAAACTGGCACCTTGTTGCTGTCGGCCTGCCACAAAGGTGGCAACGTGATCATCGAGATCAGCGACGACGGTGCGGGACTCAACAAGCAAAAGATAGTGAAAAAGGCCATTGAACGCGGTTTGATCAAAGAATCGGACCAGCTGAGTGATGAACAGATCCATGAATTGATTTTTCTACCCGGTTTTTCCACCGTGGATCAGGTCAGCGATCTGTCCGGGCGTGGCGTCGGCATGGACGTGGTGCGGAAGAATATTTCCTCGCTCGGCGGCGGCGTGGAGATTCACTCCGAAGCCGGGCGCGGTTCGCGTTTCACTATTCGTCTGCCATTGACACTCGCCATTGTCGATGGCCAGTCGGCGGCGGTTGGCAAGGAATTTTATATCGTACCGTTGGTGTCGATCATTGTGTCAACACAGGTAAAACAAGGTCAGGTCAATTTAGTCGCGGGACGCGGCGAGGTGTTTCATTTCCGTGATGAATACCTGCCGGTGTTGCGCCTGCATGAATTATTCGGCGCCAAACCGCGCCACCGCGATATTCACGCCGGTTTGCTGGTGATCGTCGAGGGCGACGGCAAGCGCGCCGGATTGTTCGTCGACGAATTGCTCGGCCAGCAACAAGTAGTGATCAAATCACTGGAAACCAATTACCAGCGGGTGGAAGGTGTTTCCGGCGCAACGATTCTGGGCGATGGTGCGGTTGCCCTGATCCTGGATATTCCCGGACTGATTCGTATAGCACATCAACGCCAAGCGGCGTAACAACGTCATCACAGACGCAAAGGAGAAACTATGGAAGCAGCAGCAATCAAGCAAGACACCAGCGGGGCGGGCGACGCCTTTACCACGGCGGGCCTGATGCAGTACCTCACGTTCACGCTCGGCAAGGAAGATTACGGCGTGGACATTCTGCGTGTGCAGGAGATTCGCGGCTGGCACCAGGTCACGCGTGTGCCCAATGCGCCCGCACACATGCTCGGCGTACTCAATTTACGCGGCACCATCGTGCCGATTATCGACATGCGGATGCGCTTTCATCTGGACAAGGTGGAATACAACCCAGTGACGGTGATCATCGTCTTGTCGATCCAAACGCCCAAAGGCAACCGGGTGTTTGGCATTGTGGTTGACAGCGTATCCGATGTATTGGACGTGGCCAGCAAGGACATTAAAGCCACCCCGGATTTCGGCATCGCGGTGAACACCGATTTCATCAGTGGTCTGGCGACGGTGAACGAACGCATGGTGATCGTGCTGGATATCGACAAGTTATTAAGCGTTGATGAGCTGGCGCAAGTCAGTGCTGTTGCAGCGGCGTGATCAGAACAAAGGATTCATGATGGACACTGTGCTGACGGCAACGATAACCGGCAATACCGGCGCGACACGGCTCGTCCGCTGGCAATGCAGCGGTGGCGTGCTCTTGATGTTGGCACTGTTACCCGTGTTCGCCGCCGATGCGGAAGGTGTTACTGCCACGCCGTACCGGCCGACGGTGTCTAATCCCGCCGATTTATCCGCAGCGGGTTTTTTTGAAGTAGAGGCAGGCTGGCAACGCAGCACGGGCAGCAGCGAGGCGGCAAAACAATCGAGTCTGCCGTGGTTGCTGAAATACGCCTTCAGTGATCGTTTTGGTTTGTTAGTGGGTGGCGAGGCGGCCTTGTCAGTGACCGATGACGCCGGTGACACATTGCGCGGTAACGGCGACACCACGCTCACCGCCAAATTCAAGTTTCCATACAACGAATCCACGGCCTGGGGTTTGGAAGCAACCCGTAAATTTCCCACGGCGTCCACCGGATTGGGAACGGATAAAGCAGATTGGATACTCAACGGTATATACAGTATCGCCGTCGCGGAGTACGCCATCGATATTAATCTGGGCGTGACCCGCCTGGGTTTGCAGGAGAGTGGACTGGCGCGTCAGGAATACAGTTGGGCGCTGGGTGCAGCGCATGAACTTGCCGGTGCCTGGGGTGCGGCGCTAGAACTCGCCGGTACGTGGCGCGAAGGTGCTGCCTCGACCCGGCAATTTCTGGCGGCAGTGTCGTACACACTTTCAGCTAACACGGTGCTGGATATCGGTACAGCGTGGGGGCTGAATAATGCAAGCGCGGATTCCACGGTATTCGCCGGGTTTACGCGGTTGCTCAGGTAAAGGTAGTAGTGGTGAATGGCACTTAGTTAAGGCCATTGTCCAGATTTTCCGTCATTCCCGCTTTCGCGGGAATGACGGAATGTGGAGTGTTAGGGGCACAAGCAGAGAATTGGTTTGGTAGCGGCCTTAACTAAGTGCCATTCGTAGTAGTGGTGTTTTGAAGTAGCAGTGCAGGAAATAAGCGGAGCACGATGGTTCGCAGGTAATAACGGGTAACGGTACCGCACAACAGCGCGCCGTTAAATTGGAAATTTAGAAACAGGAGAGTAATTGTATGTCATTGGCAAATATGAAAATCGGTTTACGCCTGGGCCTGGGCTTTGCCCTGGTGCTGGCGTTGATGGTCGCGCTGGCGGTGTTGGGCCTGTCGCGCATGGAGCATATTCAGGAAGACCTTGACCTCATTA
>JAYSTO010000350.1:0-8623 GCA_043719675.1 Gammaproteobacteria bacterium | reverse complement strand
GAATGTTGTAATAAATCGTATCGTTAAACAACACAGTATCTTGCGGGACAATGCCAATAGCTTTACGCAGACTATCCTGGGTGACCTCAGCGAGGTTTTGCCCGTCAATCAAAATCTGCCCGGATTGCAGTTCATAAAAACGGAACAATAACCGCGCCAGTGTCGATTTACCTGCGCCCGAGGGGCCGACCACGGCAACCTTTTCGCCGGGACGAATTTCAATTGAAATCTGGCGGAGAATTTGCCGTTCCGGTTGATAGGAGAAAACAACATTCTCGAACCGGACATGACCTTGTGTGATTTGTAATTCTTTTGCCTGGGCGTGATCACGGATATCCGGCGCACGATCCAATAATGCAAATAACTTGTCCATGTCGGCCAAGGCATATTTCAATTGCCGATAGACGATCCCAAGAAAACCCAAGGGAATAAATAATTGCAACATCAGGGTATTCACCAGCACCAAATCACCCAAGCTCATCTGGCCGGACACCACACCTTGCCCGGCGAACACCATGATGACCGTGACGCCAATGGCAATAATGGACGCCTGGCCAAAGTTCAACAATGCCATTGATGTTTGCGTTTTGACCGCCATCGTCTCCCAATCGCGCATGGTCGCATCATAACGCTGTAACTCGAGTCGTTCATTGTTGAAATACTTGACGGTTTCATAATTAAGTAAGCTATCGATCGCCTGACCGTTGGCCTTGGAATCAAATGCATTCATTTCATGCCGAAAATGCATACGCCATTCTGTTACCCAAAAGGTGAAAATGAAATACAACACCACGGTCGCCAGTACTGCAAGAGTAAATCGTGATTCATAACTGCCGAGTAAAATGATCGCCACCAGAATAAATTCAGCGATGCTGGGTAAAATATTAAATACCATATAATTGAGGATAGTACTGACACTGCTTGCACCGCGTTCCAAATCCCGTGAAATCCCGCCGGTTTGCCGTTCCAAATGGTAACATAATGATAATCGATGCAAATGCTCCAGCACCGCATCAGAGACACGGCGCATCGCGCGGTAGCGGACTTTAGCGAAAACCGCATCACGCAATTCGTTAAACAGACTGCCGACCAGTTTTAATGCGCCATATGCCATTAATAAAGCCAATGGCAATATAAGGAGTTGGCCTGCTGGTAAAGCCAGACCATCTACAATGTGTTTAAGGACAAAGGGCACACCAACGGTGGTTACTTTGGCGATAACCAGGCAAGATAGGGCAAAGAGTACGCGTCCGCGGTATTCCCAAATGAAGGGGAACATGCGCTGTAGGTTGGCAAGATCACGGCGATCACGCGGCGGTGTCTGGGTGTGACGGATAAAATGGTTCATGCTTCAATTTTCGGGGATTGCCTGCGCATATTATCTCATGAAGTTGCAGCAATAGGCCAAGGTAAAATGGTTGCCAGTCCTTTTCAGCCTGATATCAATGGTGCACGCTTTTTTCTATGCATTTACGATTATTCCGCTGCAATAGGCAACACCATAACATCGCGCCGACAGTGATAAAGTCAACCTCATTATCCTGGTAGCGCATGCATTCCATAACGAAAACCTTTGCCCCACCCTGATAAAATGTTTACTATATCGCCACATGTTTGAACCCAAAACGATGCCAAAACGCCAGCGACTCGCACCTATTATATGTCGCGTAAACACGCCGTACTTTGCTATGGCCTCGTTGTTACTCGCGTGCTGGAGTACCTTTCACCCAGTACAAGCGCAAACCCAGGCTGCTGTATCAGAAACGGATTATTTCGCAACAGATATGCCTATTGTTTTATCCGCCTCACGCCTGAAACAAACCGCCAAGGATGCACCCGTCGCCATCACGGTGATTGATCGTGAGATGATCGAGGCATCCGGCTTTACCGAAATACCGGATCTGCTGCGTCTGGTACCGGGTTTTTTTGTCGAATATGACAGTGGCCATATTCAGGCCGCCGGTTATCACTTGTTAGCGGGTCGCTACGTACGACAACAACAAATACTGATCGATGGCCGCTCGGTTTACACACCCATCTTTGGCGGGGTGCCATGGACCGAGCTACCAATCACACTGGATGACATTGAACGCATCGAAGTGATCCGTGGGCCGAATGCCGTCACCTATGGTTCGAATTCATTTCTAGGTGTCATTAATATCATCACCCGCCATGCCGTACTGGATCACGGGACCTCGGCCAAGACAAACATCGGGACAAACCAATTACGTGAGGTGTTTCTGCGTCACGGTGACACCAGTGGCAATCTGGATTATCGTGTAAATGTTGCCTATCGGCAGGATACCGGTTTTGATGATCGGTACGACGGCAAGATCGTACGCCTGTTTAACACCCGCCTGGACTATCAATTTAATAAACATAATGACATCAGTTTTCAAGCCGGTTATAACGAAGGTCCCCGCGAGGAAGATAACGCTATCGACGCCGAGATACCCAATCACCTCCGCACGGTAACCAGCCAATTTCAGCAAATTCGCTGGGAACACACCTCGTCGTCGGATGACGCATTCCATTTGCAAATTTATCATAATTTATTGCAAGACAACAGCAGATATACACGCACGGATTTTCCTATTACGTTTGATGAAGGTACTCGTTCGGAACGGTTCGATATCGAGATACAAAAAACCGGAAAACCGAATGATCTTTTGCGTTATGTGTGCGGATTAAGTTATCGTCTTGATCGTGTTAATAGCGAATTATATTTCGCCACCACGGAACCAATCGATAGCCGTTTTAAACGGCTGTTTGGCCAGGTAGAATACCAAATCGCTAAAAATCATTTGGTTAACCTTGGTTTAATGATCGAAAGCAACAACATAACAGAGACAGAATATTCACCACGGCTATCCTATAATACGAGTATCACCAGCACTGACACAATGCGACTAACGATTTCGCAAGCGACCCGTACACCTGTTATGCTCGAGGCATTCCCTGATGCACGGATCACAAACCCTGTTTACGACCAAGTGTTTTTTAATAACGGTACCGTTGGTAGTGAACGCGTCACTGCTTATGATCTCGGTATTATCGGGAATCGTGCAGGAAACAGCTTTCACTATGATCTTCGTCTTTTTTACGAAGATGTAAAAGGCCTCATTGCCGACACAACCATTACCCCCTACCCTGACATCAATAATGAAGCGGCTTATTTTGCCAATCTGGATGACGCTTTGATTCGCGGCGCAGAATTTCAATTTGACTGGCGCCCCGATCATCGGGCACTTTTACATGTGGGTGTATCGCACATTGAAATTGATTCTGCCAATATTCGTGCCGACTATGCACAAGCAGCGCCAGTCAACTCGTTAACATTACTTGGTTCATATCATTTTGATAACGGCTATCAAGTCAGCACGGGGGTTTATCAGCGCAGTCAGATGGCACCCTTGGCGCGCAAAAGCGCTGATCCGGCACTGATGCCCGCCTCTACCCGTGTTGATGCCCGCGTTGCCAAACGCCTCCGAATCAGCAAGCAGCAGCATACTGTGGCAATCATCGTGCAAAATCTGTTGGATGAAACGTATTTCTCACGCTTGAACAATGTTATTGATCGCCGTGCGTATTTATCCTATAAAATAGAATTTTAATTAACGTGGCAACCGCCTTCCCACAGTTTTTTCGCCATCACTGCAAAACCACTAGTGGCCTGATTTTATCCTTGTTCCTCGTTACCGGTACCACCCTCGCACAACAACGTATTTTACTTATTCAGAGCAGTACCGAACCTGTCTATGCTCAGTTTGCCCAGGCTATGCGTGAGCAAGTCAAGTTATTAAAAGTACAAACTGAAATACAGGTTGTAACAGCAGACGAGTTTTCCATTAATACATCGTCTACCGCGACAAAAATTGATTATTTTATCGCAGCCGGCGTCCGTGCCAGTCAGTTGTTAGCCGGACTCGGCAGCAAAAAACCCCAGTTGATGGCCCTTATTCCGGCTTCACTAAACGAGTCACATATAAAGACCAGTAAAATTCGTTGCCAATCCGGCATATGCAGTGTCATTCTGCTGGATCAACCAATAGAACGTCAATTACAACTATTACGTCTTGCACTCCCGCAACATAAAAATATCCTGGTGATTAATAGTCCACACTCTACGCCAATGACTGCACAACTTTCACGAATCAGTCATCAGCTTGGAATGAAATTAAACTACTTGAAAATTATTTCAGACGAGTCTCTCATCGGTCAACTAACCCAGAAATTACCGGACAGTGATATTGTCTTAGCCCTGCCCGATCCAAGCATCTACAATAGAAATACTGCACGGCCAATATTGCTGGCAACTTATAAATATGGCGTCCCCATTTTTGCCTATTCACAATCATTTATTGATGCGGGTGCCTCACTGGGTATCTATACCACGCCCGAACAATTCGCCCGACAGTGCATTGAACTCATTGCGGAGAGCCAAGCACAACCCGGCATTCATTGGCCGCCGGAGGCGCAACCTAAATACTATACAATCGGCATTAATTCAGCGGTGGTGGAATCACTGGGTATTAAAATCCCGGCCGTCCAGTACTTGCATGATCAACTTGAACGTATATAACAATGACAAATATGACAATTAAAGCCAAGGCGCTCTTAATCAGCCTCTTGCCATTGACAATCACAACGTGCCTCTTGTCAGCCGGTTATATTTGGCAACGCGCCAACGATATTGATGCCTCTTTAAATAACACGCTGCATAATGCGGCGAATATGATAAGTAGTGCCGGTGAGTTTGATGTGTTATCAAAAAATCAGCGTGCTTTGCAACAACTGATCGACGCCTATGCAACAGAAAAAAATATCGTGCGCATCCAGATTGTTGACAAAAAAGAACACCTGCTCGCGCAAAGTATTTCTGTTGGTACGGAGAAACATTACGCAAAAAACAATGTCACGCAGGAAAGCAATCTTATCATCATTAAAAAACCTATTTCACCCGTCGCCATTGAGGTGCAAGATTATGAGCAAGAGGTAAAACCTGCATTTAATTTGACGAACACCCCTGAATCCATTGGTTTTGTTATTATTACCGGCACGTCACGTTTTGCGCAACAGCAAAAATTATTATTACTATTTCAAGGCCTTGTCTTCACGCTTATTGCTGTCATCATCACCGCAATATTTGCCTATTATTTAGCGCAGACGCTGATCTCCCCACTGGCGAATATCGCCAACAGTGTCGCCAAAATTGCTGATGGGCAGCTTAATCAGCGGCTCAGTGAAGATGCAGGCGGCGAAATAGGCCAGTTACAGAAACATATTAATAACATGGCCACCGCGCTTGAGCGCGCACGTAACCTTGAGCGTAAACAAGCGGAGCATTTACTTTTTATTGAAAAATCCAAGGCGCTGACCACCCTTGAGTCACTGGGTGAAGGTGTTATTACCACTGACACTCTGGGTGTCATTACCTACCTTAACCCGGCTGCGGCAAAGCTCACTGGATTTACTGCTGAGGAAGCCATTGGCAATCATCTAAATGACATCTTCCGCACGGTAAATGCTCATACAAGGCAAGCCTTTGACTACCCGATCTTATCATGCATCGAATTTGGTACAGTAATCCGTCACGACGCGCTATTGCGCCTGATTCGCCGGGAAGGTGATGAAATTGTCATTCGCGATACGGCAACTACGATTCGTGACCAGCAACAAAATGCAATCGGTGCCGTATTGATCTTTGATGACTTTACATCCTTGCACGCCATGGCAGAGCGTCTGGTTTATCAAGCATCCCATGATGACTTAACGGGTTTAGTTAACCGCCGTGAATTCGAAAATCAACTTGAGATCAGCTTGCAGGAAATTCACCAGCTGAATGCTGTACATGTGCTTTGTTATATCGATCTGGATCAATTTAAGATTGTTAACGATACCTGCGGACATGTGGCGGGTGATGAATTGTTACGCCAATTGGCCCAGCTGATTAAAGGCAAGATCCGCAGCCAGGATATTTTAGCGCGGTTGGGTGGTGATGAGTTTGGCGTAATTATAAAGGATTGCCCGGGCGATAAAGCCAAGGCGGTGGCTGAAAATATCCTTGAGGCCCTGAGCCACTTTGTTTTTATCTGGGGTGAACGCCGACAGCAAGTTGGCGCCAGCATCGGACTGGTAACATTAAATACAACACAGCTGTCACTAACCGATGTACTTATCGCCGCTGATTCAGCTTGTTATGTTGCAAAGGAACAAGGGCGCAACCGAATTCACATCTATACGTCGACAGACAATGAACTCTTTAAGCGACGGGGTGAAATGCAATGGTTCTACCGCATCAAAGAATCGCTGCAGAATAAAACCTTTGAGCTTTATGTACAACGTATTATCCCCTTGCAGGCAGGTATCCCAAAAGCCAATCATTACGAGGTTTTATTACGTTTGCGCAACGGCGACAATCTCTATAGCCCAGAAGTGTTTCTCACCACGGCAGAACGATACAATCTGATGCCACAAATCGATCGTTGGGTTATTGAAAACACCTTGGCCACCCTGCGTGATAAAGCCATTCATGAACAACCAGTGGATAATGCACCACGCTTCAACATCAATTTATCCGGCCAATCTCTTGGTCAGGAAGATTTCCATGAGTTTGTACATGAAAAATTGATCCAAAGTAAGATCAGTCCTTCACTAATCACATTTGAGATTACGGAAACTGCTGCCATTTCAAATCTCGCACGTGCGATTGCCTTTATGAAAACGTTTCGTGACCTGGGTTGCCAATTTGCACTGGATGATTTCGGTAGCGGCCTGAGTTCTTTCGGTTATCTTACGACTTTGCCGGTAGATTACATCAAGATTGACGGCAACCTCATCAGTGCAATGATGACCAGCCCGATTAATTATTCTATCGTTGATGCAATTAATCGTATCGCGCACCAGATGCATCTGATCACCATTGCGGAATACGTGGAAGATAAAATGTTGATTGAACGTCTGCGTGCCATGGGCGTGGATTATGGACAAGGCTTTGCCCTGGCACCGTTAGAGCCTATGACAGCACTTTCGATGACCTCACGTTAATCAGTGCCCGGCAGTGGGATAGGCTACCGTTGCTTCGCCGGAGGGTTCGAACCATTTGAGTTTATGGTGCAACTTGACCACTTCACCGACGATGATCAATGTCGGTGGCTTGATGTCGCGTTGCTGCACGATCGTGGGTAACGTCGTTAAATCGCCCAGGTGCACACGTTGATTTTGGGTCGTCCCCTGCTCGATCAGGGCCGCTGGCATGGCTGCCGACATACCATGCGCGATCAATTGTTGGCAGATTTCTGCCACCGCATGCAGTCCCATGTAAAACACCACGGTCTGGTTGGGTTGCGCCAACGAGGTCCAGTTAAGATTGACGGAGCCGTCTTTTAAATGGCCGGTGACAAACTGACAGGACTGCACGTAATCGCGGTGCGTCAGTGGAATTCCCGCATAGGCGGCACAACCGGCAGCGGCGGTAATACCCGGCACCACCTGAAACGGAATACTTTCGCCCATCAGGGTTTCAATTTCCTCCCCACCACGGCCGAAAATAAAGGGATCGCCGCCTTTGAGCCGCAATACCTTTTTGCCCTCCTTGGCCAAACGCACCAACAAGGCATTAATACCTTCCTGTGGCAGGGTATGCTTGTCTCGTTCCTTACCTGCGTAAATGAACTCGGCATCGCGCCGTACCAAATCCAGAATGGGGGCCGAGACGAGCCGGTCATACACCACCACATCGGCCCGCTGCATCAACCGCAGGGCACGAAAGGTTAATAAATCCGGATCCCCCGGCCCGGCGCCGACCAAAAATACCTCACCGTGGGCGCGAGGCGGTTTGGCATCGGCGATAGCCTTCTCCAAGGCTTGTTGTGCCGCCTCATCCTTACCCGCAATCAGCATATCGGCAACGGGGCCTTCAATGATCTCTTCCCAAAACCGCCGGATATCGTCACTCCCACCGAAACGCTGTTTAACCTTGGCGCGGAACCGTTCCAGGAGATCGGCCAGCCGCCCATAGGCGGCCGGGATAAAGGTTTCCAAACGCGCCCTCAATAAACGCGCCAGAACAGGAGAAGCACCGCCGGTTGAGATCGCAACCTGGACAGGCGAACGGTCAATGATCGATGGCATGATGAAGGAGCCTGCATCAGGGTTGTCCACCACATTCACGGGTATACCACGTGCCTGTGCCAGGGCAGCTACCTGTGTGTTGACTGAAGTATTGTTGGTTGCGGCAATAATGACGGCCTGATTGCTAATATCTGCCGGTTCAAATGAACGGCCAATATAGGTCACATCACCCGAGTGTGCCCAACGGGCGAGCTCATCACAGAGTGCGGGAGAAATCAGGGTAATACGGGCTCCTGCGCGATGCAGCAGGTAAACCTTGCGTGCCGCAACCTGACCTCCACCGATTACCAAGCAAGACTTGTCGCGAATATTCATAAAAATGGGCAGAAACCGCATGTTGCTTGTTCCTTAATGAAATATGGTGTCTATGATAACGTCCGGCTGATTGCGCGTCGTGACTCCACTCAGAGATAGACCGCAGCCAGGCAGGACTGCATCGGCAGTGGTACGCAGAAACTTCCCTATATTATACAGGGTCAATTTTACTGCT
>JAYSTO010000349.1:0-3661 GCA_043719675.1 Gammaproteobacteria bacterium | reverse complement strand
ACGATTACATCGTCAATATGCAAAACGCCATCCCGGCGCCGCTGAATTACCACGGCTTTCCAAAATCGATTTGCACCTCGGTCAATCATGTCGTCTGTCATGGCATCCCCAATGAAAAACGGCTGAAGTCCGGTGATCTGATAAACATCGATATCACCGTGCTCAAAGACGGTTATCACGGTGACACCAGCAAAATGTTTTTTGTCGGGACACCATCGGTACTGGCACAACGGCTGGTGCGCGTCACGTATGAATGCCTGCACATCGGCATCGACATGGTAAAACCCGGCATTCACCTGGGTGACATCGGCCATGCGATCCAACAACATGCCGAGGCCCACCACTACTCCATCGTACGTGAATATTGTGGCCATGGCATCGGCAAACAATTTCATGAAGACCCACAAGTATTACATTACGGCACACCCGGCACCTTGATGGTGCTGGAACCGGGCATGACGATTACGATAGAACCCATGGTTAATGCCGGTAAACGCAACGTGAAATTAATGAAAGATGAGTGGACCGTTGTCACCCGCGATCACTCACTCTCGGCACAGTGGGAACACACGATCCTGGTTACCGAGACTGGCCATGAGGTTCTCACCCGTCGCAAGGAGGAGACCTTTGCTTGACACCGTCCTTGATCCTGAATTGTTTGATGTCTCCCGCTTTGAACAACAACTTACGACCACGCCACAACCGCTCCCCCTTTTTCGCCACGCATTAAAATCCGCACAGGCAGTACTGCAACAACGTTTCCTCGAGGGACATAGCGCCGTCGAACTGGTGGCGGCACATGCGCGGGTAATCGATATAATTTTGCTGTATGCATGGCGGCAATACCTGCCGGCCACCAGCCAGGACATCGCGCTGGTAGCGGTGGGTGGTTATGGCCGGGGTGAATTACACCCGCATTCCGATGTCGACATATTAATTTTATTACGCAAAGAACAGCGCAAACTACAAGAGCCGATCAGTACCTTTTTAACCTTCTTGTGGGATATCGGCCTGGCGGTTGGTCATAGTGTTCGCACCCTCAAAGAGTGTGTGCGCGAAGCGAAAAACGATATTACCGTCGCGACCAATCTGCAAGAGGCACGGCTCATCGTTGGCCAAAACACCTTACTGGAAGAACAGCGCAAATTATGCGGCCCCAAAAAACTCTGGCCTTCCGATAAATTTTTTGCCGCCAAATGGCAGGAACAACTAACGCGTCATCAAAAATTTAACGACACCGCCTATAACCTGGAACCCAATATCAAGGAAGGCCCGGGTGGCTTGCGCGACATTCAAATGATCGGCTGGGTCGCCAAACGCCACTTTGACGCCAATGATTTGCATGACCTCGTCACGCATGATTTTTTAAATGAACACGAATATACAACCTAGTACGAAGGTCAGGCCTTGTTATGGCAGATTCGCTATGGCTTGCACTTGCTGGCCCAGCGCCGCGAGGACCGCCTGCTGTTTGATTACCAGCGCGAACTCGCCAAACAATTTGGTTATCAAGACGACATGCACAGCCGCGCCGTCGAAAAATTCATGAAACAATATTATCGAACGGTGATGGAATTAAGCCGCCTGAACGAAATGTTGCTGCAACTGTTCCAGGAAGAAATCCTCTACAAAAAAAACAACAAGAAACCGGCGCCGATCAACAGCCGCTTTCAATCACAGAATGGCTTTCTTGAGGCGGTGCAACCCTATGTTTTTAAAAAATACCCCTTTGCGCTGCTGGAAGTCTTTTTATTAATGACGCAACACCCCGAACTCAAAGGTGTGCGCGCCAACACGATTCGGTTAATTCGCCAACACCGCCATCTCATTGATGCGAAATTTCGCGATGATCTGCGCTGCCGCAGCCTGTTTATCGAAATACTGCGGCAACCCTTGGGAGTAACGCACGAACTGCGGCGCATGAATCGCTACGGGGTACTTGCCGCCTACATACCGATTTTCGGCAACATCGTCGGCCAAATGCAACACGATCTGTTTCATGTCTACACCGTGGATGAACACACCCTGATGGTGATTCGCAATTTACGGCGCTTTACGGTAAAAGAATTTGCGCACGAATTTCCTCTGTGCAGCGAGGTCATCCAGAAAATCCCTAAACAGGAATTGTTGACCCTGGCCGGGATGTTTCATGACATTGCCAAAGGCCGCGGCGGCGATCACTCCAAACTCGGCAAAGAAGAGGCGATTATTTTTTGCCGGCATCATGGCCTGAGTGAATACGACAGCAATCTGGTGGGCTGGCTGGTCTTGAACCATTTATTAATGTCTTCCACCGCGCAACGCAAAGACATCAGTGACACCACCGTGGTGCATGATTTTGCACAGTTGGTGGGCGATCAAAACCGATTAAATTATATGTATCTGCTGACCGTGGCCGATATCCGCGCCACCAGCCCGGACGTGTGGAACTCGTGGAAAGATTCGCTGTTGCGTGATCTGTATTTTTCCACGGCACGGGCATTGCGCCGCGGCCTGGACAATCCCGTGTTGGCCAGCGAGACGATCCGCGAAACAAAAACCGTCGCGCAAAGTAACCTGACAGCACAGGGCATGAAGCCGAATTTGGTGGAAAGCACCTGGTTGCGGTTTGATGATGAATATTTTCTGCGTCATTTTGCCGATGAAATTGCCTGGCATACCGCCGCCATCGCCACCACCCGCGAAGCGGATTTGCCACTGGTAATGATCCGTCAAGGCGTGCGGCGCGGTGGCACCGAAATTTTCATTTACACCCGTGATCACCCGCACTTGTTCGCGCACATCACCGGCATTATGGAACAACGGGGATTGACCATTGCCGATGCGCGTATCTTAACAACCGGCGATGGCTTTACCCTGGATAGCTACATTGCACTTGATGGCAATGGCAAGGCATTGACCGATGCGTCACGTGTACACGAGTTGCAACAGCAATTACAACAACGTCTGCGCACACCCGATGATGCACTGCCTGCACCAAACCGGCATTTATCGCGCACCATCAAAGCATTTAAATTCCCGACCGATGTGCAATCCTGGCCCGACAACCAACACGCACGCACCGCGCTGCAAGTGATTGCCTATGATCGACCCGGCTTGTTGTCACGTGTTGCCCGCGCTTTACTGCACTGCCACGTACGCCTGCACAATGCCAAGATCGCCACCTTCGGTGAACGTGCCGAAGATATTTTCTACATCACCACCGAATCCGCGCAAGCCGTTACCGATGAAAAACAGTTACAGTGTTTGCAAGACACAATAAAAACCTATCTTGATCAGGAATAACCGGCATACCTATTCCAAAAAGTAATTGCTAATGATCGATGTAGGGGCGGGTTCCAAACCCGCCCTTTCAGCCAATGGCACAAGGAGGTGCAAGCATGGCCCGCCCGACGTGATGTACTATCCCCGGTTACCGGGTTCGTCTATACTTTCGATTATCCGCATGAATATCGCAGGCAGGTTACACTCATGCGCACCGCAAAAAACGAAGTCAGGGCACTGCTGGACAAGCTTCCCGACGATTGTGCGCTGGAAGATGTTCAGTACCATTTGTACGTTGCGAAAAAAATTACCCGTGGCATCGAACGCGCCAAAACGGAAGGCACGGTTAGCCAGGACGAGGTTGAAAAGGAATTCAACAAATGGAACACGAAATAGC
>JAYSTO010000348.1:0-8693 GCA_043719675.1 Gammaproteobacteria bacterium | reverse complement strand
TGGAACCCGCCCCTACGGATTCGGATCACGCGCGTTGGCAGCTACCAACACATTTTCCTCACCCTCTGTTTTGGCGATGATCACGGCGCCGCAGGTATCACCAAAGACATTGACGCTGGTGCGGCACATATCGAGCAGGCGATCCACGGCGAATAACAGGGCAATGCCCTCCAGTGGCAGACCAATAGCAGTAAGAATAATTGAAATCGCCACCAGTGACGCGGCGGGTATTCCGGCCACACCGATGGAGGTTAGCAACGCCAGCACCACTACTAAAAATTGCATGCTGAATGTCATTTCCACGCCATAGGCTTGGGCAATGAACATCGCAGCGGCACATTCATATAAGGCCGTGCCATCCATGTTGACAGTGGCACCCAGCGGTACGACAAAGGCGCTGACACGTTCGGACACGCCGGCATTTTTTTGCACACACTCCATGGTTACGGGCAACGTCGCCGAGGAAGAGGCGGTGGAAAATGCGGTTACCAAGGCGGGCAGCATGGCTTGATAATGGCGCCAGGGATTAACACGGCCAACAAAATACAACAGCAACGGCAACGTGATCAGCATGTGTACCAATAATCCGGCCAACACACTCAACGCAAATAAACCCAGGGCCTGCACAATGACCTGCCATTGATCCGGCGCAATGCCCAATAAGACATGCGCCACCAGTGCAAACACGCCAAGGGGTGCAACACGCATGATGAGTTCGATGATTCGCATCATGATCTCCTGCATACCATGCCAGAAGTTGTATTGCGCCTCGGCGTAGGCCTCTTGAATACGTGTCAGAAAAAAGCCGTAGAGTAAGCTAAACGTAATAACACCTAACATCTGGCCATTGTTGGTCGCTGCGGCAATAATATTCGGCGGAAATATACTGAGTAATACATCGATCAGACTGGAGGCATCGCGTCCGGAAATTTTGCTGGTAAGCTCGGCAACATTGGCCGTGGATAAACCAACGAGGTCTTTAACCGAGACGCCGTTAACCACACCAGGGGATAATACATTAACGAAAAACAGACCAACCAGGATCGCCAGTAATGTGGTAATCGCGAAATAAACCACCGTCTTGCCAGCGAGTCTACCCAGACCGCGCGTCCCACCTGCCGCTGCCACACCGACGATCAAGGACGAGACGATCAACGGGACGATGATCATCTTCAGGGCGTTAATAAATAGTTTGCCGATCACATCCAGCACTGCGACCAGATCCTCGCCCCAACCACTGCGCGGATCGACCAGCACAGCAACAATAACTGCCAAACCGATGGCGATAAATATTTGCCAATGTAACTTTATTTTTAACACGGCACTCCCCTCTGGTGGATTTTGAATGTCAGAAAATAATGACAGGCTGAATTATTGCGCTGCGTTATCCAACAAATCCTCGCGATAAAGCGTATACAGTTTGGGTTCGAGCAAAGTGTTGACCGTCGGTGTTGTTACGGGCAGCATGTCGCTGGCAAACACCGTGGTGGCGGCAAAGGTGGCGGGTGTCAGATACCGTGTCGGCACGTCCAGTTTAAATTGCTGGGTATCGATGGCATTCATTGCAGCCAGATGAAAACCCCACACACCAAACGACGGCACATCCACGTGATAACTGGCGGTGTTCAATCCGGCGGCTTGCAGGGTGTGCGCAATAGTCCAATAGGTGCGGCGGGTAAAAAATGGCGATGAACTTTGGGTGACAAGGTAACCGTGCGGGTTCAGGCGCTGTTTGATCATCACATAAAATTCCCGTGAATAGAGTTTACTCAGCACTTCACTGTGCGGGTCTGGCATGTCGATGATAATGCGGTCGTAGTGTATTCCCGGCTGATTTACAAAATTAAAGGCATCAACATTGTAAACAGTCAGTTTGGGATTACTCAGACTGCCCGCATTCATCTTGACCATCGCTGGAAACTCACTGCTGAATTTAGTCATCGCCGGGTCGATATCCACTAAATGAATCAGTTCCACTTCCGGGTATTTGAGAATTTCACGCGCCGCCAATCCATCCCCACCACCCAGGATTAATATTTTATAACGTGGACCCGGTAACCCCATCACCGGATGCACGAGTGATTCATGATAACGATGTTCATCGCGTTGCGAAAATTGAATGTGGCCGTCGATATACATCCGGTAATTATGGGAATCATTGTTTTGGGTGAAGACGATGCGCTGATAAGGCGTCTGCACTTCGGAGATGACTTGATCCATATATAAATGGTGTTCCGCATAACGCGTTAACCAACTGCCATAGACAGTGAGTGCCAACAGGATCACCAATGTCCCATAGGCAAGCGCACGCATCAACCGTGGCCGCGCCAGATGCTCTTTGAAATAATGAATATTTAATATTGCCGTTAAGATATTGATCAGGCCGATCACAAAGGTCGCGCGGATCAAACCCAGTTGTGGCAACAACAGCAGCGGAAAAGCAACAGAGCCAATTAAGGCACCGACATAATCCAGTGACAGGACATTGGCAATGCTCTTGCGGATCATCTCCTTCTGGCTGAGGATGCGTGTCAGCAATGGAATTTCCAAACCAACCAAGGCGCCGATCACGATTATGAAGGTGTACATGACCGGGTTATAAAAGGCATTAAAGGCCGAATACGTCAGGAACAAGGTGATGCTACACAGACCACCGATCAGGGCCACAACAATCTCGACCAGCACAAAATTTTCTAATAAATGTTTGAGTACCCATTTCGATAAATAGGAACCGATACCCATGGCAAACATGAAAAAACCTATCGTCAGTGAAAACTGATAGACACTGTTACCAATCAGATAGGTTGAGGTTGTACCGATGATTAATTCGTAGGTGATGCCACATAAAGCCACTACCATGATCGACATCAGCAGCATAACAAACTGGCGCTGATTTAATTCTTGATAATTATCCAAGCGGCTTAGGTGTTCAGCTTGATTATTTTCGTTCTGCATGACTTAGAAAACAACACCGGCGAGGAAGATCTCGCCGGTGTGATTTGGGATGGTAACTTACTTGCCGCTTTTGAAACTACCGGAACCTGCGCGTGCCTTGGCACTGGAAACCGCAGAGGCATGGTAACCCTTGGGGCTCATTTGTGTATTGGCAAACTTGGAGGGTTGGACACCCGCTGCCGACTGTCTTGATAACAGGTGACCAATCAACATACCCGCCGCCAGACCACTCATGCTGAAGCCATGATCACGACGGTAACCCTGTTGGGTATCGGTGGCGATCAGACGATTGCGTTCGCTATCCACTTCAACGGTAAACAATTTTTCTTCGCTACTGTCCTGTTTCAGATCCTGATTTGCATCGATAAAGCCTTCAAACGAACCGTCACGTTTGACTTCCGTCGCCAATGGCTGGCTGTAGATCTTGGCATTATTCAGATTCTGGGTGAACAGGGCATTGAACTCATCCAACTGTTTTTGTTTGGTGGCATCATCCACGGGTTGACCGGCGATGGGCGCAACCGTTTTGGCCTGCATTTGATCCATGGTATTCATTGTCACATCCAGGACTTTATCCAGATCAATGACTTCCACTTCCGGCTCACTGCTACAGGCAGCGACCACAACCAGCAATGCACTTAATGACGCGACTTTAATAAACTGCATAAACACTCCTTTTATATATAATTTATAAATTAAACCGAAAGCGTACTTCATCAATTCCGTCTTCATAATAGTCCTTTAGCCGCCCTTCTTCAACAAAACCCGCAGCCTGTAATGGCGGTAACACGCTGGGCATATTGGAGGGAAATGAGATAAACACCGCTCTTGCCTTCCACTCCCGCGCTGTTTCCAGTCCCACCTCCAAATCCTGCGTGGTGAATTGTTGATTCCGACCGAACAATTTTTTCTGCTGGACACCCCAGTTAATGACATAGGCATCATCGGTTTCCGGAATTTCAAACAAGCCGTTGAACATCAAACTGCTATTGTCTGCGGCTGCAGGGATGATGCTGGTATTCGACAGCAGGGTCATCCCGTAGACAATCTGGCTCTCGCCCACATCAAAATAATCCGGATGCACCACTTCCTGGCGAAAGCCGACGTTCTGATAGAGCTGGTTGGCGGCCGCATAGATCGGCCCCTCCTCCGGATCAATATAGTCACTGGTGGAAACAAATATCTTGCGGTAATTTTCCTCGCGCATGCGTTGCAGCATGGCATTCAACATCCAGGTACCCAGGCCTTGTTGCTGGGCATCCTTGCGCAAATAAGTCCAGGACAGCCAGGCTGTGCCGATTGTACCGGCTGCATACCGGAAACCACTGACGCCTAATATCGCCTCATCACGCACCAGGACAAACTGATTGTCCAGGCCCTGCTCGGCATAACTGCCCTCGGCCTCGTCAGCATCGTCTTCGTCGTGTTCATTAATAATGGCCAGGACATGCGGCAAATCCGCCTCCAACATCGGCCGCAACTCGGCCTGCGCATCGGCGCCGCTGTGACGTAGCGGACTGTTAACAACGAGATCTTGATTCATATGCCTACCCGGCCATTATTGCGAAAATGCCGGTGGATTATGCCGACAGCCCTGCGCCGCTGTCCAGCGGTTTGTCCATGACGGTTTTATTACGCGTAAGAAAATATACAAAACAACCGACCCCTAATCTTAACAATTTATCGCTCTCATTCATTCCGCTGCTCTGGCACATACAGTTTTCCCAGGCACTTTACTTGTTGATTATCTAACAGAAAACAGCTGCTCTCTGGCGACAATGCCATGCTTTTTATCTTTATCGTCTCGCCAAAATCGATGGTAACACCTGGCGATTTGAACTCATCTTTTGTCTTAGTTGGGCTTAGCTGACGATTATAATTCCCCCCCCAACAGTTGGCTTTGCCATTTTCAAACAAAACACAGGCGTGTGTATCTACCATTACCACTGATATTGGTTTGCTTTTCACTGGAAATTTTATCGGCTTGACTTCAAACATGTGTACGTTGGAATATTTCATGTCCGGCTTATATACACCGTCCCAACAAGCTACCTCATCATTGGGATCAATACTACACAAACCATGGTAATGATAAATACGTGCAATAAACGACTTCGACGTCAATTCGCCGTCAAAGCTGATGGTGATGGGTGGGCCGCCACCTTCGCCTCGCATATCAAAACACTCGACTTTGCCTGATTGCAACTGCAAGCAGCTGAGCATCTCTCCAAAATATGCCTCTTTGATATTACTTTTACCGTTTAAAAATTTCAAATGCTCGTGCGGGCAATATAGTTTTCCCGTTTTTGACAATCCACATATTACATTGGCGTTGAGAAACAGGCGAACTGGCCCATCCATATTTTTTAATACTTCGGCTTTTATTGGGTAGGAAGGAATCATATTGGTTTGTGGCTTACTTATGTCGGGCTTTAACTCGAGAATAGCCATTCCATCGAATACCGCATCATTGAATGTATTGTCCGCGAACTGCGCCCAGCAACGCACCCCACCGTTTTTAAGGAGAGCGCAGGCATGGAACCCCGCATCTAATTGTCCCCCTGCTTCCAATCCTTGACCAAAAATGTCCATCGCCGCATTCCCGTTGCCCAGATCCACCTGCCGTAATTGACTCAGTTGCAAATCACCGCTCACCTCCGGCCCCCAACAATAGATTTGATCATTGTCACGTAAAATACAGACAAGATCATTCAGCGCAATTAAACGTTTCACCCCTGGGACATGGAGGGTGGTGACCATTGCATTGCCATTGGCTGAAACGGGCGTAGCCAATTTTTTGGCTGACACGGTATCGCTATTCCCACAACCAAACAAAACCAGAAAGAGCGCAAGAAACAGAGGCACTGTTGAATTGGCCTGGAGATTGCTCTGCGCGATTATTTGTGTTTTCATTCTCGCATTTGCATAAACCAGGAAGGATTACACCGTTTCCACTTGCTGCATCGAGGCATGCAGGCATTCGATACGGTGGAGAGTGTCGTCGCTCATCAGCAATTCCTGTTTGAGTGGCAGTGGTAACGGTAATAACTCGCACAAGCGTGCGCTGACCCATTCCAGATCATCGTAATAGGCCTGGATGGTGCAATACGGCGGTTCCAACTGCGTCATGATCTTGCGTAATAATTCACTGAGCGAGCGGTATCGAGGTGGAACAGTGATCGCCGCGATATTTGGCAGCGGTTCTATCTCCGCCAGGATCAATTGATTCGGCCGCACCGTCTGCGCGGTGATATGAAACCGCTGTGTGCCACGCAGGGTAATACCCAACAAACCATCCGGGCGACGATTCCAGTAGGAAATGGTGCTGAGGGTACCCACATTAAATGTGTTGGGCGCATGGCCGGTTTCGCGCCCGTCCTTGATTAACACTACGCCAATCGCGGTGTCATTGCGCAGTGAATCACTCACCATGTCCAGATAACGGGGCTCAAATACGCGCAACGGCAACACGCCGCCGGGAAACAGCACTGCGTTCAGGGGGAAAAGCGGAATGGTAACAGTCATGTCTTCAATAACACATTACAACGGTACTCTAGTTGTAGACTGCGAATCGCTGAATTGCAACTATTCTTCGCCCCAGCGCGGGGTTAACTGGTGTGGAATACGCAAATGGTCGAGGATCCGCGCAACAATAAAATCAACCAGATCATCAATCGACTTGGGCTGGGAATAAAAACCCGGGTTGGCGGGCAGGATAGTGACACCCATGCGGGCGAGCCGCAACATGTTCTCTAAATGAATCACAGAAAAGGGGGTTTCCCGCGGCACCAGGATCAATTGCCGCTGTTCCTTGATCATGACATCCGCGGCGCGCTCTATCAGATTATCACTCAGGCCCTGTGCAATTGAACCTAAGGTACCCGAGGTACACGGGCAGATCACCATAGCGCGGGCATGATGCGAGCCACTGGCAATCGGCGCCAGCCAGTCTTCACGGCCAAACACCTGTAGTTGATCCGGACGCGCCTCATAACGCTCAACAAAAAAACCGTGCATATCATCGGGACGCGCCGGTAAGTCGAGCGTGGTCTCGGTGGCAAACACCATTTGTGCGGCCTTCGATATTAATAAATACACGTAACGATCCGCCTTGAGCAAACTCTCCAACAGTCGCAAGCCATAGGCCGCACCGGAAGCACCGGTAAAAGCCAGAATAATCGTGTCGTTGCTGCCAGGTAAGGGTTTCATGGTCGTGAGCCTCGTGTTGCAGTACGTTGTTGCAATGCGCTAATTAAGCGCAGATGTAAATTCTCGAAACCGCCATTACTCATGATCACAATGTGATCACCGGGTAGGCTCTGCGCCACCAGCGCCGTCAGCATTGCTTCGGTGTTGTGAAACGCCTGACCTTTGCTGCCCAACTGCGCGATGATCGGCGTCGTATCCCAACCCAGGTTGGCCGGGGCATACAACAAGACCTGATCCGCGCCGCGCAGTGATGGGGCGAGTGACTGTGCATGCACACCCATGCGCATCGTATTGGAGCGCGGTTCGAGTGCAACAACAATGCGTGCACTACCAACCCGTTTGCGCAACCCATCCAGGGTGGTTTCAATCGCCGTGGGATGATGCGCAAAATCATCATAGACGGTGATCTGATTTACCACCGCGCGCACTTCCATGCGCCGCTTCACACCACGAAATTCCGCCAGACTTTCCACCGCATGGGCAGCAGGCACCCCGGCATGTCTTGCCGCCGCAATGGCGGCCAAAGCATTGGCGACATTGTGTAAACCCAATTGCTGCCACTTGACGATGCCGAACGATTTGCCTTTCAGCAACACCTCGAACTCACTGCCATCGGCAACGCACAATCGTGCCTGCCAATCGCCTTGCCCGCTGACGGTTTCAATCGGCGTCCAACAACCGCGTTTGATCACGGCCTCAACCACGGGTTCCTGATGTGGCGTAATGATCAGCCCGTTACCCGGCACGGTGCGCAGCAGGTGATGAAACTGGGTTTGGATCGCCGCTAAATCGGCAAAGATATCGGCGTGATCAAATTCGATATTATTGACGATGAGGGTGCGCGGGTGATAATGAATAAATTTGGATCGTTTATCAAAAAACGCTGTGTCATATTCATCCGCCTCCACCACAAAAAACGGCGCTGCCCCCAGCTGCGCGGATTGATTGAAGTTGCTGGGGATACCGCCGATTAAAAAACCGGGATCGAGATTATTGTGTTTTAAGATCCACGCCAACATGCTGGAGGTCGTGGTCTTGCCATGGGTACCCGCCACTGCCAGCACCCAACGTCCCTGCAACAGATGCTCCGCTAACCATTGCGGGCCGGAAATATACGGCAGGCCATTATTCAACACATATTCCACCGCCGGATTGCCGCGCGACAGGGCATTGCCGATCACCACATAATCCGGCACGGGCTTTAATTGCGCCGGGTCATAACCTTCGCTCACCACAATCCCGGCATCCGTCAATTGTGTGCTCATCGGCGGATAAACATTGGTATCGGATCCGGACACACGATGACCTTGTGCGCGCGCCAACAGCGCGATGCCCGCCATGAAGGTGCCACAGATGCCCAAGATATGGATATGCATTTAACCGCCTAACAAGCCAAACTGATAATAGATATACAGACTTAATAAAAAAAGTGTATACGCCAACACCCCGGCCGCCAGGATCGAGATTGCCAAGGCATGGCGTAAAATCGTCGCGTTAACAACCAAGACCCAGATCATCAATACATAATT
>JAYSTO010000347.1:0-3671 GCA_043719675.1 Gammaproteobacteria bacterium | reverse complement strand
TGATAAGCTCGAGGCGGCTGAGTAACCTGGCGACCTCGGGTTGTTGTTGTGCGGCAGCGGGTAATGCCAGCAGAATATCCTTGGCGTCGTCGTATTGTTTTTCTTCAATTAATACATCTGCTAATAATAACCGCAGCTTGAGGTTGCCGGGCTCACTATTGGCGATTTCAATCATGGTTTGTCTGGCGGCTTTGTCACCCGCTTGATAGTTATCATAGGCTTGTTGCATAAGGATGTCGGATTTACGTTGGATATATTTGGCCAATAATTCGCGAATTTGTGCCTCGGGGATAGCACCGGTAAATTCATCGACAATCTGACCATCCTTGACGACTTTTACGGTGGGCACGCTGCGCACGCCAAATTGCTGGGCAAGCTGTTGTTGTTGATCAATGTTGACCTTGGCAAGTTTAAAGGCGCCTTGGAATTCATCCGCAAGTTTAGTCAGCACCGGCATTAGCGATTTACAGGGCCCGCACCAGGGAGCCCAGAAATCAACAAGGATTGGGGTGGTGCGTGAGGCCTGAACAACCTCGGCGGCAAAGTTTGCAGCGGTTACATCAAAGCTGTGCATGGGTCACCTGTGAGTGGTAGTGAAAATATGTTGTGGGAAGATTATATAGTGTTACGGCAAAACAATCTCAAGTGAGGATGAACTCCGTCATTGGCCAATAGATCGGTACGGCGGTAAAGATCAATGCGGTGTTAATTTTTTTACCTGGCCAAAGCCGTGTTGCTGCTTCGTGGTAACAGGCCATTTGCGGCTGGTATTGTTGTGCAAGCCGGGACAACTCATCCCGTTGTGTAGTGCGGTGTGTTTTGTAATCGATGACATACACGCATTTTTCGGTAATTACTATGCGATCAACGATGCCATGGATCAGCGCACCGGCTGCCTGATAAAACACTGGCACTTCATTATGGGCGCGTTGATACCGGGTTGGATCAAACAGAAAGCGCAAAGCAGCGTCCGCAAGCACGGTAGAGACTTCTTGCCAGCAGGAGGGGAATAAGTCGGCAGGTAAATTCACTGTCAAGCGGTGTTGCAGTTCAGTGAAGGCGACGTGCGGATTGTCACAGCGTGCTTGCAACAGACGGTGAATCAGAATGCCGCGCCACTGTCCATCCACGTCGCTGACGCGGCCGGTTTGTTCCAGCGCGGCAAGTGTATGACTGGGCGCGATCTCATGCCAGCTACGCGGCAGCGACAATGGCTGCGACAGGCGTGGATCAATATTAAATGCCGCCACCGGTTTTATGAGTGGCGGCGGTACCGATAACAGCGGTACTATCCCGCTGCTTTCCAAAACTACCGTTGCCACTACAGTGTCCGCTTCGATATTGAAACGATCACAAATAGCGCCGTACCACCCCAGGTTTGCATTATTGTCACTTTTCTTTTTTGCGCTGTTAGCGGATATATATAAGTATTGCTTGGCTCGCGTCATAGCCACATACAGCAAATTGGTTTCTTCCTGGGCGGCCTGTTGTTCCGCCTGCTGCAGATAGTGCGCAGAATGCCGATTCGGGTGAGCGCTGTGTTTATGCAGCAGCAAAGCCGTGGGCTGTGTCGCCGCGGCGGGCCAGTCGATCAACACTTTTGCCGGGGGTGTTTTTTCCCTTTCATTGGCGGTGTCGGCAATAAAAACAATCGGCGCCTCCAGACCTTTGGCGGCATGGATCGTCAACAACTGCACACAATCATTGTGTACTGCGCTGGCGGGTTGATCCGGCGCTTCACTGGTTTGTTGCCGGAGCACCTGCAGTTGATTAATAAAACGCGTCAGGCTGGGATAACGGCCACTGTCGATCTCCAGCGCCAGCTCAATAAACCGCGTCAGATTCGCTCGTACCTGATTGCGCAAGTGCGGTGGGTAGGCGTGACTAAAGCGGGCGATGACATTGCCTTGGCTGTAAATGCGATCTAACAAGTCATGCACTGGTAACAGGCGTGTGTAGGCCAGCCACTGCGGTAATAACTTGGCAGCACGCGATAAGGCCGTGTTGCTGGCCAACCCCGCCATACTGGTGAGCTGGCCAAACCAATCGCGATGCCGCGATAAGCTTATGAGATCCTCGTCACTGGCAGAAAATAACGGTGAGCGCAAAATCCCGGCGAGGGCAAGATTATCGAAAGGGGTGATCAGCCACTGTAGCAAGTTCACTAGATCCTTGATCTCCAGGCTGGACAACAAGGTGCCGCGTTCATCACCGATATAAGGTATGTTCAATTCTCGCAAGGCGCGTTCATATTCGCCGATGTGGGTGCGGCGGCGAAACAGGATCAGGATATCGCCATAACTTGCCGTGCGCTGTTGTTGGCCGTCTTTGATCGGCATGTGGTTGTGTACCAGTTGCACGATCTGTTGGGCAATGGCTTGCCCTTCGCGGTAGTAACGATTGGGGCCGTGTGTATAACGTGGCGTCGTCAGGAGATTGCGCAGCGGATTTATACCGGCGGGTTGTTTCTCGCTGTCGTACTGCATCGGTAATAAATTAGCCTGTCCCCATAGATCCGTATGCACGGTGGTGTGTGTATCAAAGGAGGGTAGGTTGTCGTGTAATTTACCCGCGCCAAACAATCGATTCACACATTGAATAATTGCCGGTGCCGAGCGCCAGGATTTGGTGAGCGCCAAACCCTGTGCCGCCAAATGGGTTTGCAACCATTCACTGGCCGCATTAAACAGCCGCGGTTCGGCGCGGCGAAAACGATAAATCGATTGTTTACCATCGCCCACCAACAACACGCTGCGTTGTCGTGCTGGTTCATGGGTTGAGGCGATCTCTTGCAACAGCGGCAGGATCAATTGCCATTGGGTTGGGTTGGTATCCTGGAATTCATCGATCAGGATGTGATCAATACGTTCATCGAGTTTGTATTGTACCCACTGAGCGTTATCACTCTTGTTCAGCAATTGATAGGTCTGCCATTCCAGATCACTGAAATCCAGGACACGTAATTCACGTTTGAGGCGTTGAAAGTGCGCCAGATAGCGTGCGCCGCAGCTAAACCAGTGTTGTGACAGTCGCAAGGTTAATTGGGCGTGCAGGTGTTGACGTAGCGTAATCAGGTCACCGCATAACTTGTCATGCAGCTCAAGCAAGCGTTGTTCGCCGGTTATACCGAGGGCCTTTTGTTGAGCGCCACTGGCCTTGCGTGAGCGTGGTTCATCACTGCTGGTAAAAAAGCAGGACCCCAATTGATCGATATGGGTTTCCTGGATAAGGTGGGTGTTCAGCACGTTATCAATGATCTGTGCATGTGTCAGATTGGTTTTTGTCTGATGGGTGTTGAGCAAGGCGGAAAACTGCTGCAATTCATCACGCACCTGAGTATTGTGCAAGAAACCTTGTGACAGATCTTGCTCCAGGTCGACCTTGAGCTGTTGCTGCAATTGCGCGCTGGCGTATTTGACCGGTTCGGCGGTGTGTGACGTATATGCCCACCAATCGCTGCGGTAATTTAAAAACTGATTGAGGAAGGACTGTGTGTTGGCATAACCAACCAGCTGCAATAATTCATCCATCGCCTGCGCGATTGGTGTCGCCGCTGCCTGCGTCAATTCCAAGGTGAAGGCTTCCCACGCCGCGTCTTGCAGTGGACGGGTGCGTTCCACTAATTCAAAGCCCGGCGGTACATCCGCTTCCAGCGGAAAGCGTCGCAATAA
>JAYSTO010000346.1:0-8722 GCA_043719675.1 Gammaproteobacteria bacterium | reverse complement strand
TCCTGGACGCCATCCAACACTAATAGGAAAGGAACGGTTTCGAGCGTGTCGAGTAAGGCAAATAATTCATTTTCGTCGCCAACCGCACGTGGCGCAACGTGGGCAACCACCCCCTGATGCGCCACCTCCCCGACCTGTTGCTCAAGCTCATTTTTACTGACCTTGTGAATGGCCAGTTTGGTCAGCTGCGCTGTCTCAAGTAACGCGTGTATACGTTGATCGATTCGCGTTGCATCAATAAACAAGGCATGCACAAGTGCAGGGTTACGTTGCAGGATCATCTGGACGGTATGCAGCCCATAGATAACCACGTCGGGAGCTTTACTCATTGGTATTAACGACGTCGTTTGGATTTACCTGACTTCTTTTTCTTATCGCCATCGCTGGCATCTTTGCCTTTCTCTTTTTTATTACGTTGGTCCTTGCCGCCCTTTTTATTCTTTTTGTCCCCTTTGCCACGGTTGTCACGCGCCGACTGTGTGTCTTTCTTGTCGCTTTTTTTAATCGCCGAGGGGTCGTATACCGGCTCATTGGGTTGTTTTGCGGTCAATTCAAAATCGATCTTACGATCATCCAGGTTGACGCGACTGATCGTGACACGAATCGGATCACCCAAACGAAAAATACGACCGGTACGCTCACCCACCAGGCGGTGATGAATCGGATCAAACTGGTAATAATCACTGGGCAGCCCGGTGATGTGAATCAATCCTTCCACATACACTTGTGATAAGGCGATAAACAACCCAAAGCTGGTGACCGAGCTGATGACGCCGTCATATTCCTCACCCAGTTTGTCTTGCATGTATTCGCACTTGAGCCAGTCCACAACATCGCGCGTGGCTTCATCCGCCCGGCGCTCGGTTTGGGAACAGTGATCCCCCAGTTGTACCATCGCCCCGTGCGTATACGGGAAGCTTGCCGCCGACTTACCCTGAACCAGATGACGTATCGCACGATGCACGAGCAAATCCGGATAACGGCGAATCGGTGAGGTAAAGTGCGTGTAAGCCGGATAAGCCAAACCAAAATGGCCGACGTTGTCTGGTGTATACATCGCCTGTCGCAAACTGCGCAGTAAGACCGTCTCGATTAATTGACTGTCGGTGCGTAATCGCACTACTTCTAACAACTGTCCATAATGTTTTGGTTCAGGTTTTTCCCCACCACTCAAAGTCAGACCAAAGCTGCCGAGAAATTCGCGCAGATCCGCGAGCTTTTCCATACTTGGTGTTTCATGGATACGATAGAGAATGGGAATTTCGTGTTCGGCTAAATACTCGGCCGTGGCAACATTGGCCAGCAGCATACATTCTTCTATTAACCGATGGGCATCATTACGCACCAAAGGGATGATGCGTTCGATCTTGCGATCCGCACCAAAGACAATTCGCGTTTCGGTGCTGTCAAAGTCAATGGCGCCGCGTTTGTCACGTGCCTTGCGTAACACCTTGTACAGATCGTGGAGATTTTCCAACGGCGTTAGGATATTTTTATACTGCTCGCGCAACGCCGAGTCTTTGTCCACCAGGATTGCGGCGACCTTGGTATAGGTCATGCGTGCGTGTGAGTAGATAATACCTTCGCAGAAGCGTGATTGTTTAACTGTGCCTTTGTTGTCGATCTCCATCTCGCAAACCATACACAAGCGATCAGTTTGTGGTTTGAGGGAGCACAAACCATTGGAGAGTATCTCCGGTAACATTGGGATCACCCGCTCAGGGAAATACACCGAGGTACCGCGATTTTTGGCTTCATCATCCAATGCCGAATTGGGTTTGACGTAGTGCGACACATCGGCAATTGCCACCAATAAACGCCAACCCTTGCCGTGTGGTTCACAATACACGGCGTCATCAAAGTCGCGGGCATCTTCACCGTCGATCGTGACAAACGGCAATGTGCGAAAATCATCCCGGCCTTGTTTGTCTTGGTCGCGGACCATTTCACTATAGTGCGTGATCTCTTGTTCCACCACCGCTGGCCAGTCTTGCGGTAAGCCATGGCTGCGGATCGCGATATCGATCTCCATGCCCGGCGCCATGTGTTCGCCCAATACTTCAACCACTTTACCGATGGCCTGACGTTGCCGGGTAGGTTGTTCGATAATATCAACAACCACGATCTGACCGTGGTTTGCACCGTGAAAATCCTCACGTGGTATTAAAATGTCCTGATGAATACGTTTGTTATCGGCAATCACAAAACCAACTCCGCTTTCGATAAACAAGCGGCCAACCAATTGTTTGACGTTGCGTTCAAGCACCTCCACCACCACGCCTTCACGACGGCCGCGGCGATCCAAGCCCACTTCCCGCACCGACACGCGATCACCGTGCATAAGGGCACGCATCTCCTGGGCGGGCAGATATAAATCATCCCCCCCCTGATCAGGAATGAGAAAACCAAACCCTTGTGAATGCGCCGTGACCCGCCCAGTGATCAACTCCACCTTGCTCGCCAGGCAGTATTCACTGCGGCGGTTAAACAACAATTGCCCGTCGCGCTCCATCGCACGCAGGCGCCGCTGCAAGGCCTCGAGTGATTCGTCGTCTTTTAATTTGAGCGCCTCGGCGACCTGTTCACGACGCATCGGTTGGCCAGCTTGCTCCAGCAACTCCATGATAAATTCACGGCTGGGAATGGGTTGAGCGTATTTTTCCGCTTCACGCGCGGCAAATGGGTCTTGGGAAAGTTTCTTAGTCATAATAATTTACTGTTTATCCTATTGTTTTAATTGAGCGTTGAGTCAGGTTAATTGACAAGGTGACTGCAATACCGGTAAAGTTCGCGGCCTTATCGCCGTGGCGATATCGTCGCTGTTCATGCCGAGGTGGCGAAATTGGTAGACGCACTAGTTTCAGGTACTAGCGGGGCAACCTGTGGAGGTTCGAGTCCTCTCCTCGGCACCAAATTCTTCGCGCTAACACCTCAGCCTGGATGAACAGGCTGAGCTGCGTCGCACCTACTTAAAATATCCTCCGTAGTTTACGCTCTCACGTCTCGTACGGGTGGCGCAATATAATAGTTTCTTTACGATCCGGGCCGGTGGAAATGATGTCGACCGGCACACCCGTTACTTCCTCAAGCCGCTGTAAATAGCGACGCGCGTTGGCAGGCAATCCGTCGAGCTTCTTCACACCTACCGTAGATTCCGTCCAACCAGGGACTTCTTCATATATCGGCTCACAGGCCTCAAACGCATCAGCACCCACGGGCGGTGTTTGGCGAGTTTTGCCCTCAGTCTGGTAACCCACGCAAATACGGATTGTATCCAGACCATCCAGCACATCCAGTTTGGTGATACACAAGCCACTGACACTGTTAATCATGGCGGAACGACGCATGGCCACCGCATCAAACCAGCCGCAACGGCGTTTGCGTCCGGTGGTTGCACCAAATTCATGACCGCGCTGACCCAACTGCTCACCTATCTCGTCATGTAACTCCGTTGGAAATGGGCCAGAACCGACACGCGTGGTGTAGGCCTTGGTGATACCCAGGATGTAATCGAAATCCAACGGACCCGTACCACTGCCCGTTGCCGCTCCACCAGCGGTGGTATTGGATGAAGTCACATATGGATACGTACCGTGATCAATATCGAGCAAGGCCCCTTGCGCACCCTCGTACATAATATTGTGACCTTGCTGCCGGTGCTCAAGCAACAGTTGTGGAATATCGGCGATCAACGGGATGAGTTGTTCGCTCATCTTCAGCGCTTCGTCTAACACCTTCTGGAAACTGACCGTCTCGGATTTAAAATAGTGTTGCAATGCAAAATTGTGATAATCGAGCACTTCGCCAAGCTTCGCAGCAAAACGTTCGCGATGTAACAAATCGCCTAAGCGCAAACCACGTCGTGAGACTTTATCTTCATAGGCTGGGCCTATACCGCGACCCGTGGTACCAATCGCCTTGTTGCCGCGCGCCTTTTCACGCGCATGATCCAGGGCAACGTGATATGGCAGGATCAGCGGACAGGCTTCGCTGATGCGCAGGCGCTGCCGCGCCGGTACACCATTTTTTTCGAGCATAGTCAGCTCTTCCAGCAGCGCCTGCGGCGAAAGCACTACACCATTACCGATCAGGCATTGCACACCCTCGCGCAACACACCGGAGGGAATCAAGTGTAAAACGGTTTTTTTGCCATCAATCACCAGGGTATGGCCGGCATTATGGCCACCTTGGAAACGCACCACGGCGTGTGCGCGATCCGTTAATAGATCGACGATCTTGCCTTTGCCTTCATCGCCCCACTGCGTACCGATGACTACCACGCTCTTACCCATTAGAACTTCCTCGTATTTAAATTTTTTCAACAATCCACTGATTATTGCGCATCACCAATTGCCGATCACAACCCATGTCTTTGGCTGAGCCCTGTTGTCCAGGCAAATTGATGACTACACGTTCGCCTTTGGCACGCAACGCCGTGATTGTATTACGTAATGCCGCATCAGTGACGTTACTGGCAAAGATACCTGCCGCCGCCACCGTGCCAAGCGTGGCAAATTCCATCAAGGTACGCAGATCAGAACTGAAGCCAGTAGCAGGGCGTGCATTGCCGAAGACCTTACCAATCCCATCATAACGACCGCCTTGAGCGATTGCTTGGCCTTGCCCCGGTACAAAGGCGGCAAATACCACACCGGTATGGTAATGATAACCGCGTAACTCAGCCAAATCATAATGCAGATCAAGATCCGGCAACCGTTGTTGTATGCTGCTGGCAATCTGTTGCAATTCAGTCAACGCCGTTACCACATCCTGACTGGCGTCCTGCAATGCCGTTGCTGCAATGGTAAACACCTCATCACCGCCGTTGAGGTCTGCCAGCGCCAGGAACATCGCCGTCAGCGGCTGACTCAGCGACCAACCTGCTAACATGGTTTTAATTTCTGGCTTGGCCTTGCGCTGCAAGGCATCAAACAGTGCCGTCTCCTGCTGTTCATCCAGCCTGGCCTGCACAACTAAGCCACGATAAATTCCCACATGGCCAAGATCGACATACAAATTGGTAATTCCACAGAGGTGGAATGTCGCTATCATCAGTTCAATGATTTCCACATCACTGGCGATACCGCTATGGCCATACAATTCGGCACCAACTTGCAATGGGCTGCGCGAACCGGCAAATCCATCAGGACGAGTGTGGAGGACTGTCCCCAGATAACATAAACGAGTGGGTGTGTTGCGTTTCAATAAATGCGCATCGATCCGTGCGACTTGCGGCGTCATATCCGCACGCACGCCCATCATACGGCCATTGAGTTGGTCAGTTAACTTGAATGTCTGTAAATCCAAATCGTCGGCCGTACCGATCAAGAGTGATTCAACATATTCAATTAACGGCGGAACCACCAGCTCATAGCCCCAGCTTTGATACATATCCAACATTGCACGGCGTAGCGCCTCAAGTCGTGCTGCCTGAGGCGGCAACACTTCCTCAATGCCTTCGGGTAATAACCACCGTTCGTTATTCATCATCACTTTTGTCTTAAAAAATAAATTATGATTGCCCCAACCACCATCAGCACTATGCCAAACACGCGAATGGCCCGATCGTCTTTATCGCCAAGCAGCTGCAACATGCGCCGATAGCCGCGCGGATTAAGTGCAGGTAACAGACCTTCCACGACCAAGACTAACGCCAGCGCAATCCACAAGTCACTCCACATGGCTTTTTCCAAAAAAAACCGGGCGTTCGTTCGCATTCATGACGCAAACACCTCGCCCGGCAGTATTACAATTACAATAAAACTATTTGCTCGACCCAAAATATTTGAAAAATTCGGAATCCGGCTCCAGCACGATCACATCGTCTTTACTGTTAAAAGTTGTGCGATATCCCTGCAAACTGCGATAAAACGAATAAAACTCTTTATCTTGCGAATAGGCCCGGGCATAAATTTCAGTGGCTTTGGCATCGCCTTCACCACGAATAATTTCAGCCTTGCGCTTGGCATCGGCCAACAGTTCTACCCGTTTGCGCTCGGCTTCGGCACGGATGATCTTCGCCTGCTTTTCACCCTCGGCACGTAACTGCGACGCTACTTTGCCACGCTCGGCACGCATCTGGGCGAAGACGGACTTGAGTACCTCCTCTTCCAGCTCAATCCGCTTGATGCGTACATCGACGATCTCGATACCGTGTTTTCCCATAACCTGATTCACTGAAGCAGTCACATTTTTCATAACCACATCACGATCATCCGACACCACCTGTTTCATCGTCCGGGCATTGAGTTCTTTTTGTAAACCATCCGTTGCTACCTTTTGCAGCTGACTACCTGCCCGGGGAAGCCCGTCGGGATAAGTCAAATAAAACTCCCGTGGATTGACGATGCGCCACATAACGAAGAAGTCAACAATCAGGTTCATCTTTTCACCGGTCAGGATCCGCTGCTTTTGCGAGTCCAGCGTTAATAAGCGGCGTTCATATTTAACCAACACATCATAAAGTGGAATTTTCCAGTGCAATCCTGGCGTCAGTTCCGCGTCAACAATCTTACCACCACGGACTAACACCGCCTGTTCACGTTCATTTACGGTAAACGCTGACATCGGAATCAGCAATATAACCACAAGGCCAATAACAATGTAACTGATCAAATTTTTAGACATTAGCGACTCCTGGTATCACGTTCACGGCTACGTACACCAGATGCGGGTGCTGATGACGGTGTGCCAATTGCTGGGCTGTCCTGCCTAATATCAGCCACGGGTGGCGCTGTGTTACTATTCAAGGATTGACTATTCGACATTAAACGATCCAGCGGCAAATACATGATGTTATTGCCCTTGTTTAACTTGATCAGCACTTTAGTGGAACTCGTTAACATGTGTTCCATGGTTTCAATGTAAATCCGCTTGCGGGTAACCTCCGGTGCTTTACGATACTCCCGTAAAGTCTGCAAGAATCGGCTGGTCTCGCCATCTGCCTTGTTGACGATTTGCTGCCGATAGGCGCTGGCCTCTTCGATGAGACGCTGTGAGTCACCCTCGGCCTTGGGCAAAATGTCCTGGACAAACGCCTTGGCCTCTTCGATATAACGATCATCATCCTTATCTGCCTTCACTGCATCCTGAAATGATTCCTGTACATCGTTGGGTACCTGCGCATCGTCAAGATTCACCTTATCAACCAACAACCCGGTGTCAAACTTATCGATTGTTTGCTGAATTTGAGCCTTGACATCTGTGCTTAATTTATCACGACCCGCTTTCTTGCTCAGGATATCGTCCAGTGTGTTGCCACCGACCACCTCGCGCAAGGCGCTTTCAATACTTTGTTTGAGTGTTTCCGCAGGCTGACGCACCTTGAAGGCATATTTGATGGCATCATTAACCTTGAACTGCACTACCAGCGAGATGCTGATCAAATTCATATCCTTGGTCAATAACTGCGCCTTCATATCCTGCGTCTGGATTTGCGAGATATTCACTTTTTGTACATATTCAATGGGGCGTGGCAATCTCATGGTCATGCCCGGCGACAAGGTGTCAACATATTTGCCCAAACGAGTGACTACCCCAAGTTCGGACTGATCGACTCGATAAGTCATGTCATACACCAACCAGAGTGCGAGAATAGCACCGAGAATCGAAAAAATTCCTTTTGCGCTGGGATTGCTGGTACCACCACTTGAACCATTGCCACCTTTGCCGCTGCCGCCGCCAAAAATACCTGCCAATTTTTTCTGCAGGTTTTTAAACACTTCGTCTAAATTCGGCGGACCTTGTTTGCTGCCGGGGCGATTACTCCAGGGGTCGCGATTTTTATCTTTGTCGCCCGAATTGCCGGGTTCGTTCCATGCCATGGGTGACTCCAAAATTAATAGTTAAATAGCCGGGTTATAATTCATTCCTGCCCATTAGAACACAGGAAGTGCATTCTAGGCAGACTGACGCACTGCCGCAAGGTGGTCGTGGGGGTTAGGCAGCAGAAAAACGCTGATGTCATAGTGTTTACAAAGGATTTGCCAGGCCGTTTGCGATAGTCGCACGCTGAGCAGCCAGTGGCCCTCATCATCGATCTGCTCATTTGCCACGGCACCAATCTCGTGCAAGCGGGCGTGTAACTTTCCTTGTGTGGCGGGCAATAACAGCTGTTCAGCCACGGTATCCTGGTAGAGCAATTCGGATATGGCCTGCAATAAAAGCGGCATGCCCAACCCGGTTTGCGCACTGACCCAGACCCGTTTGGGCTTACCCAGATCGTCGCGCTCCAAGTGCGCCTCAACTCCGGGCATCATGTCGATTTTATTAAACACTTCCAATTGGGGGCGTTGTTCAGCACCAATTTCCTCTAACACATTATTAACCTCTACCATATTGGCGTCACGCTCGGTACTCGCCGCATCCACCACGTGCAATAACAAATCAGCCTCACATGTTTCTTGTAATGTCGAGCGGAAGGCCGCTATCAATTGATGGGGTAAGTCGCGAATAAAACCGACCGTATCCGCCAGTACCACGGGTTGCCCGGAGGTGACTTCAACACGCCGCAAGGTGGGATCCAATGTGGCAAAAAGCTGATCAGCCGCATATACCTGCTCAGTAGCCAGAGCATTAAATAAGGTGGATTTGCCCGCGTTGGTGTAACCGACAATCGAGACGGTAGGCAATTCCGCACGTTTACGTTTACGCCGACCTTGTTCGCGCTGACCCTGTACCCGTTCTAGTTTACGCTTGAGTTGTTTTATGCGTTCTGCGACCA
>JAYSTO010000345.1:0-28429 GCA_043719675.1 Gammaproteobacteria bacterium | reverse complement strand
CTCCACCCGCAGGTAAAGCGTCGATATCATTTGCCAGTGCTTGAATTTCGACAGTGGTGAGTGAATCTACCCGCGCCTGTATGGTTTCCGGGGCGACACCCAGTTCGTGCATTTTTGTTTTAACTTCTTCACGATCCAGGGCATCTTGAAGGTGGTTACGTACCTGCTCTGGTTGTCCGTGGTTGATTAGTGTTTCGGTGTCAATCAATTGAGCGTGTGCGCCAGTCATGTAAAAGCTCATGGTGAATACGCCGATAGTGAAAAGGTATTTAAAAGGTTTGGTAAAACAATGATGTGTTTTCATTTGATGCCTCGTCGCGGACAGTTCGTATTATGTATGTTAGCACTTTTAAACAGTAAGTATGGCTCCAAAAATCGAAATGAGGGATAAAATTATGATCTGAACATGAGTCTGGTTCAAGGTTAAGACAGGCGGTAATTAAATCCTCCTTTGAAAAACGGGGCGGCAGGCTGGGGAATCAGCCACACACCTCTCCTGAAAAATGCAAGCTGGTGTGAAATAGCGCGATATAACTCGTTTCGAGTATCGTAAATGACGTATATTTACCCTATGAAACTACGCCGTTTTTTAAAATGGACTGTCATCACTGTCTTGTTGCCGCCTGTTGTTATCGTCGGTATCTATCTCTACCCCGTCATCCCCGATCCTGAACCCGGCTTCTGGTTACGCAAAGGCGAACTCCTCACCAGTAAACCGACACGTCAATGGCAACAAGCTGTCGAGCACTACGAAGAACTCACTCTGACGTCGAGCAGTGGTCTGGTGGTTGAGATCACCGTGCGTCGTCCGCAACAGGCCAGCGGTCCCTTGCCATTACTTATCCTGCTCGGCGGTTATGGCACCGGACGTCATGCAGCAGAATTGTTAACCGAATCCTATCCGGTGATCGTGGCTTCCTTGTCTTATCCCTATGGTGGCGACCGGCGTATGGATGGCGTGGATTTATTGTTGAACATTCCGCCGATGCAGCAGGCACTGCTGGATATTACGCCTGCTGTACTACTGACGCTTGATTATCTGCTGACTCAACCGAATGTGGATGCGACGCAAGTGGAGCTGGTCGGTGTTAGTCTGGGTGCGCTTTTTGTGGCAATACCCGGTGCTATTGATACACGTTTCACCCGTGTGTGGTTTGTGCAGGGGGCAGGTGATCCTCGCACCTTGTTCAATTATCGCCTGGAAAAAGACATTACTTCACCGTGGTGGCGTGACAAGGTGGCGGGATTGATTGCGTTACTGGCTAATGTCCATCATCTCGCACCGGAGAATTGGGTCGGGCGTATTGCGCCGCGGCCAGTGGTGGCCATCAATTCACGCGGGGATGTGGCGTTTCCGCCGCGCAGCGTGGCCGTGCTGCACGCTGCCATGAGTGAGCCGCGCGAGATCATCTGGCTCGAAGGCGAACACGTGCGCCCCAGCCGACAGAACGTGGTGCAGCAACTCAGCGAGCTGGTTATTAGCCGTATCGCGCATACACCAGTGCACGTCGATGACAACCTTACAAAGTGAGTAGTTAACAGCAAGAGTTATAGCAAAATCACCTGTGTTCGACTACGTTGATGTGTATTATAATCGTACGCAACTTCACTTATATCGACAGAGTGTCATTAATAGTGAAAATGGCAGAGTCAAGATAACGTAATCAACAGCGTGGAGGTCAGTATGGCGAAACCGGATAACGACAAGTTGAATCAGATAGTGATCGACGCACGGCGAGCCAGCGATCTGCGCGATCAAGGCTATCGTGAGCAGGCGTTGAAGATGTATCCGCACATTTGCGGTCGCTGCGCCCGCGAGTTTACCCGCGTGAATCTGCAAGAGTTGACCGTGCATCACCGTGATCACAATCACAGCAACAATCCAACCGATGGCAGCAATTGGGAATTGTTATGTATGTATTGCCATGACAACGAACACCAGCGGCAAGTGGAGGCACAGAAGGGCAATAGCTCCACCGGTAGTACTAAGAGCATGGCGGCAACCGCCACGTTTAGTCCGTTTGCCGATCTCAAGTCCATGCTGGAAAAGAAAAAATAACGATGTATGCGCAGGGTCAGTGCTGATGTTTTAAGGTCTGAGGTTTATAAAAATGATCCGCCCACAGTGGATGGTATGTTTATAATAATAAATCCTCTTCGATACGATGATAGATACTGGCGGCATTGATCAGCGAGTTGGCGGTGAGTGCTGGCACGCCATAGACTTCGACACTGACGCCATAATCGGTTTTAATTTTTTCCACCAACAGATCAAAGTCGCCATCACCGGAGAGCAAGACCACAGTATCCACGTCTTGGGCGGCTTGCATCACATCAATGGTAATACCCACGTCCCAATCACCCTTGGCGGAGCCGTCGCTACGCTGAATATACGGTTTGAGTTTTATAGTGAAACCCATTTGTTTGAGCGCATTCTGAAATTTGCGTTGATTGTCGTCGTCACGCGCTATGGCATAAGCGGTCGCAGCGACAATCTCGCCTTGTGCACTGATGCGTTGCCAACATTCCCGGTAGTTAAATTGACGGGCATAGGCTTGACGCGTGGTGTAATAAATGTTTTGTACGTCGGCGAAAATTGCGATTTTGTTTGTTTTTTTAACAACGGGAAGAGGTGTTGACGTCATGTCTTATCCATAAATAAAGGTAAAAGGATAACACCTGTGAGGCTGTTTCAGCAGGACAGCTGTGCTTACTCGGAGAGTAACATAACGACTGTTTCGGCGGTGTGTTTATCGATGTCAAGTTGTAACTCACAATACTCCGGGTTCTCACTCATTGGTGTGGGGTCGTCGGCACAACTGCACCCGGGAACAATCCCTTCATACATTATTCCTATCTTGGCGTGGATAAAGTGTTCGTCGTCGGTGATCTTGAGGATCAGGGCTGTTGGTTTGCTCTCAAACACGACACTGCTTACGGTTAGTGCCTGCTGCAATGGCAGTTGCTCGATTGCCAGGGATTCAATTTCACTTTTCAACATAAAAGTAAATTCGGGAGTACCCCAGGTTTGTAATGTTTTAGTCAGTCGAATCATAATTGTCAGTTGTGATGGGTGGCTTGGGAATAGTTAGTGTGCTTCAATAATAGCAAATTATGCTCTATAGTAGCATAAAGACTGGCTGCATTCACCTGAGAGCAAGACTGCGGTCTCTACGTATTGGGCGTCTTGCATCATATCAATGGTAATGCCTACGCCCAGCCGCCTTTGGCGGAACCGTTGCTGTACTACCCGACTACCGTGGTTAATGTTGTGCGATAATATATTACTGTGTCACAAGGAAAGGATACCCTTCAACCAAAACACGCCGTAAATACATCCGTGTAGGCTCGGCAGCAGCATCCCTGCTGCTGACGGTCTTGGTTGAAGGGTATCCTTTCCTTGTGACGCGTTAGTAAATCGATGGGGTTAACGAATGACAACTGAGCCAGAACTAAAATTACTGCTAAAGGCACTGGCCTTTGCGGCGCACAAACATAAAGATCAACGCCGCAAAGACGTGGAAGCCTCGCCGTATATCAATCATCCCATTTCACTGGCGAACATTCTTTGTAATGAAGGGCAGGTAACAGATATCGCTGTCATCTGCGGGGCGTTATTACATGATACTGTTGAAGATACGGCCACGTCAGCGGAAGAACTCGAACGTGAATTTGGCAAGCGGGTGCGTGATATTGTGATGGATGTAACCGATGACAGATCTTTGCCCAAGGCCGAGCGCAAACTCAAGCAAATTGAACATGCCGCACACGCCAGTAAGCAGGCCAAGCTGGTAAAGCTCGCTGACAAGATCAGTAATCTGCGCGATGTATCCACTCATCCACCAGCCAATTGGACCTTGCAACGCCGACAAGAATACTTTGACTGGGCAAAGCAAGTCATTGATCGCCTGCGGGGTGTGCACCCGTTATTGGAACAGGTGTTCGACGAGGCTTATAAAAAACGGCCGTGCGAGGATTTTAAAACATGAAAAATACACTGACAAGGATGTGATCTAAGGTTCGTTTGGTGCATTAAATCCGATTTACCTTAAGGGACGTTTCCGGGTAACACTGAGTTAGTCTGCCGATACCTGCGTAACTCTTCTAATAACCATGCTTTACTCAACGATTCCTTGCCCGCGCAATTAACCTGATAGGGGTTGCCAGAAGAACTGCTCTCGCTCGCGGCGCGGGTGATGAAATCCTCGGTTGTTTTGATGCGGGCCTTCACATAATGATATTTGCGTTCGATGTGTGCGCTGGCGCTGCCAGCAGGATACGGGGAACCATTCCGGATAAAAATACATTCGGAACTGGCGATGAAGTGAAGTAAATGACCGATCTCTTGTTCCGTGGCAGGACTCGCCTCAAGCACGTTGCTGCCGATGAGCAACGGGGAGGTGATAAACAATAATGACAATACCCATTTTTTCATGGCTGCGCAACGGCGAGCGGTGGTGCAGGGGGGATGCGAAACAGGACCTGAATCGGGTTATGATCCGAACTGGTGGTATCGATACACTTATCCGAGATTGCTTCCAGGCCACGATAATAAATATGATCGATCGTGTGACCAAATACGCGTGTCCGGTTATGGTTATGGTACGGGATGGCGTCAAGTTGCAGATGAGTAGCCATGGCGTCGACTACTGCCTTGCGCTCCTCGCTCCAGTTATTAAAATCACCCGCGAGGATAATCGGGCCACGATGCCGTTCAAGAATCGCTTGCAAGGCGTTTAGCTGTTGCGCATAGACTTTAGTGCCCAGTGTGAAATTGATCCCATGGATATTAGCCACCATCAGTTGCGCTAGCTGACCGGCAACACGGTAGGTTTGCACCAAGGTGGTTTTTGGGGTACGAATCAGGGGCTCTGTGATGCGTAAGCCGCAACTGGTGAGTGGCCTGACATGGGCAGCCGTTAGCACGCCAGTTTCATGCACACCATAGATGAAGGAATGATTCAGAGTCCAATGCAGCTGTTGTTCGCGTAAGCTGGATTCCAGGGTCTCGTTGAGCAAGGCCTCTTGCAACAGGATGATGTCCTGTGCGCGGCTATAATGGCGAAAATCCTCCACCCAGTTGGTACGCTGGCCCTTGTAGACGTTCCAGTTGAGAATGGCGATGCGCTGTGGGTTTAGCGCCGGTTCGTCGGCCCTGGCGGGCAGGATCGCCACCTGTTGGGGTAAACAATCCGCATACTGAGTTGTCTGGTGCTGCTCTGCCGAGGCGCTTATTAGCTCCAGTTGGGCCGGAATACTGGTACAACCCGCAAGAAAACCCAGGAGCAGTGCAGTAAATATTCCCGCAAACGAACGATGCATGGCCAGGCAACTTAATGTTGAATGATAAGACCAGACAATGGGGCTGATATCGCTCAGAATCAATAGGGCTATCGATCACCAGCACCATTCGTTTTCCCGCTGTCTTTTCATGCGGCAATTTTTGTGACGGGGGTGGCACAGAATAGACAGAAAGCGAGTGTCTTCGACACGGTGATGTAGCGGTTTAAAGTCTTTATTGGATGGTTGATTAGCGAGGGTTTTTATTGTTTTTTACGTCGTGTATAGTAACGCTCTTCATGTACTAATCCTGGTGTTGTCAATAATATGCATCCGTTACGCCGTCTGTTTATCTATGCCAGGCAGTATCGATCACAAGTTGCGCTTGCCTCTTTTTATTCCGTACTCAATAAGCTCTTCGACGTTCTGCCGGAGATTTTAATCGGCGTCGCGGTGGATGTGGTGGTAAATCAAAAGGCATCGTTTGTCGCGCGCCTCGGCGTGGTCGAGCCCAAAGATCAACTCATCCTGCTGGCGTTATTGACGGTTGTCATCTGGGTCTGCGAGTCGCTGTTTGAGTATCTCTATAGTGTGAAGTGGCGTAATTTGGCACAGAATCTTCAGCACGATATGCGCATGGAAGCCTATACCCACGTACAGAAACTCGAGTTGGCGTATTTTGAACGTAATCGCACCGGCAATCTGCTGGCGATCCTCAACGAAGATATCAATCAAATGGAACGGTTTCTCAACGGCGGCGCAAATGATCTGATTCAAGTGTTTTGCGGCTCGCTGATGGTCGGCGCGGTATTTTTTATACTCACCAGCCAACTCGCCTTCCTTGCATTGGTGCCGGTGCCGTTTATTCTCTATGGCGCGTTCTGGTTTCAGTCCCGCCTGGCACCACGCTACACCGCAGTGCGCGAAGCAGCGGGTGCGTTGGCAACACGGCTGAATAACAATCTTACCGGTATTGCGACGGTAAAGGCCTATACCGCCGAGGAATTCGAGGCCGAACATATTCGCATGGGCTCGGATGCCTATCGCGCACGTAATGCCGAGGCGATTCGTTGGTCGGCTGCCATTACACCAGTGATTCGTATGGCGATCCTCGCCGGTTTTACTGTCACACTTTTATATGGCGGTTTCATGGCTTTGAACGGCGAGATCGGTGTTGGCAGTTATTCCGTGTTGGTGTACCTCACACAACGTTTACTGTGGCCAATGACGCGCCTGGCTGAACTGACGGATCTCTATCAGCGTTCGATGGCGTCAATTCAGCGTGTGATGGATTTATTGCAGACACCGATGACCATTCCTTACGAAGGCAAACTCCTGCCAGCGGACACGGTACGCGGTGAATTGGCATTTGATCATGTGCAATTTTCGTATGACGGCGGTGGCGAGGCAGCTATCGACGGCATTACGCTGCGTATTCCTGCCGGTGATATCGTGGCATTTGTCGGCAGTACTGGCGGTGGTAAAAGTACGCTCGCCAAATTGTTACTGCGTTTTCATGAGCCACAGCAGGGCGAGATCCGTCTCGATGACCAACCTATCAATACGTTGAATTTACAGGACTTGCGCCGCGCCATCGGCTATGTGGCGCAGGACACGTTTCTTACTGATGCGACGGTGGCGGAAAATATAGCTTATGGTACGACTAACACATCACGGGAGGCGATCATGCATGCAGCACAAGCGGCGGAGGCGCACGATTTTATCCGCGCGTTACCGCAAGGCTATGATACACAAGTCGGTGAACGCGGTATGAAGTTGTCAGGCGGGCAACGCCAACGGCTGGCACTGGCACGGGCGATCCTGAAAAATCCGCCGATCCTGATTCTTGATGAAGCAACCTCCGCTGTGGATAATGAAACTGAAGCGGCCATCCAACGTTCACTTGATCGTTTGGTGGTGGGTCGCACCAGCTTGATCATCGCACATAGGTTATCGACCGTGCGGCACGCGCATTGTATCTATGTATTGGATCGCGGTCGCGTTGTCGAATCCGGGACGCACGCACAACTCGTCAGCCACAGCGGTATTTATGCCGCGCTGTGGCGTTTGCAGACGGGAGAGAAGGTGAGGTGAATTCTCTCTTGACTCAGCGCGTTTTTCAACAGACAGCTAGGAGGCATTCTTATCAGCTGGTTTGTTCCCGGTAAACATTGCCTTTACCAGGTTTTCGCGATGCAGCAGACTCTCGATAAGCACTCCAAGGACATGGATAACAATTAACAACACCGTAAAGTTTGCAAAGAATTCGTGTACTTCTTCCAGGACATCCTCCCCGAGTTCACCGGTGTTGCCTAACCAACCACCCAGTGCCCCGGCGCTTTCTGCTGCACCGTAGAGGGCAATACCGGTAACGGCAGATATAAGTAAACTGCCGAACAGTAAAATTACCATGATACCACCAGCGGGGTTGTGGCCTAGATAGCGTTTGGCACGGAGTTTTAAGGTGTCTTTAATATATTGCCAGGCGATGCGTGGAGGGGTGACGAAATTACTGAACCGTGCGTAACGTGTACCAATGAAACCCCAGATAATCCGAATGAAGACGAGCCCGACAATGGTGTAACCGGCATATATATGTAGGGTGAGAAAATCGTCCTCAGTAAAATAGGCAATAAAAAAGGCTACAACCAAAACCCAGTGAACTATCCGTATCAGCGGGTCCCAGACTTTTATCCTGGCTTGCGTTGTCATTGTAGGGTCCTCAAAAAATCAGTCGCTATCATTACTGTAATAGACCAATCTGAAGTTAAGCTGAAAATCACGCTAACAGTAAACATTATCATTGAATTAAACAATGTTATATGCGGTTTGTGGCCTTATGCGCACGAAGCGGGGTACTGCAAACATCACAATACTATTCTTCACAATATGACTGAAAGCGTAAATTAAACGAGGGTTATACCGTAGATGAGGTGCGCCTGACCGCTTCGCTATCGCGGGTTATTAGCAAGTAGTTTACATGGTCGACCCAAATGAAGGGTTGGCACTGTCTGCCGGGGGCAAGAGCCCGGCGATATAACAACCTTGCGCTACTGGTCCATCAGGGAAAAGTACGTAGAGATATTTCAGTCCACCTTGTTCGGCAAAGTGATTTTGCAATGCGTTGGTAAGCTGGCGTGCATGGGTCACCTGGCCATACTTCTGATAAAATTGCCGCAGATAGTGTAATACTTCCCAATGCGCATTATTTAAATCAATATTCAGCTCCTTGGCGCGTGCTTCAGCGAGCTTTACATTCCAGTTTTCATCAATGGCCGTGTCCTCATGGATACCAAAAACTGTTTCGAGAATATCGCTTTTTACTGGGGTATCTGCCATATAATTATCCAGAAAGATAGAGGTGATGGGGGATTAACATTGTCAAATAGGTCTTGAGTATAGAACATCTATACACATATGCCAACTTTCTCCGCAGTTGAACTGACTGGACAGATGCGGGACAATGTCGGTAATGAACGATGTAGAGTATAAATAGTATGCTGCTTGACAGCAAAATGACGCTCAATCAGGCACGTGAACTAACTGACGCAGGCAAACATGATGATGCGCGGTTGTGTTTGCTCAGGTTATTACAAAAAGAACCGGATAACCAAGCGGCTCTGATCATGCTGGGCGGGGCCTACTTTAATATAGGGAAATATTTAGAAGCCGAGATGGTATTTGAGCGCCTCATTTTGATGGCACCGGGCATTGGCAAATATTCCATTGCCTTGTTTAATACTTTGTGGAAACTGAGCCGTCACGAAGAGGCACTTGAAGAGATTAAACGCTTTATGATCCAGGCCGACAGGCAAGCAGAGAAAGAAACCGTCGAGCAGTACCTTGCGATCATGAAGGAGCTAGATGGTTGATTATTTTATTTAATGCAAGTTGGGCAGTGGGCCTTCACAATGCGCCCGGTATGATCGTTACGTTGCGGCCGTTTTATTTCATCCTGTTTGCTCATCATGGCATATAATTTACGTTCGGCTTCGATGATGGCGTATTCGTGCTTATAGGGATACATTACGTGACTCATGCCGCCTTGCGCAATAAATTCACTAGTGTTAACCAACATGCTGTGTGTATGTAGTAATTCATGAAGCAGGGCGTCGGCGGGTGATGCGATGCAGACGGGATTTTGTTGGCAGCCATTATTCAAGCGCAGCTGTGCAGCGGCTCGTGTATTAAAGTGGATCACGGCTTTTTCTATCTGGAAGATATTGCCGCTGGCTACCGTCACCCAGTTATTTTCATCATACGACAATTGCCAGCTTTTGTTGTCGAGACTTTTTAGCATGGCGACTACTTCCGGGAAATTGCTGTAGTAGTTAGCGATCTCTTTCAAGTCATCCAAGATGTGATCAGGATCGGCATTTTGTTTATTATAATGATTCTGTAGCATACTAAAAATCATCTTGGCCAGATTGGATTTAATGGTTGTTGATTCGCTTGGCTCAGGTGTGGACAACGGGGCAAGCTGTTGTTCGATGTGGTGGCGCACTTGCTGATTAGAGACTAATTGTAATTCGATTTGATGATGGTGATGTCCCTGTATATCATGGATTTCAAGTTCAACGTCAGCATGCGCGCTGCTTTCAAACAGCAGACTGGCGGTAAACAGGATCATGGGTGCCCAGCGTCGGCGTTCGTGCCGATGGGCATTGGTGCTGGATACCGAACGCTTATCTTCTTTTAATGTATACCCCTGGCCGCTGAAATAGTGGCTTAACTGGTTAAAAAGATCGGGCGAATGTTCTTGTAGTCCTTTGGGATAAACGATGTGCGGCTGGTTATCGATGACACAGGGGTGAACAACGATGTGTTCGTAGCGTGACAAGGAGGTAGGCGCGCTTTTTTGTTCTCGCAACATTGCGCGTGATCGCATCCAATTGAAAATATTCACTTTCGTCAAGGAATTACTCTCCAAATCCATCAGTATACCAATCCGCGCCAGAAAACCAGCATCGCGTAGATCAACGTGGTAACTGGGCATGCGCCTATCTATTAATAGCGTACTGGCGGGGAAAAGATTCAATCCGTTCAGGGATGTTTTGTGTGATCACGAACACGCAGAGCCAAATCACCGTGTATTTTTATATCGGTACAGGAACAACCGCGAGCTGACTCGAATTTTATGTGGTTTGCGTGCGGTGTATACCAGTCCAGTACCGGATAGGCGCTGGACCGGCGTTGTTCGATGGAAAAAAGAGTAGGTATTCTCGAATTTATCCTGTATTACTGAGCGGAGCTGTAACCCGGTTTTCCTCAACGATAAACTCACATTTTCCCAAGGCAACCACGTCACCGGGATGCAGAATATGTTTTGTAATTTGTTTACCGTTAACAAAAGTACCGTTGGTACTGTTTAGGTCTTCAATGTAGGACACACAAAAATAGGTGAAAATTTTTGCATGGTATTGGCTGGCTGTTATGTCACTTACTAATACATCGTTGTCGGAAGCCCGCCCTAAGGTGATTTCACCGGGTGTTAACTCTTTGGGGCGGGCGGGATCGCTTTGCTTGATGAGCTGCATATAGGCCATAGTTTTACCTCATTCTTTCGTTGTTCTTGGAGTATGCGTAAAACCAAGCAAATTATAGGCCAGTTTTATCCAGGAAACGATAAAGTTAGCCAGGGTAAAAGACGCCGGTTTTATTTAGTGAGCGGCGGGTGTTTCACCACCGTTTAAATAATACCAATGGCCATTTTTTTTAACGAATTTGCTGATCTCGTGTAGCCGCATGGCCTTGCCATTTTCTTTAAAGCGAGCAATAAATTCAACAACACCCGTATCGTCGTGCATTGTTCCTGCTTGGCTCATGAGTATCTTTAAACCTATCCATTGGATCGTACTTAGTTGCTCCAGGTTGAGCTGCCCTGGACGAGTGGAGGTATGCCAGGTACGCAATAAATACGCCTCGCAGTTTTGCGTGTAGGCGGTATAACGCGAACGCATAAGGGCCTCGGCGGTGTCTGGCTGTTTATTCCCGCTGATGAACGGTAGGCAGCACTGTGCATAATTTTGCCCACTGCCACAGGGACAAATAGGGTTTGTTTGAGCGCTGGTTTCTTTAGTCGGTTTGGTCGACATAGGTGACTAGTTTAACCAGAAACGGTGGTTTCCTGGGCAGTGTCATTGGGGATAGAATGAACGCCTGACGCCATGACACGCTGACTGTGTGCAAAGATAAACTCAAGAGATGAATCACAACTGCAGCAGGTGGTACAGTACGTTGCAATGCAAGTTGGTTAATGAATCAGGATTGGTTTAAAAGGCGTTACGGCCATCCCATACGCTATATTGTCGGCGTTCCAGGACTTTGCGGCGAGGGTCTTTACTGGGTTCAAATCGAATCATCTCGCGTCTTTCTGACACTTTGCGACGTTGGCTCTTACGGCGCTCATGACCGGCATAGGATATCTCTGGCATAAGGTTATCTCTGTATTTGTTATTTTGATGGAGGCGGGAGTATACAAAAGCAGTATAGGCATTCACACTGAGGCATGACGAACGGTATTGATAATATGCTTATTGGTGTTGCGCGTGTTGATAGCGTTAAATAACGTAATATAAGTGTTGCTTTAGCTGAGGTTACGATTGTGATACAGCTTGGCCGAACGTTTTGGTCTGGGAATTTTACCTATTCACAATAGCCTGGCAGGTCTTGCCTCCTTTTGACGCGCTATTGGTACTGCCGAAGGTATTCTTTTGTTAGTACCTTACTTCTGCGGGGCGTTTCAGCGGTTTGATCACTCCTCGGCGTTGAGGCCAAAATGGCGGTTAAATATTAACATGGAAAAACCTAATGCTAGGTAAAATAGAAAAATTCCATCTGTGTGCCAGCCAACTCAATAATATCGTGATCATTTAATTGGTAACTCTGCGTTTCGAGTATTTTACCATTGATCAATGGCGTGTCGTTTGAGCGGCGTAACTTGTTATTTTGTATTGTGGTAATGGTGTAACCGCTGTTGGTGCGCGCGATCATTGCCATTTTTACCCCGTTGAAACCCAAGGTATTAAAGGGCTTGCGTAATTCCAGCACCTTCTTTGTCAATGGTCCATTGAGAATACGGACCGCGGCGAGCGGTTCGCCACGTGCATCAGAGGTTTTAGGTGGATTGGCTTGCATGATCTGGGTATCTTCTATTTCGGCACGGACAAACATCGTTGGTTCATATTGTGCAACGTTATTGTCAAAATAGGTGAATTGAAAATTGCCAACCTGAATGATATCGCCGTGCTTAATGACTGATTTAGCCACGCGCGCACCATTAAGCAATGTGCCATTAGTACTGCCCAGATCATCAACATACGCATTTTCACCCGATACAGTAATTAGGCTGTGGCGGCCACTCACGGTGAGATCGTTAAGCTGTAGATCATTGCCATGTTTGCGGCCGATACTGACGGTTTCTTTTTCGATTGGATACTCGCGAACTACCGCACCATCCAATGTCATGATTAGTTTTGCCATATTGTACTACCTCATAAGTCTTATATAAAATTTAAGATGTTGTATTACCAGTCACTGTAGGTGAGTTGTTTTCAGCCGGGGGGTGCACCATCACCCAGCTTCTTTTCCAGGAGTTTTTCAAAGTCAATTTTATTCCGGGCAACAGAGTATGCTTCCTCGGCAGTAATTAAATTAGCATCAAGTAGTCTGCGTAATGCAGTGTCAAAACGTTGCATGCCTTGCATACCACCACTTTGTATGACATTTTCAATTTGGTCTATTTTATTTTCCCGAATCAAGTTGGCAATTGCCGAATTGTTTATCATGATTTCAACGGCGGGTACTCGGCCACGGTTGTCGACGCGGCGCACCAGTTCTTGCGATACAATGCCGATTAAAGAGGTTGATAACATCGTCCGTACATAGGGCTCTTCACCTTCAGGGAAGGCGTTAATAATGCGATCAATCGATGCCGCTGCTCCATTGGTATGCAATGTTGCAAATACCAGTATACCGATTTCTGCAGCGGTGATGGCAAGATGTATGGTCTCTGGATCACGCATTTCGCCCACTAGAATAACATCGGGGTCTTCGCGCAGACCTGACATTAGTGCACGGGAGAAGCTTTCCACATGGGTGCCAACCTCACGCTGCGAGAATAAACAATTTTTTGACTTGTGTATATATTCAACAGGGTCTTCAATCGTAATGATATGGCCTTTACGTTCATTATTGATAAAATCTATCATCGCAGCAAGTGTGGTTGATTTACCCGATCCTGTCGGGCCAGTAACCAGGATGAGCCCCCGCCGTTGCCGAGTAAGATTTTTAATAACAGGCGGCAAGCTCAATTCATTCATGGAAGGTACTTTTGTAGGGATAGTGCGGAAAACCGCTCCCATCCCGCCTAAGTGTTGAAATACATTGACACGAAACCGTGCGGTGTCATTGTACGAATATGCAAAGTCGGCATTGCCATTATTTGCAAAATTATCCCGGCAATTTTCCGGAATCAAGTTATAAACCAGGCCATATACTTCATCTGCCGATAGTTCACGGTATTTTATGGCATAGGCAACACCATGTAAGCGCATGCGTGGTGGATTGCCAGCAACCATATGCAAATCAGATCCACCCTGGGTGATGACCAGATCAAGAAAAGTATTTATACGTGGTACGTTCATAGTGTCACGTGATTGCCAAGTTTACTTGTGGTAACAAATCCGGGTTAGTGACAAAACGTTGAAACAATTTTTTATCTGTCGCATGAATATAGGCATCATCCGGGTCAATTTCTTTCTTTTGCACGGCATCAAGCAATGCAGTATCCAGTATTTGCATGCCCAGGTCTCGGCTTGTATGAACTACAGAGGGTATCTGGAATATTTTGTTGTTCATAATCAGATTTGAGATGGCATTGCTGTTGATCATGATTTCCAGAATTGCTTTACGGGAACGGCCATCGGCCGTGCGTAATAGTTTCTGGCTGATCACGGCATTAAGATGTTGTGCCAGGAAACTACGGGCAAGATTTTTTTGGGCGATTGGCATGGCATCAATGATGCGATCCAATGTTTTTACTGCATTGGATGTGTGCAGGGTCCCCAACACCAGGTGTCCGGTCTCGGCGGCCGTCATGGCCATTGAAATGGTTTCAGTATCGCGAAGCTCGCCAACCAGAATTACATCGGGATCTTCGCGTAATGCCGCGCGTAATCCTTCCGCAAAACTACTGACATGTGTGCCAACCGCACGTTGAATTACCAGCGATTGGTTACTCTTGTGGACATACTCAATTGGATCTTCCAAGGTAATAATATTATAGCGGTGGTTGGCATTAAGCCAATCGATCATACAGGCAAGCGTAGTGGACTTGCCTGTTCCCGTGGCGCCAGTGACCAGAATCAACCCCTGGGTGGCATGCAGAAATTTCTCAACGGTGGGTGGTAAACCTAAGTCTTGAAAACTGGGAATACGTGGGGCAATAGCGCGGAATGTGGCGCCAAGCCCGCTCACTTTACGAAACATATTAACGCGAAACCGACCAACATCTTCTTCTTGATAGGAAAAGTCGAGGTCGTGTCCGCCTTCAAATTTTTTAACCTGGTCCGGGGTAAGAATTTCTTTGAGTAATTCTTCGATTTCACGATCAGTTAAATCGCGGTATTTAATTGGCGCCAGCTCACCGTAAAGCCGGATAAGGGGTGGGGTGCCGACGGCAAAATGAATATCGGAGGCACCTTGTTGCCTGCCCAGCTTTAGAAATGCGTTAATCCGCGCTGGCATCAGACAGGTTCCTTACTATTTAGCTTTTCAAGCGATTGACGAAATTCATCGGCAGTTTGAAAACGCTCTTCCGGATTGACTGACATGGCCTTCATGATAACTTTGCCCAGCTCCTCGGGTATTGCGGGATTTGCTTCATGAGCCGGTATAGCGCGGCCTTCAACATGCTGGAAGAGCGTCGCAAGATGATCTTCACCTTTATAGGGAGGTTTGCCGACAAAAATTTCATACAACAGTACACCAAGACTATATATATCCGTACGCGCATCAATGGCGCGCGCCCGTACCTGCTCTGGCGCCATGTAGGTTGGTGTGCCAACCAGAATCCCGGTCCTTGTGAGCCGTGAGTCTGCCGAGGTGGCGGCGGCTGCCAAACCAAAGTCGACTATCTTTACTTGATCATTTTCACCGACAAGAATATTTGCAGGTTTTAAATCGCGGTGAACAATATTAAGTTGGTGCGCATAACTGATGCCTTTGCAAATATCGATGAATATTTTAAGGATACGCGATTGTTTTAAATTTTTATTGACCTTTATTTCATAAGCCAATGAATGACTCTGGAAATATTCCATAGAAATGGCGTATGTGTTGCCAAAGGTAATGAAGTCATAGATGCGGATAATGTTTTCATGGGTGACTTTGCGTGCTAGACGTAACTCATGTACAAATCGTTTAATGATATTTTCATCCGATGACATATGCGCATTCAAGAATTTAAGAATAATGTCTTCATTAACCATCATGTCATTCACGAGTATGACGACACCAAATGCCCCTTTGCCAATATGTTTGATTACCCGGTAACGATTGCTAAAGACATATCCGGGTGTAAATTTTGACGCATCAAAAATATGTGCGACATGCTCGGTTTGATTGGAGGCGGAAAGATCAAGGATACCGGCGCTGGTGTCATCGTGTTTAACGGCAGGATTTATTGTTTTCGGCAAGGTGTTATTTAACATGGTGGGTTGTTCGCCCTTTACAGGTGTCATGGAACCTGTACCTATAGCAGGGGTTGAAATCATATGGGTCCGCGCATGTTCCATGCTATCGCTGTCTTCCAGTTTTTGTTTGCGTGCATGTTCGCTGATCGCAAGTAACAATTCTTTGCGTGTTGCGCCGGAAGTGGCATTGGCTTTTTCCAATAGCTCCTGAATAATCGATTCGCTGCCGAGTTTGAGCAGCGACTGAACAACAACAGCGGCTGATTCCGGGTATTTTTCCAGTGCCGCATACAATTCGGGAATTGCTCTTTGATCGCCGTAAGCACCCAATGCATCAATAGCACGTTCACGAACCCACCAGTCCGTGTCATTGAGCGCCTGGACCAGATAAAAATAGGCACGTTCATCTTTGGCTGAATTGAGAATTTCCACTGCGGTACGCCGTAGAAACTCATCACCATCACGCAGTAAACCGATCACCGCCTCAACAACACGGGGGCCACCGATTGAACCCAGTGCATCTGCTGCACGTACACGCACCCACCAGTCGGTATCGCGCATTGCAACGAGCAGATCCTTGATGGCACGATGATCGGCAATTTCATTGAGTACTTCAACCGCCGCACGCCGCACATATTCTGAATTATCATTGAGTATGTCGATGAGGTGGGTAACCGTATTCGGGTCTTTGATGCGCACCAGAGCTTCAATGGCCTTGGACTGCACACCCAGATCAGGGTCTCTCAGCAGCGGGCAGATTTGTTGTGCGGAAACACCAAAATTATGGGCACTAATGCCATCAAGCGCGGCCTGTCGAATGTATTTGTTGCTGTCGCTAAGCGCCTTTAGTAAAACATTGCGTACAGACTCAAGATTAAAACGTGACAACACACGGATCGCATTGAGGCGAATGGCGAAATCATCATTCATGGCGAAGGGTAACAAGTTGGGGACAAATTCCTCTGTCGCCACTACCTGTACCAGATTGAATGCAATCGTCCTTTTGCTTGGGTTTTCGTCTTCGAGTAACGCAATGACTTTGCGTGGATTCAGACGATCTTTTCTCGCCACGAGGATCTGCAGCAAAATTTTCTTTGGAACATCAGGGTCATCAATTTCAACGAGCAACAAATTAGGATCATAATTGGTACTGTGCGCGAGGATTCGCGCAAGACTCGTGACCAGATTACGATCATTATCAGTTAATGCATCAACGTACTCTGGCAACGATTTATTATCCAACAGGCTAACGAGTAAATTCTCGATAGCGGAATTGTTAGGTGTCTCAGCCAGCGCATCGATCAGGCGTGGGACGGCGGTGCGTCCAATATCCTTCAGTTTGGCGATAGCACTGATGACAGCGGCATCCTTTGGATCAGCAGAGTCCAGCAATGTCGATATTGCCTTGTTGATTTTAAGACCGTTTAATAAACTCATTCGTAGACTGCTATTCCGCGCTTTTTTAGTTGTTTAAAGTAAGCCCGTTAGGTGGTAACTTGTATAATGTATGATTTGTTGACGAGGCAAACACGATTGTCTGTTGTGTATATTTTAATAAAACGGTCATGGGCTTGGTTGAGGTAATCGTATAAGCGTGCGTGCTCGGGCGGTAGGAGTTCGTGGATCCTGCCCACAATAATTGAGCCATCCATCATTATCATTGTACAGGGTAATCGTGTTGCATCCGCATTTTGGGGAAGCGATTCGTCATATTCCACCCGTATGATGGACGAGCGATTATAAAAACGGATTTCATCCGGGGCATAACGCTTGAGGACTAAAAAAGGACTATCCGTGTTCAATACACTGCGGGGGTCTTCCGCATCACTGCCGGAGTGGTCGACGGTGACGAACACGGCACCCTCTACCGGTCCCTCCGGATGTACCCACATCGTGACCTGCCGCAGGGCTTTGGTAATTTTTAATGGCTGTCCTTTCACCCTGGTCTCCACCGGTTATGTTTACTTGACAAGTATATCCATAAATTGCTGAACTGCGAATGGCAACGCCTTGTTCTTTCTCGCAAAATTATCCTATTTCACATGACATCAATACACGGTGGGATGGCTCAGAGGGTGAGCCGTCCACCGCGGGCGAAACGAGGTTGCCAATACGGGTTATCCAGGGTGGTAACAGAAACGACTTTGCCCTTACCTGGGGCGTGAATAAAGCGGTTTTGTCCCAAATAGATACCGACGTGATTGATTCGGCCCCGCCGCGTACGGAAAAATACCAAGTCGCCTGGGCTAAGATTTTGCCGCGCAACGGGTTGCGTACGGGTAAATTGTGAAGAACTGGTGCGCGGCAACTCAATACCGATCTGACGATGGCTGTAGTAAACAAAGCCACTGCAATCAAAGCCTTTTTCCGGTGATAACCCTCCGTACCGGTAGCGCATGCCCAGCAGCGAGGTGGCGACGGCGACTATACGGGGGGAGGGCGTAACGTGTTGTGGTATGGGCTGTGCCGCGGGCTGCAGTGCGGGCAGCGGCTTTGTGGCGGTATTGGTAGTAAGGTCTGGCCTGGCGATCGGTGGGGTCGTGGTATTACAGCCAATCTGTGATACCAAACACACTAAAAAAACAGCGCATTGTGTGATCTGCAACAGCTGGGTCGTTAGTCTTGGCAGCGAAATGTAGATAATTAACATGGCCTAAGATGTATAGTTCATAATCCACAAATATGCAAATAGATTATAATTATCAATAAGTTCCGATATTATTCTAATGTATTTCTTATAAAATTATCGTGTACTGAATCACACGACAAGTTTACGAAATGAATAATATTCGACCATGTGTCGATACCTGTATTAACCACTAAAATAGTATTGCTATGCAAGTACAACAGTCGTCATCATTGTATACCCGTGCCGTGGGTCCAGCCACGCAAGGGGTTTGGCGTAGGCAAGATCAGGCGGCAACCGGGCTAATCCAAACTGCTAATGCCGACGTCAAAGACAAACCTGTGTCGGCTGTTGAGCGCGATTCCGCCCACGCACAGCAACAGGAATCAGCTCACGAACAGATATCATCCACCGTATTGCCAACGGGCCGCCAGTTAACGCACGAGGATATTGTGCAGCAACAACGGTCTGCTGCCCAGTTCGGCGGCCCAACGAGTACTGCAGAGATAAAATCCCAAGAGCAAAATAAACGGCGTACGGATACCTCCCCACGCCAAAGATTGCCGAGTTATACCCTTGCATCGTACACGGGGCAACGCGCTAATCTGGCTTACCTGGATATTGCCAGTATCAAACAAGGCCGGGTTGTGGATGAACTCGTATAAAAATCCGTAAGCCACGCCGAGTTCTTCATCTTAAGCGCCCAGTGGTAAGTTTGGCTAGTCGCTAAAAAGCCAATTGCATCGCAATTTGACTGTCCGCATCACAGCGATGATGACATCGGCTGTTGCTATGTATGGCACAGCTATTTTGTGGCGTAATGCATTACAATAGGGCATCGTCAATAGAGAAGAACCATGCCGCGTCGCCCCACCCGAAAACGCAAATACAGCGAAAAAATCCGGAAAGTCATGCACCGCCTGCGTTCACGCAATAACGGCGATGGTACGCCGCGTACCTGGACGTTTCGCTGGCGTCGTATTTTTCAAACCCTGGGCGTTTTGTTGCTGCTTTTTATTGTGTACGTCATTTACCTTGATTTTGTGGTGCGTGATCAGTTTGAAAGTAAACGTTGGGCGATCCCCGCGCATGTGTACGCACGTCCACTGGAGTTGTTTGTCGGCTTAAAGCTCAACCCGGAACGTTTCCAGCAAGAGCTGGTTAGCTTGAATTATCGCTATGCCTATGAGGCAAAAGAACCCGCAAGTTATCAGCGAGTGGGGGCCAATTTTGATTTAACGACGCGCACCTTCCGTTTTTGGGATGCGCAAGAACCGTCGCGTGCTATTCACCTTGAATTGATTGATGGCGTGGTGACGGCGCTCAAAGATCGCGCCACGAATCAGGATATCGATCTGCTGCGACTCGATCCTGCGTTCATCGGCGGCATTTATCCGGCGCACCACGAAGATCGTATCCTGGTGAAATACAGCGAAGTACCTGTCTTACTGCCGCAAACCTTGATTGCCATTGAAGATCGCAAATTCATGACTCACCACGGCATTGATCCGCGCGGCATCTTGCGTGCGATGAAAGAAAATGTGTCGGCGGGTTCTGCGGTGCAAGGCGGCAGTACCATCACCCAGCAACTGGTGAAAAACTTTTATTTAAGTAATGAGCGCACGCTGCGGCGCAAGTTTAATGAAATCATCATGGCCTTGTTGCTGGACTTTCATTATCAAAAGGATGAGATCATGGAGGCCTATATGAATGAAATTTATTTAGGTCAGGATGGTGAACGCGCGATTCATGGCTTTGGTCTGGCGAGCCGGTATTATTTTGAAAAACCACTCAATGAATTAACCACCGCGCAGATTGCCACGCTGGTGGCGCTGATTCGTGGCCCGGCCTATTACCATCCGGAGAAACAAACTAAACGCTTGCGGCAACGGCGTGATCGTATTTTGGATAAACTCGCTGAGGATGGGATTGTCACGAGTGAACAGATGGGCTCGGCAAAACAACAGGAGCTGAACGTTATCGCAAATCGCCGCAGCGGCACCACCGATTATCCTGCATTCATTGATATGGTGAAGCGTCAATTGCGAGAGTTCTACCGTGATGAAGACTTGAGTTCAGAAGGATTGCAGATATTTACCACCCTGGATACCGTGCTGCAAAAAGATCTGGAGCGCGTCATGCAAAAACGTATTGAGCAACTGGACAAACAACGACGTTTGCAAGGCAAGTTACAAGGTGCGGCGGTTGTCACATCGATTAACCCGTCGGTAGAAGTGCTGGCGCTGGTGGGTGATCGGGACCCACGGTTTGCCGGATTTAATCGCGCCCTGGATGCGATCAGACCCATTGGTTCATTAATGAAACCGGCGGTATATTTAACTGCGCTGAGTCAATCGGGTAAATATAATTGGTTGTCAGTTATCGATGATACCGCGCTCACCATTAAGATTAAAAGTGATGAAACCTGGTCGCCGCGTAATTACGACAACCAGTCACATGGCGCGGTTCCGATGATTAATGCCCTGACTCAATCCTATAATCAGGCGACGGTGCGATTAGGCCTGGACATCGGTTATGCGCCGCTGCAAGATACCTTGCACCGGCTTGGTATAAAGCGTGATGTCCCGGCGTATCCGTCCACCTTGCTCGGCGCGGCCGAAATGACGCCGATAGAAGTGATCCAAATGTATCAAACCTTGGCCTCTGGGGGGTTTCAAAGTCCGATGCGAGCGATCCGCGAGGTAATGAATGCCCAAGGCGAACCACTGCGTCGTTATCCAATCCAGGTGGAAAAGACCTTTGATCCTGCCTTGATAAATGTACTAAATAGTGGTTTGGCCCAGGTCATTGAGAATGGCACGGCACGTTCAGTGCGACAACAACTACCGACCGATTTGCTTGTTGCTGGTAAGACCGGGACAACCAACGACACGCGCGACAGCTGGTTTGCCGGGTTCACGGCATCACATGTTGGCGTTGTCTGGTTAGGCACTGATGATAATCTTCCAACTGGATTAAGTGGCAGTAGCGGCGCATTAAAAATCTGGGGCGACGTGATGGCGGCACTGCCTACCACATCGCTGTCGTTCGAGAGCAGTGATGAATACGAAATGCATTGGGTGGATTTAAAGACTCGTCAATTAACCGAGCAAGGGTGCGAGGGCGCGATGGCTTTAGGTTTTCTCAAAGGTACGGCACCAAAAGAAACCGTTTCTTGCAGCGGTAATGTCGTGCAAAAAACCGAAAACTGGTTTAAGAATTTATTTCACTAAGCGACGTAAAAACCTGGAGATAAAGGTATCACAATGAAGCAGTATGGCTGGATAGTGTTTGCAATATTGACGCTGGCGGGTTGTACAACCGTCAGCGAAACAAAACCGGTCGAGAGCCCGACGGAACAACAACCGACCGACTTACAGATCATCATCCCGGATATCGTGGCGGACCCCGACAAAAATAAAATGATTGTTCCGGGCGCACAAACCTCGCCAGCGGTGGTAAACCTGCTCGAACAGGCCAGGGCCGCGACTCAGCAAGGGGATGTGCAGCGTGCGGAGGTGTTGCTGGAACGTACCGTACGGATCGAACCCAAGAATGCCATCTTATGGAATTACCTGGCCAAGATTCGTTTGCAGCAGGGTCGTTTTAATGAAGCGGCAGGACTGGCGCAAAAATCCAATGTCTTGGCAAAGGGCGACAAAAAATTGCAAATTGATAACTGGCGGATCATCGCCCATGCCAGGAATCGCAACGGTGATCTTGCCGGGGCACGTGAGGCCCAGATAAAGATAGACGCATTGCAAGAATAATTCATTGATAGCATAACCCATGCCCATATATGCACTCGACAAACTGATTGCCCAGGCGCGTCAACTCGCTGCGGATTACCGGCGTGCCACCGGCCGGTCATTACCCATCAGCAACGAGATCGCCAAGCACGATGCCTGTGTTGCCTTGCAACTGAAGCCGATGGAAAAAGAAACCGGAGGTTATGACGCCATTGGCCAGAATGGTGAATGGCAGGGTTTGCGCATGCAAATCAAGGGCCGAGCAATCTTCGATGAAGGCAAACGTAACCAACGCATTGGGCAACTCAAACTGGATAAAGAATGGGATGCGGTCATTCTCGTGATCATGAATGAGGCGTTTGATTCCATCGAAATATATTTTGCGCCGCGTGATGCGATTGCCGAGGCATTACAACAGGATAAATCCAGTCGCAGTGAGCGCGGTGCCATGTCCGTGGCGAAATTCAAAAATATTGCACAATTGGTCTGGAGCAAAGAGCAAGGATGTATAAACAATGAAGTCTGGGATAACCAGGTACCTTCTTAAATGCGCCATGCGATCACAGCGAGGTTTCTTTGCTAAGCGTAACCGAGTTACTGGGTGAGCAAGGGCCATTACACCGCTGTTTGCCAGGATTCCGGGTACGCCCGGCACAACAAGCCATGGCGCAGGCGATTGCGGACGCATTGCAGGTTAAAGAAGACCTGCTGGTGGAGGCGGGCACCGGCACCGGTAAAACCCTCGCCTATTTAATCCCTGCGATCCAGTCCGGTTTGAAAGTGATCATTTCTACAGGTACCAAAAATTTACAAGATCAATTGTTGCACCATGACGTGCCGCTGTTGCGTAAAGCCCTGAATGTACCGGTAACCATCACCGTATTAAAAGGCCGGGCGAACTATTTTTGTTTGCATCGTTTTGAACTGGCACGTCAGGAAATGCAATTTGATGCCAAAGTCATCGTGGTATTTAATTCATTAAAAACATGGTCAGCAAAAACCCGCTCGGGCGATATAGCGGAATATTCTGCACTACCGGAAAATGATCCGTTTTGGAGTCAGGTGACCTCGAATGTGGATAACTGCCTAGGCCAGGAATGCAAACACTATGAATCCTGTTTCCTGGTGAATGCGCGGCGCGAAGCCTTGGCGGCGGATATTGTGATCGTCAATCACTATTTGTTATTGGCCGACATGGCGTTGCAAGAATCCGGTTTCGGTGAATTACTGCCGACGGCAGACGCCTATATTATTGATGAGGCGCATCAATTACCGGACATAGCCTCACAATATTTTGGCCAGGCGATCAGTACGGCACAATTTGTTGAGCTGGCGAATGATGCCACACAGTTTTACCATGCCGAGATCAATGAAAATAATGATCTGCGCACGGCCTGCACGGCGGTGACGGCCGCCTGCCAGCAAGTGCGTAACATGTTCGGCAATGAATTGCACCGTGCCGCGTGGGCAAGTGTCAAAGAGGATAAAAAGATCCAGGCGTCGTTGCAAGCGCTGGGCGATACCGTGGCGATACTGCAACAACACCTGGTTAGCCTGGCGCCACGCAGTCGTTCGTTAGAAAATTGTCATGAACGCTGTGAACTTCTGCGCCTGCGTTTGCAAAAAGTCATTGAACCGGCGGAAGCAGGTTATGTCCATTGGCTGGAAGTGCATCGCCGCTCGGTGTCATTACACATGACACCGCTGGATGTGGCCGGTCCCTTTCAGGAACATAAGGCACGTAAAAACGGTGTCTGGATATTCACTTCCGCGACACTTACCGTGGCAAAACAATTTCAGTATTTTACTGCGCGACTGGGTTTGCATAGCGCGCGCTGTTTGCGTTGGGATAGCCCGTTTGATTATCAACAGCAGATGTTGATGTTTTTACCCAAGACCCTGCCGGAACCTAATACGCCTGCTTATTTACCCGCGCTGTTACATCTGGCAAAACAGATATTGCGACACAGCCAAGGCCGCGCCTTTTTGTTGTTTACCAGTCATCGTGCATTAAAAGAAGCCGCCATGGCATTACGCGGAGAATTGCCGTATCCCTTATTGGTTCAGGGCGACGCAGCACGTGATACTTTATTAGAGCGATTTCGCACCACTGCCAATTCGGTGTTACTGGGCACCAGCAGTTTCTGGGAAGGAGTGGATGTGCGAGGTGAAGCATTATCGTGTGTGATCATCGACAAGTTACCGTTTGCGCCACCGGACGATCCGGTATTGGTGGCACGGATGGATGAAATGCGTCAAAAAGGACAAAACGCCTTTATCGAATATCAATTACCGACAGCAGTGATCACACTCACGCAAGGTGCAGGACGTTTAATTCGTGATTTTGATGATCGCGGGGTACTGGTTATTTGTGATCCACGCTTGTTGACGAAACCCTATGGCAAAACTTTTTTAAAAAGCCTGCCGAACGCACGCATCACTCATGACATGAATGACGTGGCCACTTTCTTCGCGGTGGATACCGCGTTGGCAGGTGTTGGCGTATGAAACTATTGGCGATTGATACTGCCACGGAGATGTGTTCCGTGGCCTTGCTGATCGACAATCAGATCCTCAGCCGTGAGGCGATCGCGCCACGCAGCCATACGGAATTGATCTTACCGATGATCGATGCATTGCTCCAACAAGCGGATTGCCGGTTAACCTCACTGGATGTCATTGTGTTTGATCGCGGACCGGGTGCGTTTACCGGGCTGCGCATCGGTACAGCGATTGCGCAGGGCCTGGCAATGGGTGCAGATTTACCGGTGATCGCCGTATCGAGTCTGGCCACGTTGGCGCAGGGCGCATTGACGCTGAATCACGCTTCACAGGTATTGGCGTGTATTGATGCACGCAAGGCCGAGGTATATTGGGCAACGTACCGTTTAGTGAATACTGTGATGCAAGCAGTGAGTCCGGAATCGGTGGGAAATGCCGCCACGGTTCACACATCGGGGGAGGGCGTATGGTATGGTATCGGTAGTGGTTTTGCTGCATACCCTATGGAACTAACGCAAAACCCTCAAGTCCGATTACAGGACTATTCAGCACAGCGTTATCCGCTGGCGAGCGACATGCTTCCATTGGCAATGCAGGAATGGCAATTGGGCAACCTGCTTGCCCCCGAAGACGCCGCGCCGGTTTATATCCGCAACGATGTGGCCGTGCGACCCGGACAAACAGCAGGAGTCAACAAGGAAACAAAACGATGAATCTGTTAAAAATTGCAGTAATGATAGTTGGTTTGAGTTACGGGCAGATCGCCTTGGCGGACTCGCCGCTGGTGTATAGCAAACAAGTGCCTGGAAATTTTGATAAGACTTATAAAAATGTGTTCACCGCACTGGAAGATAATGGCTATTACATTATATTTGAACCGAATATCGGTAAGAACCTTGCCTATTTTAAAGATCGCTGGGGCAAGGAATACAACAAAAACAAATTAGAAGCCATGCGTGGCATGGTATTTTGCAGTGCTTCTCACGCCAATGAAATCAGCAATTTGGATCCATTGTTACTGGCTTTGTGTCCGCTACACATAACCTTGATACATAAAGAAGGCAACACCCAGATTTTATTTGTACGCCCAAGCCTGATTGCCAGCGGCAGCCCGGCTGAAAAGGTTGCAGTTGAGCTGGAACAGGATGTCATTCGTACGATTGAATCGGCGGTAAAAGGTGCGGTGGTTGCCCCCATCACTACCCCGGCCCCCATCCCGGAGAAATCACCGCAATAATTTTTGCAGAATCCTTTCGTAAATTGCTGACAGGGTATTGAGTTCGTCGACACCGACGTGTTCGTCGATCTTATGAATACTGGCGTTGATCGGTCCCAACTCCACCACTTGCGCACCGGTGGGTGCAATAAAGCGCCCATCGGAAGTGCCACCGCTGGTAGAGAGCGTGGTGGGGTAGTGACATACCTCTTGAATCGACGCCGATGCCGCAGCGACAAGTTCCCCCACTGCCGTGAGAAACGCCTGGCCGGATAAATTCCAGTTCAGGGTGTAGCGCAATGGATGTTGCTTGAGTATGCGCTCCACACGATCCCGTAGTTGTTGATCGGTGACGGCGGTTGAAAAGCGAAAATTAAAATGCACTTCCAAATCACCGGGGATGACATTGGTGGCACCGGTGCCCGCGTGGATATTACTGATCTGAAAAGTAGTCGGTGGAAAATGTTCATTACCGGTATCCCAGATTTCTGCGGTTAATGCCGACAATGCGGGTGCGAAGGCATGAATCGGATTGAGCGCCAGATGCGGGTAAGCCACATGACCTTGGGTACCATGGACAATTAAATGTCCACTGATGGAACCGCGTCGGCCATTTTTGATCGTGTCCGCCACTTTATGCTGGCTGGAGGGTTCGCCGATCAGACACCAATCGATCTTTTCCTGGCGTTGCTGCAAGGTCTCAACAACCTTGACTGTACCATTGATCGACGGGCCTTCTTCGTCGCTGGTAATCAAAAAGCCGATGCTGCCTTTGAATTTTTTATTTGCGGCAATAAACCGTTCCGTAGCGGTGATCATCGCCGCAATCGAACCTTTCATGTCTGCCGCGCCGCGACCAAATAATTGTTGATCGCGGATCACCGGCACAAACGGCGGTGAGGTCCATTGTGACTCGGGACCGGTGGGCACTACATCGGTATGGCCGGCAAACACCAACAATGGCGCAGTGTTACCTAAGCGTGCCCAAAGATTATCGACATCCGCAAAACGCAGATGCTCAATATGAAATCCCAGGTGCTGCAAGTGTTGTGCAATCAGCTGCTGACAGCCCGAATCGTGAGGGGTGACAGACGGCTTGGCAATCAACGCCTTTGCCAGACTGATGGTGGTGGAGTCGTGCATGATTACTTTATCCGGCGTGTGAGGGCTGATTGATAACAGCAGTATGCCTCAGTATCATCAGATATCACGCAGCAGTTCATTGATGCCGACCTTGCTCCGCGTTTTTTCATCGACCTGTTTGACGATCACCGCGCAATACAAACTGTATTTGCCATCGCTGGACGGCAGGTTACCGGAGACGACCACTGAGCCTGCCGGGACTCGGCCATAGAGGATTTCGCCGGTTGCGCGATTATAAATACGGGTGCTTTGGCCGATAAACACGCCCATTGAAATCACCGAACCTTCTTCAACAATCACACCTTCCACCACTTCGGAACGCGCGCCGATAAAACAATTGTCTTCAATGATGGTGGGACCAGCCTGGATCGGTTCCAGTACGCCACCAATACCGACACCGCCGGAGAGGTGCACATTTTTACCGATTTGTGCGCAGGAGCCGACGGTGGACCAGGTGTCAACCATGGTGCCACTGTCGACATACGCACCGATATTGACATACGAGGGCATCAGCACCACGCCCGGCGATATATAGGCACCGCGTCGCACGGTGGCGGGAGGCACGACTCGAACGCCGTCATTGCGAAAATCCCGCGAGTTGTAATCGGCGTATTTGGCCGGGACCTTGTCAAAATAATTAGTAAAACCGCCCTTCATAAAAGTATTGTCATGGATGCGGAAGGACAATAACACCGCCTTTTTCAACCATTGATGCACCACCCATTGGCCGTCTTTTTTTTCAGCGACACGCAAGGTGCCTTTATCCAGTTGCATGATGGCTTCGTCAACGGCTTCCTTGACCATGGTATCGACGCGCATGGGTGTAATCTCTGCACGGTGTTCAAAGGCGGCTTCAATAATGGATTTAATGTCTTGGCTCATTCAGTTTGCTCCACAGAGTGCGGGTGGTTAGAGGTTTTATAAAAATGGTGGCGGTGATTGTAGCGCGGATTGCATGCAGAGGCTATGCAGGGGATGTCTGTAAAAACTGACGCAGTCGTTGCGCCGCCGTTACACACTGCGCCAAGTCAGCGACCAGGGCCATGCGAATGTGCGAGGCGCCGGGGTTTTGCCCATGGGCGTCGCGTGATAGATAACTGCCGGGCAACACGGTGAGGTTTTGTGCGGCGAATACATCGCGGGTAAAAATTTCATCTGACCCTGTCACCTGTGGCCATAAATAAAATCCCGCGTCCGGTCGATGGATATCCATGACATC
>JAYSTO010000344.1:0-1762 GCA_043719675.1 Gammaproteobacteria bacterium | reverse complement strand
TTCAGTCACATAGTCGCTGACGTGATAATCGGTCAGTTTTAACGAGTCCAGATAGACTTGTTCGATCGTCCCAACCTTCATCGCCCACGCGCTGATGGGATTGGGCAACTCAGTAAACATTTTACGCGCTGTTTTAACTTCTTCCCGCTGCGGCAGCATCACTGCCGCTGCCAAAGCTAATGACAACAACACGATAACCGGTATCGTTGTCATCGGCATTTTTCGTTCAACAACCCGGCTGGCAGCGGATTCGGCTTTAACTGTCTCAAAACTGAACACCTCACGGAGTGTCTTTTTCTGTTTGCCAATTTTCAGCAATAACCACATCTCAACAATCAGCACGGCACTGGAAATCATGAAAACAACCCAGCCTTCAAAATCATGTAAAACACCCAGCGCCGCTTCACTACCAAAATATTCCACCGTGACGCCGATCAGGCCGATACGGACACTGTTCATCAGTACCGTAATCGGGATAGTGGACAGGAAGATAACGATTTTTTTCCAGAGTTTTTCACGGTACAAATACGCCGCGATATATCCCAACGCCATCAACGGGAACAGATAACGCAGACCATTGCAGGCCTCCACCACTTGTAACTTCATGCTGCCCAGGTCAATCACATTGCCTTCGAGATACACACTGATGCCAAACAGACGAATCACCGCCACACCAATTTCCGAAGACAGCAATTGCAGCTTGGCGGAAAGCATCTGTTGCAGATAATTCGGCAGTGGCACCATGAACAGCAGCAACACAAACGCCGGCCACATCACTCTGGCACCCTGGGTGCTGGTTATGGCGATGGCCATGCCAGCGAGTGTGATAATGTATCCATACTCCACAATCGTATACAACGAACTTAGCTCGCCAAAGACATAGAACATCACCCCCGCTGCCATTATCGCCAGGCCAAACCAGGAGCCGTTAAAGGCCATGCGCCGCAACAGATGTTTCTTCGACCAGATAAAATACCCGGCAATGAGCGGTAAAAAATACGCATAACTGTATTCTTCCCTGCTCCAGGAATTGAACATGTGTACTATTCCGGATTGGAACACGATGCCGGTAATAATCAAGCCAATGGCAACCAATCCCCAAAAATACAGGGAGCTACGCCAGATGACAGGTCTTTGCTCAGTGTTGGTGTTCACTTTTTATCTCACTTGCCGTGGTTGGTTTCGTTATTACATTTGAAAATACCTGGAGGTAGCGTTCGGCTATTTTCCGGCGATCATAGTTTTTTACCACGAATCCGCGGGCACTCTTGCCGATGGTTAAACATCGTTGCGGGTTATTGCGCAGCGCAAGGATGGCGGCTGCCAGTTCCGTGGCATTTTCCGGTTCAATACAGATACCCGCGCCTGCCGCGTTTACCAGCTCCTTGCTTTCACCCTCCACCCCAAGAATGATCGGACACTCCATCGCCATGCTCTCGAATATCTTCGATGGTATAACCGTTTTGAATAAATCCGATTTTTTCAATAACACCAGGCTGACATGGGTCAAGGCCCACAGTTTCGGCATTTTTTCTTTTGCCTGCTGGGGCAGCATTTTTATGTTATGCAAACCCATCTCGCTGCTTTGTTTTTGTAAGCGTTCTTTCTCTGCGCCATCACCGATCATCAACAACACGACGTCCTTTTCCGCTTCGAGCAATTTTGCCGCCTCAAGAATGGTTTCCAGTTTGTGCGCCATGCCGTGCGTGCCAAAATACGACACCACAAACTTGTCTTTGATGCCCAGCTCATTTATCAAATT
>JAYSTO010000343.1:0-1770 GCA_043719675.1 Gammaproteobacteria bacterium | reverse complement strand
CCTATCACGGTGATCCCGAACAGGTGTGCGCCACCGAACATGAGATTGATTATTTACGCAATATCGCCCGGCATTATTTCCCTGCGGTGAATGACAGCGTGGTTAAGCAATTTAGTGGCTTGCGCGTCCTGCCCGCAGGGAAACAAAGTATGTTTCACCGACCACGCGAGACCGTGATGTTCACCGCCCCCACCTTATCAGGCTACATCGCCTTAATCGGCGGCAAACTCACCGGTTATCGTGCTACTGGCGAAAAAGTTGTGACATTGTTGCAGCGCACGTTACCGGCCAAATCGCCGCTGGCGGATACGAAGACGTTGCGGATGGAACCGGTGTCGGGGGATTAACAGAAAAAATACCAAACCTTACTTACCTTTCTTTAATTCCTTTTCATCCCGCCGCATCCGCTCTATCATCGCGTGTTCCCACAACAGAAAACGTTGGTCGAGGACGGGATTATCATTGGGTTTGAACCAGGTGCCATGAGTTTGTTCGGGCCAGTGAACAGGCATGCCGCCGACCAGATACGCGGTGCCGCGGGCGGTGGCTTCGCATTCGTTGGGGCGGTAGATGGGTAACCGGCTTAAGTCGGCAATGCGTTGCAGCAGGCCATCGAGTTTGGCGAGGCCGCCGGTGACTTGTAATTGATCCGGGGGTGAGGCGAATTTCATGATCTCTTGCACATTGGAATTAATTAAAAACGCAATACTTTCGATGACAGCGACATATTTTCCTTTCGTGTCTTGCGCATCAATGAATTCGGATTCGAAGTCCACCACCCAGTAAGGGGCGGCCAGTCCTGAGATGCCGTTGAGGAATAATGGCGGTTTGGTGACTTCATTTAACCAGTTTGGTAATTGTTCCCAGAGTTGGGTGGCCGGTTCCATTTGTGCAAGCCATTCCAAGGCGCTGCCCGCACCGTTGACCGTGCCTTCCAACACATACTGCGTATCATTTTTAGTGGAATAGATCACGCTGGTTAACAAGCGTCGTGCGTATAACATCGCGTAGCCCGAGGGGCGTGAGATAAATGCACCGGTGCCGATGTTGATGTAGACGGTCTCGGCTTGTAATTTGCCGTAAGCAAAGAGTGCGGCGGATTGATCACCGGTGACGATGGTGAGCGGGATGCGCCGTTCATCGAGTTGCAAATGGCCAAAATTATGGGCGGTGGGTACACAGGTTGGCAGCACTTCGCGGGGAATACCAAATTGCGTTAGCAAATATTCATCCCAATCCTGGCGATGTAAATGCCATAACAGTGTGCGCGAGGCGCTCACCGGGTCGGCGTAAAAATGGTGTTCGGCGGTTAATTGCGCGGCGAGATAACTGCTCATTGGCCCCATGTAGAGGCGGTGTTCTTGCAGAGCTTGTTTTACCGCCTCGTTGTTTTCCAAACACCAGCGTAATTTACTCGCGCCATAATGCGCGGAGGGAAACAGGCCGGTGGTTTTGTGAATGTCTTCACGGTCTAAATTCAAATCGGCGAGCCAGCGATATGCACGGGTGTCTTGCCAGCTGATGATGGATGTTAACGCCTTGCCGGTGTGTTTATCCCAACAGACAATGTTGGAGCGTTGCGTGGCCAGACCGGCGGCCTCGATGTGGCGTGCGCGACTGCCGAGTTGGGCGACGACTTCTTGCAGACATTCGCGGATGGAGAGCAGCAGCTCGGCGGCGGAGTGTTCGACACGATGTATCTCTGGATGCAGGGTTTGCAGCGCGCGCTGTGCCTGGGCGACGAGTTCACCTTCCGCATTGAAAACCATC
>JAYSTO010000342.1:0-8908 GCA_043719675.1 Gammaproteobacteria bacterium | reverse complement strand
GCGTTGGTGCTTCACGGCGGCGGTAATACCTCGGTGAAGATTCGTGAGAAAAACCTGTTGGCTGAAGAACAGGATATTTTATATGTCAAAGGCAGCGGTAGTGACTTGGTAGATATAACCCGTGCCGGGTTTGCCCCTGTGTTATTAGATCATTTGATTAAACTGGCCAAATTACCCAGCCTGTCTGATCCGCTGATGGTGAACGAATTAAAAACCCATGTCACCCTCAGCAATGCACCGACCCCCTCGGTTGAAGCGATCCTGCATGCGATCCTGCCGTACAAATACGTGGATCACACCCATGCCAATGCCGTCATTACCGTGACCAACACACCTGACGGTTTACAACGGGTACAGGAGATTTACGGTCAAGACGTGGTGGTTATCCCTTATGTGATGCCCGGTTTTGATCTGGCGCGGCTGTGTGATGAATTGTTTTTTACCCAGCGTAACGACAAAACCATCGGCATGGTATTAATGAACCACGGAATTTTTTCCTTTGGCCAGACTGCGCGGGAATCCTACGAACGGATGATTAGCTTAGTAACCCGTGCTGAACAACACATCCAAGATCGCAAGGCATGGCAGGTTCATGCACCAGCGCTAACAACCGGCTCAGACAATTTACGGCAAACACTGGCGCAGTTGCGCAATACCTTGAGCCATGCCACGGGCGCGCCGATGATCGTGCGGCAAAAGCACGACGCCGCTATCGCCGCATTCTTGTCGCATCCCGCGCTGGGCACGATCAGCCAACAGGGCCCTGCCACACCGGATCACGTGATTCGCACCAAACGCCTGCCCATGCTGGGTCGCGATGTTGCTGCGTATGCCGCTGCGTACCGGAATTACTTTGCCGACTGCGCCAAAACCGCGCGCGAGCCCAAAACCATGTTAGATACCGCGCCACGTGTGATCCTTGATAAGGAACTGGGACTATGCACGGTTGGCAAGACCGCCCAGGATGCCTTTGTGGTGCAGGAAATTTATGAGCACACCATGGAAATTATTCTTCGCGCCACCCAATTGAAACAATTTTTTGCGCTACCCGCTAAAGATATTTTTGATGTGGAGTATTGGGATCTGGAACAGGCCAAGCTGCGCAGCGCGGGCAAACCTAAAGTGTTTGCCGGTGAAGTGGCGTTAGTGACGGGGGCGGCCTCCGGGATTGGCAAGGCCTGTGTAGATTCCTTGTTAGCGCGTGGCGCCTGTGTCATCGGTATGGATACGAATATTTCTATCGAAACAATGTACACGCGGATAGATTATCTTGGCATACAGGGTGACGTGACCTCACTGACAGCAATTCAAACAGCCTTGGAAAAAGGCGCGCGGCAATTTGGTGGTTTGGACATGTTGATCCTCAATGCCGGGATTTTTCCGGCAGCGAAAAATGTGGATGTCATGGATATCGCACTCTGGCAAAAGACCCTGGACATTAATCTCACTGCGAATCTACTGTTGTTGCGTGAGGCCCATCCCTTATTAAAACTTGCGCCAAACAAAGGTCGCGTGGTGATCATCGGTTCAAAAAATGTCCCCGCACCTGGTCCTGGCGCCAGCGCCTATTCGGCATCCAAGGCCGCACTCAATCAACTCATGCGTGTCTGTGCGTTGGAGTGGGGCCAGGATCAGATTCGAATTAATACCGTGCATCCCAATGCGGTATTTGACACCGGCCTGTGGACCGAGGAGGTCTTGCAATCACGCGCCAAGTCCTATGGCTTGACGGTGGCGCAATACAAAAAGCGTAACGTGCTGGGTGTTGAAGTCACCAGTCATGACGTTGCAGAACTTGCGGTGGAATTATGCGGGCCGTTGTTTGCGAAAACCACGGCTGCGCAAATCCCGGTGGATGGTGGTGATCAACGGGTAATTTAGGTAACAGTTCCGCTTCGATTGTTTCAAGGTTTCTTCTGTAACAGCATCACCTGACCCTCATGGGTCATGGAGACATTAGCAAGAAACGACATGCCTAACAGGATTTTATCGGAGCTTAAATTTTCCATTACGGCGGCTTGTACGTTGGCCACTTCGATACCACCCACCGTTACTTTATCGAGGCTGACCAGATAGGCATCGGCCTTGCCGTTAGCGGTGTTGAGCTGAATGCGTTTACCGCTGTTTAAATAATTAACGCCCAGTTGATCCGCATGACGGGTGCTGAGGGTGACATAACTGGCGCCGGTATCCAGGATAAAATTCTGCGCTTGGCCGTTGACCAAGCCGGGCATGGTGTACATGCCGTTGCTGGCGGGGATACGCACCTCTTGGGTCAGGCTGGCCTGCGCAAAACTGAGAATGGGTGAATCCGTTAAGTGATGTTTAATACGCTGACCACGGTATTCAAACAACGCGTATTCGCTGTTGGCGCTCACCAGTTTAAGGCCATTGGCGGTGCTCATGCCGGTGCGTAACACGGTCTCGCGATTATTCTGTTGGCGAATGATGGCGGTATCTTTGAATAGACCTACCACCTGAATCTGCGGACTTGTGAGGCTGGTAGTGGCGCCATAGGCGGCCAAATTGGCCAGTAAGGTGCATATTACTACCCAGTACATCGCTAACTTTTTCCGCATAACCCTGCTCCTGTGTCTCTGTGTAGATCAACGGCAATCGTTGGCGGGGCATGAGCATGTCCGCGCCACTTCCGTGATCGCGATCAAACCGTAAGAGTGTGATCACGATCATATCGTCCGACGGGATGTGATACAGTCCCAGTTATTCATCAAACGACGAGCAGGACAACAGTGGGAGGATGATATGCAGGTAACAACAACATTTACGATTGAAGGCAAACAGATTGTCGAATACAAAGGACTGGTGCGCGGTATCATTGTGCGTGCGCCGACGATTACACAAGGTATTCTCGGCGGGCTGAAAAATATTATAGGTGGCCGGATCGGTGCATACACGCAGATGTGTGAGCAAGCGCGTCAACAAGCGTATGAATCAATGCTGGAGCATGCCCGTGCGCTGGGGGCCAATGCGATTATCGGTGTGCGTTATGATGCCGCCGAGGTGGTCAGTACAGCAACGGAGGTTTTATGTTACGGCACGGCGGTGGTGATCCGTTAAGCCTCAGACACCCCTATCGGTGAGGTATTGTTAAACCCACCTGCATTTATTTTTTCGGCGCCGGTGTTTCATCACCCAGGCGCCAGATGTCGACATCTTTACCCTGCTCGCGGACTTGTTCGGCGCGGCTGGATAAATAACGCTGGAAGCTGGGTTGTTGCTGGTAATCACCGCTTAACACATAGGCAAATACGCCCTGGGTATGGAACGTTTTGAAAAACGCCTCAGTGCGAATGATCTCCTTGCCTTCCGCATTGAATAACACAATCGTTGGCGCATATTTTACGTCGAGTTGTTTTGCCCAATTGCGTGCGGTGCTACCCTTGCCCTCGGGGGTGGTGAGCGGTGTGTCAGACCACATATCCAATTGCACCGCATCAAACTGCGCAATCAATTTACGCGTATCGGCATCCGGTAGAATCTGCTGATGCAAGGTGTCGCAATTGGGACAATCCTTTTGCTCAAAGAACACCGCAATCGGTTTGCCCTTGTCACCGGCCTTGCGGGTCAGGTTATAAGGTGCGGCAAGAAAGAAATCCTGTTTGTTCATCGTCCCGGTACGCACCGGTGGGGCGTTGGCCTCGACATAGTCACGATAGTTCTGTTGTTCTTTTTTCCCGGCGACGTAGTTGAGCGCGACTTTGAATTTATCCGGCGGTAAATAACCATTCAGCCGCAAGATGGTCTCACCTTGCTCGTTAAAAAATAAAATGGTCGGGGTGAATTGCACTTTCAATGCCTCGGCAAAGCTTTTTTCGGTGTAACTTTTGCCATCGACGTGGCTCACATTGCGATCACCCCACATATTGATAGCAATCACATCGAATTTACCACGCACCAGGTCTTCAATATCCTTTTGCGCCAGATTACGTTCCACCAGGGCATTGCAATACGGACAACCATTTTGGGTAAACAGGATCATCAGGCGTTTGCCAGCGCGGTTGGCGGCGGCGAGGTCTTCCCTGAAATCAAGGAAACCGTCATTAAACCAACTGGGGTATTCCGTCTCCATCGCGCCAAAAAACTTACCCTGCTGTGCCGCATGCTGGTCATCGGCGGGGTCTGGTTTTGGATTGATGCGTTGGTAGGTAACAACCGCAGCGGCGATAGCCGCCATGACACCGATCACCAGTACGTAACGAATGGTTTGTTGCATGGAACACCTCCGGAGAAAATGGTCTTGGGTTATGCCCAATGTATATAGCGTAACATAGGTTGATTGAGAGTTCTGTTTTTCACTATATTGCTAGCACGTTATCTGGGGCCTATTTAAGCCCTGCCGCCTGCTATAGATCGGCCTTTAATGTATGCCTTCAGTTAACCCAACTTCGTCAACCCCCGTTGACCGATCTTTTTTCCCGCCAAGGCGCAGCCATTGTGGATGGCGGTTTGCAAGGTGCGTCCGGAGCACAGGGCATCAATGACTGCGGCATTGAAGGTGTCACCGGCGGCGAGGGTGTCGATGATCGCAGGCGGTGGTTGCGCCGGTACAAATAAAGTATTGTCCATTTGATCGCGTGCATAGGCACCTTGTTCACCCCAGGCGCAAATCAACAAGGCAGCGATGTCTTGGTGGCGCAAGTGGCTAAAGAAGTCATGCGCGTTGTTAAAGCCGCGCGTGATAACAAACTGGCGCGAGAAGAACAAGACGTCCGCCAACGGGAATAATCGATCGATATGTGGCCGTTCTTTTTCAATCTCGATGGAGATCGGTTGATCGGTGCGTGCCGCATGAATGTATTGCACGATCTCAGCGGTGTGTTCCACGGCGCGGCCTTCCAGATGAAACCAGTCATATTCCTGCCACGGCAGCGTGTGAACGTGTGCAGCCGTTAATTCCTGCAGGTCACGGTAGTGGACGATGGTGCGCGAGCCATTTTGAACATTCAAAATGATATGGGATGTCGGTGTGTGGCCGTCGGCAATGGTGATACTAAAACGGGTACCAACATATTGCCGTTCTAAATCCGCCTTGATCTGTTGTGCCTGCATGTCATCGGCAAACGTGCTGACGAGTTCGACCTGATGTCCAAACTGCGTCAGTACCACGGCGGTGTTTGCCGCATTACCGCCACAGGCCGTGTGCTGCTCACGCGCCCGCAGTTCTTCGTCTTCCACAGGATAGTGATCAAGGTGGTTGATGATATCCAGCGTGGCGATGCCAAGGATCAGTATCTTGCTCATGGTGGACAAACGACAGGCTAACCGGCCAACTTTAAAGTAAGGTAATAATTGTACTTTGTTTATGTCGATGAGTTGTAGGGTTTGTTAGTTGCGGGAGCTGTCCAGGGTTGAAGTAGGGGTAGACCTGGAGGTTGCGCTGTACAAAACTGGCCCTATATATTAGCATCTGTTAATGTTTCTTATCCCATAGATTACGAGGTTTTACCATGTCCTGGAGTGTGAAGGAAATTGATGCCGCCGAATTGGCGCAATGGTTTAGTGATAAGCCACAGGCCTTTCGGGTGATCGACGTGCGTGAGATGGGTGAAATCGCCGCCGGTACGATCCCTGGTGCCGTGCCAATGCCGTTGGCTACCGTGCCGTTACGCCTGCAAGACATCAAACGGGATGAAACTGTGGTGATGATTTGCCGATCCGGTGCGCGCTCAGCGCAAGCCTGTGCCTTTTTACAGCAACAAGGTTACGATAGCGTCTTTAATTTACGCGGCGGTATGTTTGCCTGGGCTGGGGCGGGTCAACAAATCGGACTACCCAGGACCAGTTAAGATTCGATAACACACTATATGTACTAAGGGGCGCTCAGGCCCCTTTTTGTTGGCCTGGTATTTTTATTTTCTATTGCGCTCTGGTGGGTGCTCGTTCACTATTAAATCATTCAGGAATCAATTTCTTTCACCGGGTAATCGGCGAGGTATACGATGTTAACAAAAAGCCAGGTGTTAATCGCCAGCGGTTTATCCGTGGGTCTGTTTTTTGGCATGTTGATGCGGCATTACCGGGTATGTCTGGTGGCGGCGGTGAGCAATGTCATTTTAATTCGCCATCATCGTTACATGGTCACCATCGTTGCGGCGGCATTGGTCGCGATTCTTGGCACACAATTACTCGAAATTCTGGATATTGTACCGATCGCCACCACCAGTTATCGTGATGCGCAATTTGATTGGTTAGGAGTGATCTATGGTGGATTATTATTTGGCATTGGCGCGGCGTTGGCCGGTGGTGATGCAGCGCGCACGGTAGTGCGTGCCGGTGAGGGCAACGTTATTGGCATCGTTGCATTGATCGTGTTTATGTTCAGTGGTTACATGGCGCAATATGGTTGGCTGGAACCGGCGCGGTTGTGGGTAACCGAGAAAACCGCGCTGACATTAATATCGGGCGATGCGGGATTGGCGCCACTGCTGGGCATATCAAAATGGATACCGATGCTGGTGATATGCGCGGTGTTATTACTGTATCTCGTGATGGTGTGGAAAAAACACGGTGATAGCAAATTATTATTAGCAGGGATGTTGTTGGGTGGTGTGATCGTCCCGGCCTGGTATTTATCCGGGGTGGTGACCTTCGATGAATTCGCCCCCGACACAAAACCGGCCTCGCTGACGGTGGTGGGTGCGCTGTCACGCATCGGCAGTATGTTACTGATGAAAGGCACGCCTGCTGCATCAATCCCGATTTTTTTTGTCATCGGATTATTTTTATCATCATTGTTATATTCGTTGTTGACGCGCAGCTGGGATACCACTCCGCTGCGTGCCAATCGCCTGTGGCCGGTGGTCATCGGCGCAGCACTGATGGGGATTGGTGGCACGGTAAGTTATGGCTGCAACATCGGCCAGGGTATCAGTGGTTTATCAACCTTGTCGCTTGAATCGATCATCGCCGTGGTCTGCATCTTTTTTGGCATCTGGCTTGGTATGATTATCCTGGATAAGTTGAATATCTGATTTATTGCCATTGATGATGAATCCAATATTACTACGTGCTGCGACAATGTTTCACCGTTATGATTGTGACGAGTGCCGACAGCATAATGCGCGATTATCCGCCGAGGTGCTGAACATAGTCGCACAAGGCGAGGATGTGCAGAGTCATTATTTTGCCGGACGTTATGAAAACATTTATATCGCGGCATCACGCCTGCCTTTATTGTCCATCATTCTGCACCACGCACGACAACACGCAGCAACGATCCTGCAACAGCCCGTTATGCAATTACAGCTTGGCCATTGGTTTAATGTCATGCGACAGGGGGATGTGACCTTGCCGCATACGCATGATGATAATGATGAACTGTTGTCCGGCGTCTACTATTTACAAGTACCCGCGCAGGCAGGCGAGCTGGTGTTAACCGTCGGCAAAGAGCGCCAGATCATCGAACCCCGTGCCGGTATGTTTGTTTTCTTTTCGCCACAATTACAACATGAAGTAACGCCTCACCCGCATGCAACGCCGCGCATCAGTCTTGGTTTTAATGTTGGGTTGAGGCGTACGGACGAGCACCGTGATCGGTAACAACCGTCGTAAGATGCGGTATTGTTGGCAACAAGCAAAAAATGCGATTGCACTTGATGGGAAAATGGTATGGAATCGGCTTCTCTACATAACTGCACTACACCTTTAAGGAGAATACTTATGCCCCGCGTTGTTATTTTATTATTGACTATGTTTGTCCTGCCATCGGCCTATGCCGACAGTGTTGTGGAAGGTAATATCCAGTTGGATCCGAAGCTGGCGAAGAGCGCACAGCCAAACGATACGGTATATATCTTCGCCCGTGCCGCGCAGGGGCCGCGTATGCCGCTGGCGGTGTTCAAGGCGAAGGTGAGTGATTTACCGTTGAAGTACCGTCTGGACGACAGCATGGCCATGCAACCCGGCATGAACCTGTCGCATTTTGATCAGGTTGTCGTGGTGGCGCGGATTACCGCCTCGGGTGAGCCGATGGCGCAAAAAGGCGATTTAGAAGGATTAAGCAAACCCGTCAGCCCCGGCAAGGGCAAGGTTGATATCACCATCGACAAGGTTATACCTTAACAGCCGATTGAAAAAACGTAAAGCTCGGTCGCCTCTCGCCGGGTTGAAGAAGTTTTTATTTTGAGGAGGGCACTGTCGTGCCGGATGTAGCTAACACCGATCAAGAGATCCTGGATTGTTTTGCCGTGATGTCGCAGTTGCGAATGCATTTGCACAAAGAGGATTTTGTTACAACAGTACGTGCGATGATGGCTGACGGTTTTCGCCTGGTCTATATTAAAGAATCCAGTCGGGTTGTCGCAGTGGCCGGATTCCGGATCTACACCAATTTATTCATGGGTAAACACTTATACGTCGATGACCTGGTGACGGATGAACAGGCCCGCAGCAAGGGCCATGGCCGGGTCATGCTGGATTGGTTAAAACAATTCGCCAAGGAAAACGTCTGCCAGGTGTTGCACCTGGATTCCGGTGTGCAGCGGCACAAGGCACACAAGTTTTATTTAAACCAGGGATTTGATATTGCGTCTTATCATTTCAGTCAGAAGATAAACGGCGGAACGTAGTTAACCAACAGGAGTAACCGGATGGAAGGAATAATCCTCGACTTTAATCAAACTGAAGGGGCGATCCGTTGCCATGCAGGCCAGCGTTACACCTTCGCCTTGACCGAATGGCAAAGTGCGGAAGTGCCGGAACGTGGCGCCTTGGTGGATTTTGTCGCCGAAGGTGATCGCGCCAAACAGGTATATTTGTTGGCGCGTGCGTCACCGGAGAGTACTGTCCATGCGGATAACAGCGTGCATGTCTCTACTGCGCCCAGCCAGACTTATCCACGTGTTGAAACCTCGGTACTGGCCATTATCAGTTTGGTTGCCGGTATCCT
>JAYSTO010000341.1:0-1776 GCA_043719675.1 Gammaproteobacteria bacterium | reverse complement strand
GAAACAATATCCTCTCCGCATTGACGATAACTCCCCGGGATGCGTGTGATCTTTCGATCGCCGGTCTGGGTGCGCGGGGCGAGCGGGCTGTTTGCAAAGATAAGGCGCAAGGCATAGGTTCTGGCCCGACATTGATTGTGATCCCCAGCACTGGAAACATTCCGGCATTCGCCATGGGGAAATATGAGGTGTCGATAAAGGAATTAAATCAATTCTGTGCGGCAACCAGCGAATGCACTAAGCTGGATGGTGACGATGGCAACCTGCCGGCCACCAATATCAGCATCAGTACGATGACCAGTTACCTCAAATGGCTGGGCAAGTCCACAGGACAGAAATACCGTTTGCCCACTAAAACCGAGTGGGTCTACGCCGCAACAGGCAATACAACAAGTCATGACCCAAATCGTAATTGTCAATTAAGCTCGCGCGGCCTGCAAAAAGGCGGGCAATTTGTCCGAATAAATGCGGGCACTCAAAATGGCTGGGGGCTGGTTAACTATTTGGGTAACGCACAAGAGGTCGTGTCTGACAAAGACATGACATATTTGGCAATCGGTGGCAACTTCGAAGATGCGATGGAAGAGTGCAATGTAAAGATGGTACGAAACTATCCCGGTGCCGCAGAGCCATTGACAGGATTTCGTGTCTTAAGGGAGATAACCAGAAAATGAGTTATTCGGTTGATCATTTCTCCAGGCAGTTGCGTGAACTCGTCGATGATTATTATCATCAACAACTCACTGTCATTGAATACAGACAAAAGCGAAAAATAATTTTAGACCAACTTGATAGTGATATTAATCATGTCAATAGTACTTCTGAGATGAGCTATCAACAGGTAGAATAGACGGGAAATTTTATATACGCGAAAAAATGCTTTATTGTGATAAATTATTTTATATCGGCTATTATGGCAGTGATTAATGAACACTTAAGAGGTTGATTATGGATATGATGGAAGTGGTTAAGTTTTTTACCGAAGGTGGATTCTTTATGTATCCCATCCTGTTGGTTTTTGCTCTTGGTCTGGCAATTGGAATCGAGCGTTTCTTTTATATTAGCAAAACCAATCGAAGAACAAATAAGATTTGGTCGCAACTCGTTCCTATGCTCAAAGCTAACGACCTCCAGCGCGCGGTTAAGCTGGTCGAAAACATGAGTACACCATTGGCGATGGTACTCGGTTACGGCCTTGCCAAGCATAGCGCACACAAAAAACGCGAGTCGATTGAATCCGCGATGGACGAGGGGATGATGGATGCCATGCCGGACTTGATCAAACGCACCCATTATTTAGCGACATTCGCCAATATCGCCACGCTCTTGGGTTTGCTCGGTACCATTGTTGGCTTGATCCAGGCATTTACGGCGGTATCCGATGCCGATCCATCGGAGAAGGCCAAATTACTGTCGTCAAGTATTGCGGTTGCGATGAATACCACGGCCTTTGGTCTGATTGCCGCGATTCCGCTGCTGTTGATACATTCTTATCTGGTAACGAAAACAGCGCACTTGATAGATAGTTTAGAAAAAGCGGCTGTTAAGTCATTAAATCTGTTGGTCAAAGAATAACACTGCATTATTATCATGAAAAAACATTTTGCAAATCATCTCAAGCAGGTTGAAGAGCTCAACATCACGGCATTCATGAACCTGATGGTTATTCTTGTACCGTTTTTATTGATCACCGCCGTCTTTACTGAAATCACCATTGTTGAGTTGAATATCCCGGCGCTGGATGCAAGTCAGGATAAACCTGCGGCATTAAAACTA